>QHSC01000130.1:0-40266 GCA_003220345.1 Candidatus Rokuibacteriota bacterium | reverse complement strand
GCAGGTCGACGGTGCTCTTCTCCATCTGCTGCAGAAGCTCGGTCCCGATGACGGCGGGAGCGACGGCGTGCACGAGAATCCCCCGGGTGCACACTTCCTTGGCGAGCGCCTTGGTCAGCCCGATGACGCCCGCCTTGGCGGTGGAGTAGGGCACGAGGGCCGGATTGCCTTCCTTGCCGGCGATGGAGGCGATGTCGATGATGCGTCCGGCGCCCTGCCCGAGCATGATCCTGACGGCAGCCCGGCAGCACAGGAAGACGCTCGTGAGGTCGACGTCGATCACGCGCCGCCAGTCCTCGTCGGACAGCTCCCAGATGGGAAAGGAGCGGCCCGTGATGCCGGCGTTGTTCACGAGGATGTCGAGCCGGCCCCATTGCTGGACGACGCGGCTCATCGCGGCATCGACCTCCGACGCCTTGGTCACGTCGGCGGCGATGACCATCGCCCCCGCCCCGATCTTGCCCGCGGCCACCTGCGCCTCCTGCGCATCCAGGTCGAGGACGGCCACGCGCGCGCCGTCGGCGGCCAGGCGCGAGGCGATGGCAAGCCCGATGCCTCGGGCGGCGCCCGTGACGATCGCGGTCTTCTTGTCGAGCGACACGTCAGCCTCCCGTGGCTGCGAGCTTGACGCTCATGCTCGGGCCGCCTCGCTGACCACGCGGAGCACGGCAAGGCCGTAGCGCTCCGCCTTGTGGCGGCCGATGCCATAGGCCATGGCCAGCTCGTCGAGCGTCCGCGGGCGCAGCCGCGCGATGTCGCGCAGGGTCCGGTCGGAGGCGACCATGAAGGGTGCCATGGCCTCGTCGCGCGAGACACCGAGCCGCCAGGCGCGAAGCGCCTCGAAGAGGGCCTGCCCTTCGCTGTCGAGCTCGTCGCTCGCGGCGGGGCGGCGCTTCGGTCGCGGTGCGGAGGCCACTCGCGCGGCATCGCGGGTCGCCGGAAGGAGGAGCCGCGCGGGGTGCTCGCCCTTCATCACCGCGCGTCCCTCTTCCGTAAGGGTCACCACGGGCCGCTCCGCCCCCGTGAAGCCGACCCAGCCCGCGGTGACGCAGCGGCGGAGAAGGCGCGTCAGCCACTCGGATGAGCGCTCGCGAAGATTGCCGAAGGTTTGCGTGGAGGCAAGCCCGCTCCGATCGAGCCGCTCGTCCGCGTCACCATGGATCAGAGACACGACCGTCTGCAGGCCGAAGCGTCCGTGCACGCGCGCCACCCCGGAGAGGGCCTTGCGCACGATGAGGGTGACCGAATCCGCGTCGTGGGCCTCGCCGGGATCGACCAAGGCGCGGCAGACGTCGCAACGGCCGCATCCGTGAAGGGTCTCCGCCTCGTCGCCGAAGTAGCGCAGGATGGCATCGTGTCGGCAGCTCCCTCCCTCCGCCCACCGCATCAGCTCGAGGAAGAGTCCCCACTTGTGCTCGACGACGGCGGGGTCGGGCGCGGCGCCGTCACCCCCACGCTCGATGAGGGCGCGGCGCAGCGGCAGATCGCGCGACGAGATGAGCAGGAGTCCCAGCGCCGGGGCGCCGTCACGCCCGGCGCGCCCGACCTCCTGGTAGTACGCCTCCAGCGAGCTCGGGGGCCCAAGGTGAACGACAGCGCGCACGTCCGCCCGGTCTATGCCCATGCCGAAGGCGTTGGTGGCCACGATGACGTCTGCCCGGCCCTCCAGGAAGTCGCGCTGGGCTCCGTCTCGCTCTCCGGGCGAGAGCCCCGCGTGATACACGCGCGCGCGCCAGCCGAGCCCCGCGAGCCGAGCGCCTTCCTCCTCGGCGGAGCGTCGGGTGGGCGCGTAGACGATGGCGGCGCCATTCCCCGCGGCGGGGCCTCCGAGCGCTTCGGCGAGCGCAGCGTCCACGCGCCCATCTCGCTCGCGCCGGCCCTCCACCTCCATCGCTCGCAGCGACAGGTTCGGCCGCGCAAAGCCCCGGACGAGCTGCGGTGTGTCGGCGGACAGCCCGAGACGCGCCAGGATCTCGTCGCGGACCACGGGGGTGGCGGTGGCCGTGCAGGCGAGCACCCGGGCGCCGGAGAGCTCCGCGAGGAGCGCGCCGATCTCTAGGTACTCCGGCCGGAAGTCGTGCCCCCACTCGCTGATGCAGTGGGCTTCGTCCACGGCCACGAGCGGGCAGCGGAGACCCGCGAGCACGCTCTTGAAGCCCGGGAAGCTCAGCCGTTCGGGCGCGACGTAGAGCAGCCGATACTCGCCGCGGGCGGCCGCGGCCATGCGCGCGCGCATCTGCCCGCTCTCCACCGTGGACGCGAGGAAGGTCGCCGCCACGCCGCGCGCGTTGAGCGCCTCCACCTGATCCTGCATGAGCGCGATGAGGGGCGAGATGACCAGGGTCGTCCCCCCGAGGAGGAGAGCGGGGAGCTGGTAGATGAGGCTCTTGCCGCCGCCCGTGGGCGCGACGAGAAGAAGGCGGCCCTGGGCGAGCAGGATCTCGACGGCCTCGCGCTGGCCGGGGCGGAAGGCGACGTAGCCCAGCCGGGAGAGCCCCGCGTCGAGGTCGAGCCCCGAGGGGAGCGCCGGCTGAGCCGCGCCGCGCGACGTCACCTTACGCGGACCTTATTGGGCCATGAAGCCGCCGTCGATAACCATCTCGGCGCCCGTCATGAAAGACGACTCGTCCGACGCCAGGAAGAGGGCGGCGTGAGCGATATCTCGGGGCTGGCCGATGCGGCCCAACGGTATGCCCGTGTTGAACTCGGCTCGAAGCGCGGGCGTGAGGTACGGCGCCTGCAGCGGAGTCTCGACGATGCCGGGGTAGATGATGTTGGAGCGGATCTGATCTTTCGCGAACTGGATGGCCAGCGATTTGTTCAGGGAGATCAGCGCGCCCTTGGCCGCGGTGTACGCGTCCTGGGCGCGGGTGAATCCGGCCAGGGCCGACACCGAGCCCACCAGGATGATGGAGCCGCCCCCGGCCTTCTGCAGGTGCGGGATGCCGTGCTTGGTCACCCAGAACACGCTCTTGAGATTGATGGCCACAACACGGTCCCACTGCGCGCCGTCCGTCTCGAGCACTGAGCGGTCCTTGTCCTTCCACAGGACGCCGGCGTTGTTGTAGAGGACGTGCAGGGCGCCGAAGCGGCGGGCCCCCTCCTCCACCATCCGCTTCCTGCTTGTTGATGTCGCAGACCACGACACGCGCGCCTTCCTCGGCGAAGAGGACGGCCGCCTCGCGGCCCATCCCCATCCCGGCGCCCGTGATCAGCGCCACCTTGCCTTTCAGCCTTGTGCCCATTCGTTGCGTCCTCATCCTCGCTCCCCCTCACCCTGCCCTCTCCCCCTCCGGGGGCGAGGGATTCAAAAAGGATCCCTCTCCCCTCTGGGGAGAGGGCAGGGTGAGGGGCGCCGTCAGATGCGCTCGAACAGTCTCGTGAGCTCCCAGTCGGTGACGGCCTGGTCGAAGGCCTGCTGCTCGAGACGCCCATGGTGAAGGTAATGCTTCACCACGGTCTCGCCCAGGGCCTCGCGAGCGACCTTGGACCGCTCGAGCGCGTCGAGGGCCTCGCGCAGGGTCTTCGGCACCTGCGTCAGCTTCGGGTCCTCGTACGCGTTGCCGTCATAGAGCCTGGGCGGCTTGAGCTTCTTGTCGATCCCGTGGAGGCCCGCGGCGATCGTCGCGGCAAAGGCGAGATAGGGATTGGCGTCGGCGCCAGGGATGCGATTCTCCACCCGGAAGCCCGAGCCCTCGCCGCAGAGGCGGAAGCCGCAGGTGCGGTTATCCCAGCCCGCCGCGATACGCGTGGGCGCGAAGGAGCCCGCCTGGTAGCGCTTGTAGGCGTTGATGGTGGGCGCGTAGAAGTACGAGAACTCGCGCGCCATGGCCATCTGCCCCGCCAGCCACTGCTGGAAGAGGGGCGTGCCCTGTCGGCCGCGGCCCGCGAAGAGATTGCGCCGGCCCGCCTTGTCCCACACCGAGGAATGGAGATGACAGGACGAGCCCGCCGCCCCCATGTCGTACTTCGCCATGAAGGTGATGGAGCCGCCCTGTTGCCAGGCGATCTCCTTGGCGCCGTGCTTGTAGAGCACGTGACGGTCGGCCATCTCGAGCGCCTCGGCGTAGCGGAGGTTGATCTCCTCCTGCCCCTTGCCCCACTCGCCCTTGGAGAACTCCACGGGCACCCGCGCCGCCTCCATGCCGTTGCGGATGGCACGCACGAGAGGCTCTTCCTTGGTCGTCTGGAGGATGTGGTAGTCCTCGAGATAGCCCGACACGGGCGTCAGGCCCTGGTAGCGCTTCGCGCGCGCCTCTTCGAAGGACTCGCGGAAGAGATACAGCTCGAGCTCGGAGGCTGTCTTCACAGTGAAGCCGCGCCGGCTTGCCCGCTCGAGCTGCCGCTTGAGCACCCAGCGCGGCGCCTCCTCGATGGGCTTTCCTTCCTCGGTGTACACGTCGCAGAAGACGAGGGCCGTCTTGGGGAGCCACGGCAGGAGCCGCCACGTCCCCAGATCCGGCACCATCTTCATGTCGCCATAGCCACGCTCCCACGACGTGAGCGTGAAGCCAGGGAGCGGCTCCATCTCCATGTCCACCGTGAAGAGGTAGATGCAGGCGTGGACGCCGTCCTCCAGCACGTGGTCGAGGAAGTACCGGCCGACCACGCGCTTGCCCATGAGCCGTCCCATGCCGTCGGGGAACACCGTGAGCACGGTGTCCACCTCGCCCTTGCGGATGAGCGAGTCGAGAGCTTTGGGATCAGCCTGGTCGGCCAACGAATCTCCTCTGGATGGAATGAGCCTGGCGCGATCGGCGAAGGCCGCGAGGCTGACGAATCTTAGCGGGGTTCAGCGCCGGAGGCAATAGCCGGCCCCGCTGCCGCTACTGTATCGCGATGGGAACAGGCGGGATGAGCAGGAAGAGCAGGATGAGACAGCCGATGCCGACGGCATAGCGAGCGGGCGAGAGAGGAGAGAGGTCGTCGAGGGGCGGCTGATGCTGGAAGCCCATGACGAAGAAGAGCAGAAACGCCCAGACGAACCAGTTGCCCGACCCGGTGACCGCGCCGAGCACCAGCAGCGCGAGAAATGCCGCGAGCGAGACCTGCCGATGGCGCGCGCCGAAAAGCGCGTAGGCGATCCGCCCCCCATCGAGCTGGCCGACGGGGATGAGATTGAGCGCCGTGACGAAGAGCCCCACCCACCCCGCCAGGGCCACGGGATGGACGAATACGTCGTGCCCCGGCGGGAGAGGACCGAAGGCGAGCCACGTCATGAATCGCATCGCGAGTGAATCGCCGAAGACGACGGCGCCCCCTGGAGGAACGGGACCGACCTTCGACCAGCTGAGGCCCAGCCAGAGGGCGGGCAGGGCCACGATGAGGCCGGCCAGCGGCCCCGCCGCCGCAATGTCGAACAGCGAATTTCGATCACGCGCGGGCGAGCGCATCCGGATGATCGCCCCGAGGGTGCCGAAGAGAAAGGGCGGCGGCGCCGGGATGAAGTAGGGCAGGCTCACCGAGGCGCCGTAGTGGCGCGCGGTGAAGTAGTGGCCGAACTCGTGGGTACCGAGGATCCCGAGGAGCGTGAACGCGAAGGGAAAGCCGTTCGCGAGCTTCAGAGGCTCGGTGAGCGGATTGAAGTCGAAGAATGCGCCCGAGCCAGACACCACCGTGGACAGCACGGTGAGCACGAAGAGGATGATGTTCAGGCGCGGGCGCGAGGGCGCCTCGACCTCGACGAAGGGCAAGGCGCGCACCCACGTGAGCCCATCGCTGGCCTGCAGGAAGGGCGTATAGCCGAAGGACCGGAAGCGCGGCTGGAGGCTCGTGATGGCCGCCGGGGGCGACTGGAGGAGCCGGCCGCCGAAGGCGAGGGCGTGCCCCTCCGCCCTCACCTGCTCGACGGCGAGCACGCCGCTGAGCTGGGGGGCGAGCTCGGCGATGGCGAAGGCGGAGGAATCGGCGGACGGTGGGGCGGGCCGTCCGCGAAAGGGCCAGAAGCGCATGAGTTCACGTTACCACACGGCCAGCGCGGCCACGGTCCGGCGGGCCGCCTCGAGGCCGCCCTCGAGGTAGATGACGGCCAGGACGGCTTCGAAGGCGGTGGCGAGCACCGACTCCTTCTCGCGTCCGCCCGTCCGTCCCTCGCCCCGGCCCACGCGCAGGACGGACCCGAGTCCGACATCGGCCGCCCAGCGAGCGAGATTGACGCCCGAGACGAGAGCGGCGCGCTCCGGGGTCAGGGTGCCTTCGGTGGCGCCGGGGTGGAGACGCCAGAGATGCTCGCCGACCACGAGCCCGAGCACGGCGTCGCCGAGAAAGGCCAGCGCGCCATTGTCCGACGCGCCGGGATGTTCGTTGGCGTAAGAGCTGTGGGTGAGGGCCTGCTCGAGGAGGGCGGCGTCGAGGAAGCGGAAGCCCAGGCGCGCGCCCAGGGCGCCGAGGGCGTCGGCCTCAGCCGGCACTACGGGTGGAACTTCTTCAGAGCCAGCGTCGCGTTGGTCCCCCCGAACCCGAACGCGTTGGTGAGGGCAACCTCGACCTCCTGCTTGCGCGCCTGATTCGGGATGTAGTCGAGGTCGCAGTCCGGGTCGGGCGTGTCGTAGTTGATGGTCGGGGGGAGGACGCCGTGATGGATGGCAAAGGCGGTGGCGATGGCCTCGATGCCGCCGGCGGCGCCCAGCAGGTGTCCGGTCATGGACTTCGTGGACGAGATCGGCACCTT
The DNA here is from genome assembly GCA_003220345.1 of Candidatus Rokuibacteriota bacterium. Classification (GTDB taxonomy): domain Bacteria; phylum Methylomirabilota; class Methylomirabilia; order Rokubacteriales; family CSP1-6; genus AR37. Next base: position 33,596 of record QHSC01000130.1, on the reverse strand, counting down.
CTTCGCGTGCTCGCCGAAGACGCGCTTGATGGCGATGGTCTCGAACTTGTCGTTGTAGGGCGTCGACGTCCCGTGCGCGTTGATGTAGCCGACGGCCGACGGCTCGAGGCCGCCGTCGCGCAGGGCTGCCGCCATGGCCCGCGCGGCGCCGTCGCCCTCGGGATCGGGCGCCGTCATGTGGTGGGCGTCGCCCGTCATGCCGTAGCCCACCATCTCGGCGTAGATGCGCGCGTCCCGCTGGCGCGCGTGCTCGAGGGACTCCAGCACCACGAGCCCGCCGCCCTCACCGCACACGAACCCGTCACGTCCGGCATCGAAGGGCCGGGACGCCTTCGTGGGCTCGTCATTGCGCGTGGACATGGCCTTCATCTGCGAGAAGCCCGCGATGGTGAGGGGAACGATGATGGCCTCCGAGCCGCCCGCGATCATCACGTCGGCGTCTCCCCGCTCGATGATTCGCATGGCCTCGCCGATGGCGTGGTTTCCCGTGGCGCAGGCCGTCACCACGGACGAGTTCGGCCCCTTGGCGCCGAATCGCATGGCGATGACCCCGGAGGCCATGTTGATGATGATCATGGGGATGAAGAAGGGCGACACGCGGTCCGGTCCCTTGGTCCGGAGCGTCTCGAAGTTCTCCAGCAGGGTCTCGAGGCCCCCGATGCCCGAACCCACGAGCACCCCGAAGCGGGAGGCGTCGACGCGGTCCGTCTGGATTCCCGCATCCTCCACGGCCATCGCCGCGCAGGCCACCGCGTACTTGAGGAAGCGGTCGAACTTGCGGTCGTCCTTCTTGTCGATGTACTTGAGAGGGTCGAACCCTTTGACCTCGCCGGCAATGCGCGTGGCATAGCCGGTGGTGTCGAATCGGGTGATGGCCCCGATGGGCGTGACCGCGCCCACCCCGGTCATCACCACGCGGCGCTTGTCCATGGCCATGGGTGAAGCCGGACTCCCGGCTACTGGTTCTCCTTGATGTAGCTGATCGCGTCTCCCACCGTCGTGATCTTCTCGGCGTCCTCGTCGGGGATCTCGAGGTCGAACTCCTCCTCGAAGGCCATCACGAGCTCCACCGTGTCCAGCGAGTCGGCGCCCAGGTCCTCGATGAACTTCGCGTTGGGATTGACCTCGTCCTCCTCGACCCCGAGCTGCTCGACGATGATTTCCTTGACGCGCTCTTCGACCGGCTTTGCCATGTACACCTCCCGACTACCCGAGTGTATTGAACTCACACGACCGATCCCGTGTCCACGGGGTGCGCCCCTACATGTACAGGCCCCCGTTGACGTGGATGATCTGGCCCGTGACGTACGCGGCCCCGTCGCCGGCCAGGAATCGTACCACCTCCGCCACCTCGCGCACCCCGCCCATCCGCTTGAGCGGGACCTGCCGGAGCAGGCCCTCGCGGGCCTCTTCGGATATCCCCGCCGTCATGTCGGTCTCGATGAGGCCCGGGGCCACCGCATTGACCTGGATATTCCAGTGCGCGAGCTCGCGTGCCGTAGACTTCGTGAGACCGATGACGCCCGCCTTGGCCGCGGAGTAGTTGGCCTGGCCCGCATTGCCCATGGCTCCGGCCGTCGAGGTCATATTGACGATGCGCCCGCTCTTCTGCCGCATCATGACTTTCGCGCCCGCCCGCGTCATCAGGAACACGCCGCGGAGGTTCGTGTCCATCACCTGGTCCCAGTCGTCATCCTTCATGCGCACCAGCAGCTGGTCTCGCGTGATCCCCGCGTTGTTGATCAGCACATCGAGGCGTCCGAAGCTCTCCTTGGCCGCCTCGACGAGCCGCTCGCAGTCTTCGCGCTTGGACTGGTCCGCCACGATCCCCAGCGCAGCGCCACCCAACGTCTCGATTTCCTTGGCCGCCGCGTCGACACGGGCCGCGTCGCGGCCAGAGACTACCACGGAGGCGCCGTCCTCCGCCAGCAAACGGGCGATGGCGAGGCCGATGCCGCGGGTGCCGCCGGTGACGATGGCCGAGCGGCCGGCCAGCGCCTTGCCGTCGGTCACGCCGCCGCTCCGCCCGCGAGCGCCGTCGTCGCCTTCTCGAGCGACTCGGTATCCTCCACGGCGTGGCCGCGGGCGCCGTCGACGGTGCGCTTGAGGAGTCCCGTGAGCACCCGCCCCGGCCCTACCTCGAACCATGAGGTCGCCCCCGCGCCCGCGAGGGCCTCGAGGCACTGCGTCCATCGCACGGGACTGGCGACCTGGCGGATCAGGAACGGCTTGACGTCCTCGGCGCGAGTGGTGGCCTTCGCGTCCACATTGCGAAAGACCGGCACCCGGGGCGCCTGGACGGCCATCGACTCGAGCTCGGCCGCGAGGCGATCGGCGGCCGGGCTCATGAGGGCGCAGTGGAAGGGCGCGCTCACCGGCAAGAGCATGCTCTTCTTGGCGCCGAGGCCGGCGGCGACCTTCACGGCCCGCTCGACGGCGCTCTTGTGCCCCGCAATGACGATCTGCCCCGGCGAGTTCATGTTGGCCACGCTCACCACCTCGCCCTGCGCAGCTTCCGTGCAGGCCTGCTCGGCCGCGGGCAGCTCGAGGCCGAGGAGCGCCGCCATGGCGCCGGTGCCCACGGGGACGGCCTCCTGCATGAACTCGCCGCGCCGGCGGACGAGCCGCACGGCATCGACGAAACCGAGGGCTCCCGTCACCACGAGGGCCGAGTACTCGCCCAGGCTGTGACCGGCGGCCAGGTCGGGCTGGATGCCGCGCTCCTGGAGGGCGGCGGCCGCGGCCACGCTGGCCGCGAGGACGGCCGGCTGCGTATTGGCCGTGAGCTCGAGGGCGTCCGCCGGCCCCTCGAAGCAGAGGCGGGAGAGGGAAAAGCCCAGGGCCTCGTCGGCCTTCTTCCACACCGCGGCGGCGGCGGCCGAGGACTCCGCGAGGGCCCGCCCCATGCCCACGGCCTGCGAGCCCTGCCCGGGAAAGAGAAAGGCGATCTTCACGCAGAGCCTACCAGCGCAGCAGGGCGGCGCCCCACGTGAAGCCGCCTCCGAAGGCCGCCATCAAGACCAGGTCGCCGGGCTTGATCCGGCCCAGGGCCAGGGCTTCCTCGAGCGCCACGTAGACGGAGGCCGCGCCCGTATTGCCGTAGCGGTCCACGTTGACGATCACCCGATCCATGGACACCTTGAGCCGCTTCACGGCCGCTTCGATGATGCGTAGGTTGGCCTGGTGCGGGATGAAGAGGGCGAGATCGTCGGCCGTGATGCCGTTTCGCGACAGGATACGCTCCGCGCAGTCGCCGAACATCCGCACCGCCACCTTGAAGACCTCGTTCCCCTTCATGCGGCAAAAGTGCATCCGCTTGTCCACGGTCTCGTGGGTGGCGGGGTACCGGGAGCCGCCCGCGGGCTGGATGAGCAGCTCGCCGTAGCGCCCGTCGGAGTAGAGGTCGGTGTCGAGGATGCCCGCCTCTCCGTCGGAGGCGCGCAGCACGGCCGCCCCCGCCGCGTCGGCGAGCAGGATGCACGTGCCGCGATCCGTGTAGTCCACGATGCGCGAGAGACATTCGGCCCCGATGCAGAGCACGGTCCGATACTTGCCGCTCTCGATGTACTGCGATCCGACGGAGAGGCTGTAGATCGAGCCCGAGCAGGCGGCGTAGAGGTCCATGGAGCCCGCATTGCGGCAGCCGAGCTGGTGCTGCACGATGTTCGCGGTGGTGGGGAAGGCCATGTCGCCCGTGGTGGTGCCGACCACGATGAGATCGATCTCCCCCGGCTCCACCCCGGCGCGCTCGAGGGCCTGCTGGGCGGCCTTGAGGGCAAGGTCGGAGGTCGCCTCGCTCTCGTCCGCGATGCGGCGCTCGCGGATACCGGTGCGCTGGACGATCCACTCGTCCGACGTCTCCACCATCCGCTCGAGCTCCTCGTTGGTCAGGATGCGCTTCGGCGCATACGCGCCGACACCGATGATCCGCGCTCGGGTCATTCACGACCTCCTTCCCGTCCTTCGGCCAGCTCCACCTCGGCCTCGAGGGCGGTCTTGATGTGCTCGTTCACGCCGTTCTTGACCCACTCCGCCGCCACGCGCACCGCGTTCTTGATCGCCTTCACCGGGGAGGCGCCGTGACAGATGATGGAGGCGCCGTTGATGCCGAGAAGCGGCGCCCCGCCCATCTCCGTGTAGTCCACGCGGCGCTTCATCCGATCGAAGGCCCGCCGGGAGAGGGCGGCCCCGGCCAGGGAGAAGACGTTGCGCCCCAGCTCCTCGCGGATCATGGCCGTGAGCATCTCGGCCAGGCTCTCGGAGACCTTGAGGCAGACGTTTCCCGTGAAGCCGTCGGTGACCACAACGTCGCAGCGGCCGTTGTAGATGTCGCGCCCCTCGATGTTCCCGATGAAGTTGAGGGAGGACGTGCGCAGCTCGTCGAACGCCTCACGGGTCAGATCGTTGCCCTTGCCCTCTTCCTCGCCCACGGAGAGCAGCCCCACCCGCGGGTTGTCCTTGCCGACGATGTCGCGCGAGTACACGTGCCCCATGATGGCGAACTGGAAAAGATGGCGAGGCTTGGGATCGACGTTGGCCCCGGCGTCGATCAGGATGGTATAGCCCGCGAGGCTCGGCAGCGCGGCGGCGATGGCGGGGCGGTCCACGCCGGGGAGGACGCCGAGCACGAACATCCCGATGGCCATGGCCGCCCCGGTATTGCCCGCCGATACCAGGGCATCGCACTCCCCGGACTTGCAGAGCTCGGCGGCCACGCGGAGCGACGAGTCGCGCTTGCGGCGGAGAGCGTGGGACGCCGGCTCGGCCATCCCCACCACCTGACTGGCGTGGCGGACGGACACGGGCAGCTCCTGCGCCTTGAGACGCGCGATCTCGCGCTCGACGGCGGCCTTGTCGCCGACGAGCACCGAGGCGAGCCCGAACTCGCGGGCCGCCGCGACGGCGCCCTCGACCACGACGGCGGGACCGAAGTCGCCGCCCATGGCGTCCACCGCGATCTTCATCGGCCGCGGTTCTCTGGCGTCGAAGCTACTCGCCCTCGATCGCGATGACTTCTCGGCCCTTGTAGTAGCCGCACTTCAGGCAGACCTGGTGGGGCATCTTCACTTCCCGGCATTGTGGACAGATGGACCGCGTGGGCACAGCCATCTTGTAATGGGTGCGGCGCTTGCGCCCGCGGGTCTTGGAATGTCTTCGCTTCGGCAGCGGCATGGCGTGATGGCTCCTTGGAGCCGGGCCGGGCGGACCGGCCGGGCGCGTTATCGATGCAGTCGATCCGCGAGCGTCTTGAGCGCGGCCCAGCGTGGATCCCCGGTGGCGGGCGCGCAGGCGCAGGCCACCGTGTTCCGGTTGACGCCACAGGACGGGCACAGCCCCTTGCACTCCTCGCGGCAGAGGGGCTTCATGGGCAGCCCGAGGGCAGCCTCGGTCTCGAGCAGCGCGCCGAGATCGATCTGGTCATGGTCGTAGACGTCGCTCTCGAGGTCGTCGGCCCCGAGCTCCCGCTCCTCCCCGCGACCGGGGCTGGGGACGAAGCGCGTGTGAACATCGGCCTCCACCTTCGCCTCGTACGGCTCGAGGCAGCGCGAGCACACCTGGGGCATGCGCGCGTCCAGCCGACCGTCGACGAAGACCGTGTCGCCATCCTTGGAGACGGTCAGGTCGACGTCCTCGAGCCGCCAGGATCGGTCCTGGAACGGCTCCGGAAAGGCCGAGACGCCCTCGATCTGTACACCTTCCTCGGGAATTTCCGATACCTTGATCACCATGGCTGAGTCTCGCTAACCCTTGACAGAATTTGTAAATTTCCGTAAAACCGGGTCAGTTTACGGGCGGCCTGTCCCGGTTGTCAACCTCAAAGGCCCCCCTCCCCTCCCAGCATACGGCCAGAAGCGGCGCGCCGCCCTATACTGATCGGGCTGTGCACACCATTTACCACGGCGAAAACCTCGACATTCTCCGGCGCCACGTCCCCGACGGCGCCGTCACCCTCGTCTACATCGACCCGCCGTTCAACACGGGCAAGCCCCAGTCTCACACGCGGATCAAGACCGTGCGCAGCACCGCGGGGGATCGGGTCGGCTTCCAGGGACAACGCTACCAGACCGTCAAGATGGGCTCGCGAGCCTTTCCCGACGCCTTTCACGACTACCCTGCCTTCCTCGAGCCGCGGCTGCGCGAGGCGCACCGGGTGCTCGCCCACGATGGCACGCTCTATGTCCACCTGGACTACCGCGAGGTGCACTACTGCAAGGTGCTCCTCGACCGGATATTCGGGCGTGAGTGCTTTCTCAACGAGATCGTCTGGGCCTACGACTACGGCGGCCGCCCGTCACGACGCTGGCCGCCCAAGCACGACAACATCCTGGTCTACGTCAAGGACCCGGCCCGCTACGTCTTCGACCGCGAGGCCGTCGAGCGCATTCCCTACATGGCCCCGGGGCTGGTCGGCCCCGAGAAGGCGGCGCGGGGCAAGCTGCCCACCGACACGTGGTGGCACACCATCGTGCCCACCCAGGGGCGCGAGCGCACGGGGTATCCCACGCAGAAGCCGCTGGGTATCCTGCGGCGCATCGTCCAGGCGTCCTCTCGTCCCGGCGACGTCGTGCTCGACTTCTTCGCGGGCAGCGGGACGACGGGGGCGGCCTGTCTCGAGACGGATCGCCGGTTCATCTTGATCGACGACAATCCCGACGCGCTCGAGGTCATGGCCCGACGCTTCGCGGGCGTGCGCGGCATCCGCTGGGTCGGCTTCGAGCCGCGGGCGACCGCCCGTCGGCGCCGCGTGTCCGGGCCGTTTGCTTGACGCTCTTACGACCGGCTGCTAGCATTCGAGCTGGAGGCCCCCTGCAATGGCAAACCTGATCAAGACCGGGTTCCTCCTGATCGTCCTCACGTGCCTGCTCGTGCTCGTCGGCGGCGCTCTGGGCGGCCAGCAGGGCATGACCATTGCCTTCATCCTGGCCCTCGTCATGAACGTGGGCAGCTACTGGTTCTCCGACAAGATCGTGCTGTCCATGTACGGCGCCCAGCCCGTCGAGGAGGCGCAGGCGCCCGGCCTCTACCGCATCGTCCGGGAGCTCGCGGCCAGGGCCCAGATCCCCGTGCCGCCGATCTACATGATCTCCGACGACTCGCCCAATGCCTTCGCGACCGGACGCAACCCCTCGCACGCCGCGGTGGCGGTGACGGAAGGTATCCTGCGCATCATGAGCGAGGAGGAGCTCAAGGGCGTGCTCGCCCACGAGCTCTCCCACGTCAAGAACCGCGACACGCTGACCATGACCATCGCGGCCACGCTGGCGGGGGCCATCACCTATCTGGGGCAGATGGCGCAGTGGGGGGCGATGTTCGGCGGAGGCCGCCGGGACGACGAAGAGGGAGGCGGAGGTGGTCTCGGCATGGTCGGCGTGCTCATCATGGCCATCCTGGCGCCCTTCGCGGCTCTGCTCATCCAGATGGCCATCTCCCGCTCGCGCGAGTACGAAGCCGACGCGTCGGGGGCGCGGCTCGTGGGCAAGGCCTCGGGGCTCGCGCATGCACTCGAGAAGCTCGAAGTCGCCTCGCAGCAGAACCCTCTCCCGGCCTCGCCGGCCACCGCGCACCTCTTCATCGTGAACCCGCTGACCTCGGGCGGCCTCGCCTCGCTCTTCTCCACTCACCCGCCCATCGAGGAGCGAATCGCCCGCCTCCAGGCGATGAAGCTCTGATCCGCACGGGACCGGGAGCCCGCCCCCGCCGACCCGCTTCCGCCGCATGATCCAGGCTCAGCGTCTCCGCAAGATCTAAGACGACGCTCCTCCGCATCCTGGCCACGCTGCTGCGCCCGACCTCGGGTGCCCTTCTCGTCGCGGGAGTCGATCCCGCGCGCGAGCCGGAAACAGCGCGGGCGGCCATCGGCATGGTCGGCCACGGCGCCTGGGTCTACGAGGATCTGACCGCGCTCGAGAACTTGCGGTTCTGGGCGGTGATGGGCGGGCAGGCCGCCGGGGCCGCCACGTTGCGCGCGGCGCTCGAGGCGGTCGAGCTCGGCGGCTCGGACGCGCAGCGGGCCCGCACTTTTTCCGCCGGCATGAAGCGCCGCCTTGCCCTCGCCCGCGTGCTCCTCGGCCGCGCGCGTCTTCTCCTCCTGGACGAGCCCTTCACCGGACTCGACCGCGCGGGTCGAAAGTGGCTGGCCGAATTCCTCCTGGACTTCAAGAGCCGCGGTGGGGCCTTCGTCGTGGCCACCCACAGCTTCGACGCCGGCCTGGGCGTGGGCGACCGCGTGGCCATTCTCTCGGGTGGCCGCATCGTTCTCGACCGCCCCGCCGCCGAGCTCGGCCGCGAAGATCTCCACCGCCTCTACGATGACCTCGCCCTCGGCCCGGGCGCGGCGCCGTGAGCGCCTACCTCCGACGGGCGTGGATCGTGGTCTGGAAGGACGTGCTGACCGAGCGACGCAGCAAGGAAAGCCTCAACGCCCTGCTCTTCTTCTCCGTCCTGCTCCTCTTCATCTTCCAGTTCGCCCTCGGGCCGGAGCGCGCGCGCGTGGAGACCGCGCTGCCCGGGCTGCTCTGGCTGGGCTTCATCCTGGCGGGCGTGCTCGCGCTCGGGCGCACGTTCCTCGTCGAGAGAGAGAACGACTGCTGGGAGGGGCTCGTCCTCACCCCCGGCGACAAGTCGGCCATCTACCTCGGCAAGCTGGTCGGCAACGTCCTCGTGATGGCCGTGGTCGAGGCGGCGCTGCTCGTGCTCTTCACGGTCTTCTTCGGCCTCGACCTCACCGGCGCGCTGCCGCGGCTCGTCGTGGTGCTGGCCCTGGGTACCCTCGGCCTCGCCGCGGTCGGCACGCTCTTCGGCGCCATCACCGCCCAGGTGCGCGCCCGCGAGCTACTCTTTCCCGTCCTTCTCCTGCCCGCCCAGGTGCCCGTGCTCCTGGGCGCGGTGAGCGCGACGGAGATCGTCCTGGCCGGACAGCCGCTGGCCGAGGCCGCGCAGTGGCTCAAGCTCCTGGCCGCCGCCGACGTGGTCTATCTCGTGGTCGGCCTCCTCACCTTTGAGTTCGTCCTCGAGGCGTAACGATGCGTAATGGGGTCAGGTCTCGCAATGCAACAGTGGGAACGCGCTTTCGGGAAAAAGTGGCAATGCAAGACCTGACCCCGTATGCTCCCCCTACCGAGGAGGCAACATGACGCGCGCGCTCGGATGGCTGACCGCCCTCGCCCTCATCGCGGGGCTCGGCGCCGCCTTCGGCTACGCGCCGCGTGAGGCCGTGCAGGGCAATGTCCAGCGCATCATGTACCTGCACGTGCCGGCCGTGCTCACGGCCTACCTCGCCTTCGCGCTCGTCTTCGTGGGCAGCCTCGGCTATCTCTTCACGCGCCGGATGGGCTGGGACCGCCTCGCGGTGGCCGCGGCCGAGCCCGGCGTCCTCTTCACGGGCCTCACCATCGTGTCCGGCTCCATCTGGGGCAAGCCGACCTGGGGAACGTGGTGGACGTGGGACGCGCGATTGACCTCGACGGCCGTGCTGTTCCTCGTCTACGTCGGCTACCTGCTGCTGCGCGGGATGGTGGACGAGCCCGACCGGCGGGCGCGCTACGCAGCCGTGGTCGGCATCCTGGGCGCCGCGAACATCCCCATCGTGCATTTTTCCGTGAAGTGGTGGCGCGCCCTCCACCAGCCGTCCACCATTCTCGGACCGGAGCCTTCGCCCATCGCCGCGCCCATCGCCCTCACCCTGCTCGTCAACTGGATCGCCTTCACGCTGCTCTTCTTCTACTTCCTCACGCGGCGCGCCGAGATCGCCCGCCTCGAAGACTCCCATGCCGGATAACTGGGGCTACGTCTTCGCGGCCTATGCCCTGGCCGCGATCGCGCTGGGCGCCTACTGGCGTCGGCTCGCCCGCCGGGCGAAGACCCTCGGCGGGGCCCGATGAGGGCCAAAGGCCCGAAGAGGCCATGGAGTGTCGTGAGCTCTTCCGGAGAACATCTACTTCCATGACCAAGCAGCGGAAGTTCGTGGCGGGCGGCCTCGTCATCGTCGCCGCCATCGCCTATCTGATCTGGTCGGGCGTGAGCCAGTCCGTGGTGTACTTCGTGACGCCGAGCGAGCTCCTGGCCGCGCCCGTGGCCAACAAGACCTACCGGCTCGGCGGGCTCGTGCTACCGGGCTCGCTCACGTGGGACGCCAAGAGCCTCGCCCTCTCCTTCACGCTCTCGGACGGCAAGGCCCAGGTGCAGGTCAAGCACCGCGGCGCGCCCCCGGATCTCTTCGCCGAGGGTCGAGGCGCCGTGGTCGAGGGCGCCTGGGCGCGCGAGGGATATTTCCAGGCCTCGCTCATCCTGGCCAAGCACTCGGAGGAGTACAAGGCCCCTCACGACGGCGCTGACCCCGGCTACAAGGAGCTCTTGAAGTCACTCCGAGGCAAGGACAAGGGCAAGTGATCGCGGAGCTGGGTTACGCGGCAACAGTGGTCGGGTTCGTGCTGGCGCTCTACGGGGCGATCGCCGGGGTGATCGGCGTTCGAACGGGCCGCGCTGACTGGCTGCGCACGGGGGAACGGGCCGCCGTCGGCATCTGGATCCTCATCACCGCTTGTATCGCCCTCATGCTCTACGCCTTCCTGACCTTCGACTTCTCCGTGCGCTACGTGGCCATGAACACGAATCGCGGCACGCCCTTCTACTACCGCATCACCGCCCTCTGGGGCGCCCTCGAAGGCTCCATCGTCCTCTGGGCGTGGATGCTCTCGATCTACACGCTGATCGTGGTCGTCCGCTACCGGCGCCGGCAGCCCGAGCTCTATCCCTGGGTCCTCTCGGTCATGCTGGGCATCCTCGCTTTCTTTCTCCTCGTGATGAGCATCCCCGCCCCGCCTTTCCAGCGCCTGTCGCCCATCCCCCCCGATGGGCGGGGACTCAATCCGCTCCTCGAGGATTCCGGGATGATCACGCACCCCGTGGCGCTCTATCTCGGCTTCACGGGGTTCAGCGTCCCCTTCGCCTTCGCCATGGCCGCGCTCATCGTGGGGCGCACCGGGGACGAGTGGATCACCATCACGCGGCGCTGGACGATCGTGGCCTGGTACTTCCTCTCCCTCGGCCTCCTCATCGGCGGGTGGTGGAGCTACCACGTGCTCGGCTGGGGCGGCTACTGGGCCTGGGATCCCGTGGAGAACGCGGCCTTCATGCCCTGGCTCACGGGCACGGCGTTCCTGCACTCGGTGATGATCCAGGAGCGCCGGCGCATGCTCAAGCTCTGGAACCTGACCCTGATCATCCTGACCTTCGGCCTCACCCTGTTCGGGACATTCCTCACGCGCTCGGGCATCATCGGCTCCGTCCACTCCTTCACCCAGGGCTCCATCGGCGTCTTCTTCCTCGCTTTCCTGGCCCTCGCCCTCCTCGGCGCCTTTTCCCTCCTCGCGTGGCGCACGGATCATCTGCGAGGGCAGGGCGAGCTCGACTCAGCCATCTCCCGCGAGTCCATCTTTCTCCTGAACAACCTCTTTCTCCTCGCCGCCACCTTCACCGTCTTCTTCGGGACGGTCTTCCCGCTGCTCTCGGAAGCCGCGCGGGGCGTCAAGGTCAGCGTGGGCGCGCCCTTCTTCAACCTCGTGAACATCCCCATATTCCTGGCTTTGCTCTTTCTCATGGGAGTGGGCCCGCTCATCGCCTGGCGGCGCGCTTCCGCCGAGAACCTCAAGCGCAACTTCCTCAAGCCGGTCCTGGCCGGCATCGTGGCGGCGGCCGTCTTGCGGCTCTTCGGCGTGGGCAATGTCCTCGTGCTCACGGCCATGGCCCTCGTGGTCTTCGTCGCGGGCACCATCACCCTCGACTACGTCCGCGCCGTCCGCGCCCGCCGGCGGAGCGGGGACGGCTGGGGCGCCGCCACCTGGGGGCTCTTGCTCAGGCAGAACCGGCGCTACGGCGGCTTCGTCGTCCACCTCGGCATCCTGGTGATCGCGCTCGGGGTGGCGGGATCGCAGGCCTGGTCGGTGCAGACGGAGACCACGCTGGAGAAGGGCCAGTCCGTGGAGCTCGCCGGCTATCGCGTGCGCTTCGACGGCCTCTCCGCCGCGGAAGAGTCGAACCACTTCAAGGTCACGGGCGCCTTCACCATGACCGCGGGACGCTCGAGCTCTGCTGAGCTTCGCCCGGCGCGAAAGTTCTACCCGCAAGAACAGACACCCATCGCCGCCGTGGACTATCGCCTGGGCTGGGTCGAGGACGTCTACCTGGTCCTGGGCGACTTCGCCCGCGACGGCTCCCAGGCCACCGTCAAGCTCCAGGTCAACCGCCTGGTGTCCTGGCTCTGGATCGGTGGACTCGTGCTGACGCTGGGAGCGGCTCTCGCCATCCTGCCGGATCACCGGAAGCCCGCGTGAGGCGGCGCTGGCTGCGCTGGGCCATCCCGGCCGCGGTCCTGCCGGTGCCTTCTCTCTCACCACCTTCGACAGAGCACCGCTCGCCCTCGAGGACCTGCGCGGCAAGGTCGTGGTCCTCAACTTCTGGGCCTCGTGGTGCATCCCCGCCTGCTACGACGAGGCGCCGACCCTCGAGCGCACGTGGCAGGCGTACAAAGACAAGGGCGTGGTGGTGGTGGGCGTCAACGTGCAGGACACGGAGGAGCCGGCGAGAAAATTCCTTGCCCGCTTCGGCCACTCCTTCCCGAACGCCCCCGACCCCAAGGGCCATGTCGCGGTGGACTATGGAGTGTACGGGGTGCCGGAGACCTTCTTCATCGACCGGCGCGGCCAGGTCCGCTTCAAGCACGTGGGCGCCCTCACCGACGAGGCCGCGCGCCAGCGACTGGAGTCGCTCCTCGAGGAGCCCTCGTGATCCGGATCCATTCAGCCCTCGCCTCGCCGCCGTTCTACTCAGCTCTCGCCTCACGACTTCGCCATTCAGCTCGAATTGCCACGCCGGCGGCTCCTCGGCAGCGTCTCGTCTCGAAAATCCTGACCGTTCTCGCCGTCTCCGCGGCGCTCACCGGAATCGCGGGGGCGGCCGCGCCGGTTGACGAGCGCGTCGTCCACGACGTGGCTGCTCAGCTCCGCTGCGTGGTGTGCCAGAACCTCTCGGTGGCCGATTCGCCCTCGGAGACGGCCAACCAGATGCGGCAGATCATCCGCGAGCGTCTCGCGGCCGGCGAGAGCCCGGAGCAGGTGCGCGCGTACTTCGTCCAGAAGTACGGCCAGTGGATCCTGCTCTCGCCCCCGAAGGAGGGCTTCAACCTCCTCGTGTGGGTGGTACCGTTCGCCGCGCTCGGGGCCGGACTCGTCCTCGTGGCGGTCGTCCTCAGGCGCTGGAGCCGGAGGCCCACGGCCGCCCCGTCCACACCGGTAGACCCCGCGATGCGGGAGCGCATCAGACGCGAGATGTCCGGGGGGCCGCGCCCGTGACGGCTGCGCAGTGGATCGCCATCCTCGCCATCGGTCTGCCCGCGCTCGTGATCGTCCTCTGGCCGCTCGCGCGCGGCCGCGGACGGCTCGCCGGCGCTTCACCGCGCTTCGACGACAGGCTGGAGCTCGAGGAGGAGAAGGCCTCCATCTATCAGGCCCTCACCGAGCTCGACTTCGACCACGAGACGGGCTCGCTCTCCGAGGACGACTACCATTCGCTGCGCGACCGATACGAAGGCCGCGCAGCCGAGGTCATCGCCCGGCTCGACGCCATCGGACCGCCGATCGCGCCGCCTCCAGCTGCGCCCGCGCCCGAATCCGTCGGGCCAGCCCCATGGACGCGGCGCCCGGCCACGCTCACCGTGGCCGGGCTGGCCATGCTCGCCCTGGGCATCGGGCTCGGCGTGGGAGTCAGCCGCTACACCACGCCGGCGGAGACCATGATTCCGCCCGAGAGCCGCCTGCCCGTGCTCGTGAGCCCGGATCCCGGGCCACTCCTCGAGGGCAAGTCTGGCGCTCCGATGAAAGCCATCCCGCCCGAGATGCTGGCGGGGATGCTGAGCGCGGCGCGGCAGAGCTTGATGGAAGGGCGGTACCAGGAAGCGATCGCCGCGTACCAGGCCGTGCTGAAGCGCGACGGGCGCAACGTCGACGCCATGACCCATCTCGCGCTCATCGTGGCCATGGGCGGGCATGCGGATGCCGCGCTCGAGACCTTCGACAAGGCGCTCAAGATAAACCCTGACTACGCCCCGGCGCTCCTCTACCGGGGCCAGGTCCTCTACGAGGTCAAGCGTGACTATGCGGGGGCCATCAAGGCCTGGCAGCGCTTCGTGGCCCTGGCGCCTCCCGGCGAGGACCGCGATCGCGCCAACCTCCTCATCCAGGAAGCACAGCGGGAAGCGACGCAGAAGACACGCGCGAAGTAGTCCGATCAGCTCCCGCAGCGCCCCGCCGTGTACTCGGACTCCGGGCTCTTGGCGTCTGTGGCCACGAGCCAGCCGCCGTCGCGGGCCAGAATCACGATCACGCCGTAGGCATTGAGCCCGCGCCCGGCCGCGTGCCGCCCGGCCACGAGCCATATCTCCTCGAGCCGGTCGGCCCGCGCGGGCTTGAGCGCGTCCACGCGAGGCCGCGCGTTCGGAAGGAGCCGCACCAGGTGAATATGGAGCTGATCCTGCGTGCGGAGACCAGGCGGATTGACCACGAGCGCGATCTCCTCCTCGTCGCGGATGCGGGAGCGGGCCGCCTCCCAGCCGAAGCGCCAGATGCCATCCGGCCGGCGCCAATCCTCCGCGCCGGAGACGGGATAGCGCGGCATGGCGAGGCCGTGGACGAATCCCGCCGGGCACCCGCACATCTTGATGTCGCGAATGGCCACGTACTCCTGGTTCTGGGCCCACACTTCCGTGGTGCGCGTGCACGGGTACTCGAGGTCGCACGTCCCCGCCTGGGGCCAGCGGCACCGCGCGCAGTAGCGGGGCTCCGCCGGGTCCAAGCATTCGAGCACGATCTCCCGGAGGACATCGCGCGAGGAGCCGGCCGACGCACAGCCGGCGGCCACGACGAGGACGAGAAGAGCGAGCACGCGTCGCACAGGGCACCAAGATTAGCAGACTCCGACATCACGCGGGCCCCGACGGGCCGAGCACGCAGTCGATGCCGGTGCTATCCTGAATCCCGTCATGACGAAGCCCGCCGATGCCGCGGAGCGCATCGAGGCCCTCCGCGAGGCGATCCACCGGCACAACTACCTCTATTACGCCGAGAACCGTCCCGAGATCACGGACGCCGAGTACGATCGGCTGTGGAAGGAGCTCCGCGCCCTCGAAGAAGCGCACCCCGAGCTGATCACGGCGGACAGCCCCACCCAGAGCCCGAGCGGTCGCCGCCAGGAGGCGTTCGCGCCCGTCGAGCATCTGACCGCCATGCTCTCTCTCGACAACGCGATGTCGCCCGACGATCTTCGCGAGTTCGAGGCGCGCCTCCGTCGGGCGGCTCCCCAGGCCAAGCTGGACTTCGTCTGCGAGCCGAAGATCGACGGCCTCGGGGTGGCCCTCCTGTACGAGCGGGGACGGTTCGTCCGCGGCGCCACGCGGGGGGACGGGCGCATCGGCGAAGACGTGACCCAGAACCTGCGCACCATCAAGACCATCCCGGCCACGCTCCGCGGCCCCCTCGAGAACGCCAAGCGCTTCGAGGTCCGCGGCGAGGTCTACATGCCCCGCGGGGCCTTCGCCAAGCTCAACGCCCGCCTGGAAGAGGCGGGCGAGGCGACCTTCGCGAATCCGCGCAACGCCGCCGCGGGCGCGGTGAGGCAGAAAGACCCCGCCATCACGGCCACCCGGCCCCTGGAGATCTTCCTCTACCACGTGAGCATTCTCGAGCCGCCTCTCTTCGACACCCACTGGGAGCGGCTCCACGCGCTCGAGAAGAGCGGCTTCCCCGTCAATCCGCGCTCGGAGCGCTACCCGGATATCGAGGCGGTCGTCGCCTATGGCCAGCGCCTCGAGGCCGAGCGAGACCAGCTCGACTACGAGGCCGACGGCGCCGTGGTCAAGGTCAACGACCTCGAGCAGCAGCGTCGCCTCGGCGCCACCGCCCATCATCCGCGCTGGGCCATCGCTTTCAAGTTCGCGGCGCGCCAGGCGACGACCACCGTCAAGGCGATTATCATCAATGTCGGCAAGACGGGCGCCCTCACTCCAGCCGCCGAGCTCGAGCCCGTGGAGCTGTCGGGTGTGACCGTGAGCAATGTCAGCCTGCACAACGAAGACGAGATCCACCGCAAGGACGTGCGGGTCGGCGACACCGTGCTCATCGAGCGGGCAGGCGATGTCATTCCCTATCTCGTCCAGGTGATCACCAGCAAGCGCCCGCCCGGTGCGGTCTCCTTCCGGATGCCGACACACTGTCCCGCCTGTGGCGCGCCCGCCGAGCGCCCAGAAGGGGAAGCGATCTGGCGCTGCACCAACGTCGCCTGCCCCGCCCAGCTCAAGGAGCGGCTCTTCCACTGGGGCTCGCGGCGGGCCATGGACATCGAGCACCTGGGCGAGTCGGTCATCGAGCAGCTCGTGGACCGCGAGGTCGTGAAGGACTTCGGCGATCTGTACGAGCTGGACGCCGAGCAGCTCGCCGGTCTCGAGCGTCTGGCCGCCAAGTCCGCGAAGAACCTCGCCGACGCCATCCAGGCCTCGAAGCAGCGCGGCCTCTCACGCGTGCTGAACGGGCTCGGCATCCGGATGGTGGGCGAGCGCGCCGCCCAGCTCCTGGCCGCGCGCTTCGGGAACATGGATCGTCTCGAGCAGGCGAGCCAGGAAGAGCTCGGCGAGATTCCCGGCATCGGGCCCAAGATTGCCGAGTCCGTGCACGGCTTCTTTCAGATGGACCGCAACCGCAAGACGATCCGCCACCTGCGCGAGGTCGGGCTCGACCTCAGCGAGCAAGGCGTTTCGCACGAGCCGGGGCCGCTCACCGGGAAGACTGTGGTTCTCACCGGAGGCCTCAGGACGCTGTCGCGCGACCAGGCCAAGGATCTGATCCTCCGGGCGGGCGGCCGCGTCTCGGGCTCCGTCTCCAAGAAGACCAGCTATGTCGTGGCGGGCGAAGACCCCGGCTCCAAGGCCGACGACGCCAGGCGCCTGGGCGTCGCCCTCCTCGACGAGGACGAATTCCTCAAGCTCGTCGCGGGCGCCCGGTGAAAACCCTCGCCCTCGTGCTCGCCCTCGTGCTCGCCTTCATAGTCGGCCTCCCGACGACGGCCCACGCGCAGCCCCGACAGCGCCCGACCCACGACGAAGCCGTGGCCGCGCTCGCGGGCAAGGATCTCGAGGCGCGCCGGCAGGCCGTGGCCTGGCTCGGCGAGCTCGGCACGTCCGCCGACCTACCCGCGATGATGAAGACCCTGCGCGATCCCGACGAGGTGGTGCGGGCCCTCGCGGAAAGCTCCATCTGGCAGGTGTGGAGTCGCTCCGGCGACGCGAAGGTGGACGCGCTGTTCGCGGTGGGGGTCGAGCAGATGAGCAGCGGCGACGCCAAGGGCGCCATCGAGACCTTCACCAAGATCATCCAGGCGCGGCCCGACTTCGCGGAGGGCTGGAACAAGCGAGCCACCATCTACTTCTTGACGGGGGAGTACGAGAAATCGCTGAAGGACTGCGACGAGGTCGTCAAGCGTAACCCCCAGCACTGGGGCGTGCTCAGCGGCTACGGACAGATCTATGTCCGGCTCGGCCAGCCCGAGCAGGCTCTCGTGTACTTCCAGCGCGCGCTCCAGGTCAATCCCAACCTCAAGCAGGTCGAAGCCATGATCGAAGATCTCAAGCAGGTGCTCATCGAGAAGCGCAAGGGCACCATCTAGCCGGCGTCGTCTCGACAACCCCAGGCCCCATCAAGGAGGATTGCGCGTGGCCCTTACCGCCCAGCAGATCGAGGACCTCAAGAAGATCACCAGCCCCAGCGTCGCCAACGCCATCGAGACCTTCAAGATCCGCCCCCGGGAAGTGGGCAATGTCTCCTCGGAGATCCGCGGGCTCTTTCCGGAGCTCGGCCCGCTCGTCGGGTATGCCGCGACCTGCATCATCCGCGCCGAGCAGGGCCCCATCGAGGGCCACCGCGCGAGCACCTATGGCTGGTGGGACTACGTGCTGAGCATTCCCGCGCCGCGCGTCATCGTGGTCCACGACCTCGACGAGCCGCGCGGCCAGGGCGCCCAGTGGGGCGAGGTGCAGGCCAACATCCACCGCGCCCTCGGCTGCGTGGGCGTGGTCACCGACGGCTCCGTGCGCGATCTGGACGAGGTCCGCGCGCTCAAGTTCCAGTTCGCCGCCGCGCACATCTCCGTCTCCCACGCCAATGTCCACATGGTCGACTTCGGTATCCCCGTCAAGGTCGGGGGCGTGTGGATCAAGCCGGGCGATCTCGTCCATCTCGACCAGCACGGCGTGGTCACCATCCCCGAGGAGATCGGGCCCCAGATCCCCGCGGCCATCGCCAAGGTGGAGGCCGACGAGAAGAAGATCATCTCGACCTGCCAGGCCTCCGGCTTCTCCGTGGACAAGCTCAAGGAGCTCTACAAGCAGATCCGTCCCGGGACGTACTGAGCGCGGGTGATGTCGCCCGACCGTCGGATCCGCTTCGGGGCGCTGCTCCGCCAGGCCAACAACCGCTGGCCGGCCATCGCCGAGTCGGCACGCATCTGTGACGACCTCGGCTTCGACTCCATCTACTTCATCGACCACCTCCTCGCCCTCCCCGATCCGTCGAGCGACATCCTGGAGTCGTGGACGACCATGACCGCATGCGCGACGATGACGAAGCGCGTGCGGATGGGCGGCAACGTGCTCTGCAACTCCTTCCGCTCCCCTGCCCTCCTCGCCAAGATGGCCGCCACCCTGGATCAGATCAGCGGCGGCCGATTCGAGCTCGGCATCGGGGCGGGCTGGCACGAGCCGGAGTACCACGCCTACGGCTTCGACTTCCCGAGCCCGGGCGTGCGGATCGACCAGCTCGCCGAGGCCATCCAGATCATCAAGCGGCTGTGGGCCGGCGAGCAATTCGACTTCGCCGGAAAACACTACCGGTTGAAGGGAGCCATTTGCCGGCCGCGCCCGCTCCAGTCTCCACGTCCGCCCATCATGATCGGCGGCGCGGGCGAGAAGAAGATGCTGCGGCTGGTCGCTCAGGAGGCCGATATCTGGAACGCGTCGGCGGGCAACTACGCGCAGCTCGACCACAAGATCACGGTGCTACGCGAGCATTGTCGAACGGTCGGCCGCGACTTCACCGATCTCGAGCTCTCGCTCCAGGACCTCGTGGTCATCGCGCCCACGGACGCCGCGCTCCAGGCCCCCCTCGAAGACGCGCGCAAGCGCCTCGCGTTCTTCGGCGACGTGGACAAGATCGCGACCATCGGCACGCCCGAGCGCTGCATCGAGACGCTGCGACGCAAGGTCGCCCAGGGCATCACGTACTTCATCTGTCTCTTCACCGATGGCGGGCAGCCCGAGACCGTCCGGCTCTTCGGCGAGCGCGTCCTTCCCGCCTTCCGCTGACCCGCATGCGCGTCGGCCTGTCCATCGATCCGCCGCTCGCCACCATCCCCGCCCTCCTCAGCGAGGAAGGCGTGGACGTGTACCAGACGGTGCTGCGCGACCCCGGGCGCTTCGGCAATTACGGCGTCCCGGAGCCGGCCGATCGCACCGCGCTCATGGAGGGACTCCGCGGCCGCCGCGTGTGGGGCGTCGCCCACGGCTCGCTCCTCATCAACCTGGCGAGCCCGGAGGGCCGCATCCGCAACTCCTCCGTCTCGAGCCTCCTCGCCGATCTCAAGGTGGCGGCGGAGGTCGGGCTCGACGCCGTGTGCTTCCACGTGGGCTACACGAAGGGGCATCCGAGCGCGGAGGCCGCGCTCACCCTCGCCACGCGCAAGCTGGGCGAGCTGATCGCGCGCATGCCCGCGGGCCCCCGGCTGCTCCTCGAGAACTCCTGCGAGGGCAGCGAGATGGGCCAGACCATCCCGGAGCTGGCGCGTCTCGTGCGAGACGTCGGCGCGCCGCCCGACCGCTTCGGCCTTCTCATCGACACGTGCCACCTCCACGCGGCCGGCTTCGATCTCTCGGCAGACACGGCGGGCCAGCGTCTGGCCGACGCCCTGTCCGACGAGGGCGTGCTCGAGCGCGTGGTCGCCTTCCACCTCAACGACTGCCAGCTTCCCTGCGGCGCGCATCGCGACCGGCACGCCACCCCCGGCGCGGGCACCATCGGCATGGGCGTGATCTCGGTTGCGACGCATGCTGCCTTCGCTCCCCTCCCGGGGGTGCTGGAGCTCTCCATCGAGGACGCCCGGCAAGGATTGGCCTTCCTCCGGCAGCATGGGGCGATGAACGTCTAGGCACGGCTCCGCGCTGGGCTGGACTTCAGTGGTACCATACATGTGATGAGCCTTCTGCCATCCTCTTTAATACGCCAGGCCAGCCTGTTCGGCGCCGAGGAGCCGAGCTACGATCCCGCGCTGCGGGGCCTCGAGCGGACTCTTCTCGGTGCCGGCGCGTGGATCGATCACCTGCCGGAGTGGGTTCGTGGCCACGAGTCATTGCTGGAGATCCTGTGGACGACGACGCGCTGGGAGTCGCAGCGACGGCCCATGTACGACCGGATCGTCGACGTGCCGCGTCTGGTCGCCTCGCTGCCTGAAGACGGGCCGGGGCATCCCCTGGTGACGGAGATGACCGCCACTCTGTCCGCTCACTACGGCCGGGCTCTTCTCCCGGCCTCGCTCGCCGCCTACCGCAACGGCCGCGACAGCGTCGCCTTCCACGGTGACCGTCTGGGCCGGGCTCGCCAGGACGCGATCGTCGCCATCATCGCGCTCGGGGCCCGGCGGCGTTTTCTCCTGCGCCCGAAAGGCGGCGGACGCTCTCGTGCGCTCGACTTCGGCGGCGGCGATCTCCTCGTCATGGGTGGGACCTGTCAGCGCACGTGGGAGCACGCCATCCCGAAAGTGGTCCACGCCGATCTCCGGATCAGCGTGCAGCTCCGCTCGGCGCCGCCCGAGCCGCCTGTCGAGTCCTGACTTCGACTTCGCGGCTCAGCGGATCTTCAGGTCCGGGCCGTCACGCGGTCGCGGCCTTCAGATCGTCGAGCTGGCGGCGAGCGCCCGCCACCATCGAGGCCAGATCAGAGGTGAGCATGACGAGGTCGAAGCCGCGCTTCACCGCCCCTGCCGCGAAGGCCGCGCTCGCGCAGTGCATGCACGCCTTGATGCCCTGCTTGTGGGCGGCTTCACGGATGCGGTCGCAGGTGGCCACGTGCACGGGATCGGGATTGTCGCCGCGCGGAGCCATGCCCAGGGCGAAGGAGAGATCGGAGGGGCCGATGTAGACGGCGTCCAGTCCCGGGGTGGCGCAGATGGCGTCGAGATTGTCGAGCCCTTCCTTGGTCTCGATCATGGCCATCACGACGATCTCGTCATTCGCCTTGGCGAGGTAGTCGGCGCCGCCATAGTGCACGGCGCGCACCGGGCCCGACGAGCGCATGCCCACGGGCGGATAGCGGCAGGCGGCCACCGCCTTGGCCGCGTCCTCCGCGGTGTTGATGAGGGGCACGATGATGCCGTAGGCGCCCAGGTCCAGCGCCTTCATGATGGTCGCCGGCTCGTTCCAGGGCACGCGCACCACCGGCACCGTGTCGGTCTGCGAGATCGCCTGCAGCATCGGCCAGACGTCGCTCATGTCCGTGGTGCCGTGCTGCATGTCCACGCAGAGCACGTCGAAGCCCTGTCGCGCCATCACCTCCGCGGTGAACCCATGGGACACGGAGAGCCAGCCCATGGTCACGCACTTCTTGTCGCGCCACATCTGCTTGATCTTGTTCGGTCGCACTGTCGCACCTCGCGCTGTGGGATAGCCGGTCGCCCGGCAGGCGCGCGAAGCGTAACATACCTGGCGTTGTCGGTCATGCTGGCGCATCATGATGCCCGGCGGCAGACGGACACTCCACGATCAGTCGACGAGGAGACGATGATGGCGAGGATGGAGCCCCTGGGAATCCACGAAGTGGAGGACGACATCCGGCATCTCTGCGAGGAGGCCGAGCGCCAGACGGGCACCTCGGCGGGCCCGCGCACCTACGCTCGCAATCCCGGCGTGCTCAAGGCCCTCACGTCCTTTCGCGCCACCTTGGCCCGCGAGGGCACCATCGATCCCGTGCTCCGCGAGCTGGTGCGGCTGAAGATCGCCGGCCTCAACGCCTGCCGCTACTGACTCACCGTGCGCTATGCCGGGGCCCGGCATGCGGGAGCGACGGACGCGAAGATCGCCGCGATCGACGACGAAACCTCGGATCTCTTGAGCCCGCGCGAGCGGGCCGCCCTCCGGTTCGCGGAGAAGCTCGCCGTCGACCATCGCAAGGTCGACGACGCTCTCTGGTCCGAGCTGCGCCGGCACTTCTCGGAGGCCGAGATCATCGAGCTGGTCGCCCACACCACGCTGTACATCGGGCTCGGGCGCTTCAACGAGATCGTGGGGCTGGATCCTGCCTAGGCTCTGGCGCGACGCCCAGGCTCGAGGCTCACTCACATCAGGAGGCGCCATGACCGGACGGACTGGACTGCTCTCTCTCGTCGTGCTCATCACGCTGCTTGCCGCGCCTCAGGTCGGCGGGGCGGACATCGACCGTGCGGCGGTGGATTTCAAGACGCCGGCCGAGATCAAGTGGGTCCGGAACGCCGCGGGCACCAACGAGCAGGCCGTGCTCTTCGGAGATCCGAGCAAGCCGGGCCCGTACGTGGTCCGCATCAAGTGGCTTCCCGGCAACATGAGCCGGCCGCACTTCCACCCGAACGACCGCTTCTTCGTCGTCCTGTCCGGCACCTGGTGGATGGGCACGGGCGAGAAGTTCGATCCGGAAGGCACGGTGCCCGCGCCCGCAGGCAGCTACGTCATCCACTACGGCGGCAAGGTGCACTTCGACGGCGCCAAGGGCGAGGAGACCATCATCCAGGTCTGGGGAATGGGCCCGGCGACGGCCACGCCGGCCGAGAAGCGTTGAGGGCGTTTCCCCGGACCGTGTTAGTCTAGCCACGTCGCATCGAGTGCGGTCGGCATCTCAACGAGGAGACCCGACATCCGTTGATCCTCGCCGTGTTCCGTGTCCGCAGCTTCCGCTTCCAGTTGCCCGCCGATCTCCTCACGTCCTGGGCGTTCGAGATGGAGACGATCATCCTGGGCTGGTACGTGATGGTTCACACCGGCTCCGTGCTCCTCCTCACCCTCTTCGCCTCCCTCCAGTTCTTCGGCACGCTCGCCTCTCCCATGTTCGGGGTGCTGGGCGACCGGCTGGGCGGCCGGGTCATGCTCTGCGCGATGCGCGCGACGTACGCGCTCCTCGCCGCCCTCATGACGCTTCTCGCCTTGACCGGGCTGCTGACGACCGCCTGGGTGTTCGCCCTGGCCACTCTCGCCGGCGTCATCCGTCCCAATGACCTCGTGATGCGCAACACCCTGATCGGCGAGACGATCCCGCCGGGCCACTTGATGGGAGCCCTCGGCATGTCCCGCGCCATCATGGACACCGCGCGCGTGGTGGGGGCACTGGCGGGCGCGGGGCTCTCGTCCGTGCTCGGCCTCGGCCCCACCTACGCGTTCGTCACCGTCTTCTACCTGGCCAGCCTTGCCCTGACCTTCGAGGTGTCGCGGCGGCGGCCCGTGCCCGATCCCGTGGGAGCGCCGCTCGCCGCCTTCTCGGGGCCGGCCTCCGTGGGCGCGCCCCACGCCTCCCGCTGGCGTGATCTCCGGGACGGTCTCGTGCACGTCGTCACGACGCCGGCCCTGATCGCCGCGATGTGGCTCGCCTTCCTGATCAACCTGACGGCCTACCCCGTGTCGAGCGGCCTCCTCCCCTACGTGGCCCTGCGCGTCTTCCTCGCCGACGCCACGGGCCTGGGCTGGCTCGTGGCCAGCTTTTCCTTCGGCGGCCTCCTCGCCTCCATCACCATGGTGGTGACGGGAGGCACGCGCCGCCCGGAGCGCTCCACGCTCGTTCACACCGCGATCTGGTATGCCCTCCTCCTCGGCTTCGGACACGTCCACAGCCTGGGCGCGGGGCTGCTCCTGCTCTTCGCGGCGGGCTTCTTCCAGAACGTGGCGATGATCTCGATGTCCGCCACCCTCCTCGCCATGGCCGGCGAGCGCTTTCGCGGGCGGGTGATGGGGGTGCGGCAGCTCGCCGTCTACGGGATGCCGCTGGGCCTGATGGCCTCCGGCGCCCTCATCGAGCGCATCGGCTATCCGTTGACCATCAGCGTCTGCTGCGGGATCGGCCTCGTCTTCACCCTTCTCATCGGGATGAGGTGGCGCGCCAGCATGTGGCAGACACGAGTGGCGCCCCGCACGCCTTCGATACCGCAGCGCGTGTGAATCAGGTGGACGTCGATCCCCCGGCGATCTGGGGAAGCAGGAACACCTCGCTGTCGGGGCCGATCGGCTCGAGCAAGGCGTCCTGAAAGATCTGGCCGTCGATGGCCACGGCGATGCCGTCTTCCAGATGGCGCGCCAGCGCCGGGTGGAGCTCGCCGAGCTGCTGGAAGAGCTGCTTCACGGACGTCGCCGAGAGATCGAACTCGGCGACGCCCCCCGTGAGCTGCGCGAGGTTGCCGACCAGCACCACCCGCGCCATGCCGTGACTCAGGCCCGGCTGAGCCCTTTGTCCTTGAGCGCCTTGAGCACCTTGGGCGGCGACATCGGCAGCTCGGTGAAGCGGATGCCCGTGGCGCTCTCCATGGCATTGGCGATCGCCCCCAGGGGCGGCACGATCGGCGTCTCCCCGACGCCCCGCACGCCGTAGGGGTGCTTCGGGTTCGCCACCTCGACCAGGATCGCGTCGATCATCGGCACGTCGGAGGCCACGGGCATGCGGTAGTCGAGGAAGCCCGCGTTCTGCAGCTTGCCGTCATCGCCGTAGATGTACTCCTCGTTCAGCGCCCAGCCGATGCCCTGGACGGCGCCGCCCTGGAACTGTCCCTCGACGTACGCGGGATGGAGGGCGCGGCCGGCATCCTGGGCGACCGTGTAACGCAGGACGGTCACCCGTCCGGTCTCGGGGTCGACCTCGAGATCGACCAGATGCGTGCCGAAGCTCGGCCCCGCGCCCTGCGCGTTGATCCGGCCCACGCCGCCGATGGGGCCGCCGGTCTTGCCCGCCACCTTGGCGAAGTCCGCGACGGACATCGGCTTGACCTTCTCGGCGAGGGCGCCGAGCGGCCTCACGGAGCCGCCCGAGAACTCGACCTGGTCCGGCGTGGCCTCCCAGAGCTTGCAGGCCCGGGCGCACAGCTCGGCCTTGATCTGCTTGGCCGCCTCCACGATGGCCATGGAGCCCGAGAAGGCCGAGCGGCTCCCGCCCGTGAGGAAGTTGAAGCCGACGGAGCCGGTGTCGCCGATGATTGGCCGCACCTTGTCGTAGGGGACGCCCAGCTCGTCCGCGGCCACCGCGGCCAGCGAGGCGCGCAGGCCGCCGATGTCCGGCGTGCCCGCCATCAGCGAGATCGTGCCGTCCTCGTTCACCGTGAGCGACGCGCAGGTCTCCCCCCCGATGTTGAACCAGAAGCCCGAGGCCACGCCGCGGCCCTGCCACTTCCGGAGCGGGGCGTTCCAGTGCTCGGTCTTCTTGATCGCGTTCAGCGTCTCTTCGAGCCCGACGGGCCCGAACTTCGGACCGTAGGCCGCCTTCGTGCCCTCATGCGCCGCGTTCTGCATGCGCAGGTCGATGGGGTCGATCTCGAGCTTCTTGGCGATCTCGTCCACCACGCTCTCCACCGCGTACTCGGAGATCGGCGCCCCGGGCGCACGGTACGCCGCCACCTTCGGGCGGTTCGACACCACGTCGTAGCCGATGACGTGTACGTGCTCGATGTCGTAGGGAGCGAACGCGCACATGACCCCGGGCTGCACGGGCGAGCCCTGGAAGGCGCCCGCCTGGTATTTCAGCTCGGCGAAGGCGGCCACGAACTTGCCGTCCTTGGTGGCGCCCAGCTTGACGCGCACGGTGGCGCCGGAGGTGGGGCCGGAGGCCTTGAACACCTCCTCGCGCGACATGACCATCTTCACCGGCCGCTTGGCCTTCTTCGAGAGCGCGATGGCCAGTGGCTCGAGATAGACCACCGTCTTGCCGCCGAAGCCGCCGCCGATCTCGGAGGCGGTGACGCGGACCTTGCCGATGTCGAGACCGAGGAGCCGGGCGCAGTGGGCGCGCACGATGAAGTGGCCCTGCGTGGTGCACCACAGCTCGGTGGAGCCGTCCTCGGAGACGCTGGCCAGGGCGGCGTGGGGCTCGATGTAGCCCTGATGCACGGGCGCCGTCTTGAACTCGCGCTCGATGACGAGGCCGGCCTTCTTGAAGCCGGCCTCGACGTCACCCTGCTTGATCTCGACGCGCTTGGCGATGTTCGAGGGCTTCTCGGGCTTGGGCTCGACGCCGACGGTGAAGAGATCGTCGTGCAGGAGCGGGGCGTTTGGCTGCATCGCTTCGACCACGTCGATCACGTGGGGGAGCACCTCGTACTTCACCTCGATGAGCTTGAGGGCGCGACGGGCAATGGCGGCACTGGTGGCGGCGACCGCGGCCACGGCGTGGCCTTCGTACAGCGCCTTCTCACGGGCCATGACGTTCCGGACCACATCCTTGTAGTTCATCATCATCTCGCCCGCCGGTATGAACTCCGAGGACTGGTCGGCGAAGTCCGCGCGGGTGATCACGGCCTTGACCCCGGGCAGCGCCTCCGCCTTGGAGGTGTCGATGGACACGATGCGCGCGTGCGGGTGCGGGCTGCGCAGCACACGGCCGATGAGCTGGCCGGGCAGGTTGAAGTCGGCCCCGAAGCGGGCGCGCCCCGTCACCTTGTCCGCGCCGTCCGGTCGGATGGTGCGCGTGCCCACGTACGTCTGCGAGCTTCCGTTGGTCATCGTCTCGGCCATGGGTCTATCCCTTTCTCATCGTCGCGGCGGTGTCCATCACCGCGCTCACGATCTTGTCGTACCCCGTGCACCGGCACAGGTTGCCGGCGAGCCAGTAGCGGACCTCGGTCTCCGTCGGGTTGGGCATCCTCTCGAGGAGGGCCTTGGAGGCCACGAGGAACCCTGGGGTGCAGATGCCGCACTGGAGCGCGGCGCTCTTCAAGAATTGCTGTTGCAGCGGGTGGAGCGTCTCGCCGGTGGCCATGCCCTCGATGGTCTCGATCTTCTGCCCACCTACCTCGCAACCCAGCACGAGACAGGAGCAGACCAGGCGCCCGTTGAGCATGACGCTGCAGGCCCCGCAGTCCCCGGAGGCGCAGCCTTCCTTGCTGCCCGTCAGGTGGAGGGTGTCGCGGAGCACGTCGAGCAGTGTCTCCTCCGTCTCGCACAGGAACTCGACCGCGTCCCCGTTCACCATTGCCTCGATGTGATGCTTGGCCATCAGCTTGTCCTCGCTCGGTCCAGCGCGATCAGGGCCGCCCGGCGTGTGAGCACGCCGGCGACGTCGATGCGGAATTCGGTGGTCCCACGCTTGTCGTCGATCGGTCGGCAGGCGGCCCGGGCCGCCGCCGAGAGCCGCTCCTGGGCGGCCTCGTCGAGCCGGCTCCCGATGATTGCCTGTGCCGCCTCCGCCACCAGCAACACCCGCGCGGCCACCGCGCCCAGTCCGACGCGGGCCGCCGTGATGGTGCCGGCGCCGTCGACGGTCAAGCTTACCCCCGCGCCCACGACCGCGATATCCATTTCCGTCCTCGGGATGAAGCGCAGGTAGGCGTCGCTCGAGCCCTTCGGGCGCGGCGGCAGCAAGAAGGAGACGAGGAACTCCCCTTTCCGGAGCGCGAGCTTGCGGGGCCCGAGCATCACGTCCTCGACGGGAAGATCGCGCGCGCCCTGCGGGCCGGCCAGGGTGGCCACGGCGCCGGCCGCGATGAGGGCCGGGACGCTGTCGGCCGCCGGCGAGCCGTTGCACAGGTTGCCCCCAAGAGTGGCGCGCCCCTGCACCTGCGTCGAGCCGATGAGATTCGCCGCCTCGACCACGCCCG
Organism: Candidatus Rokuibacteriota bacterium; assembly: GCA_003220345.1. Taxonomy (GTDB): domain Bacteria; phylum Methylomirabilota; class Methylomirabilia; order Rokubacteriales; family CSP1-6; genus AR37. Next base: position 5,693 of record QHSC01000130.1, on the reverse strand, counting down.
GCCACGCCTTCTTGAGCCGCGCGTGCTCCTTGAGCTCGGCCCCCGTCACCGCCGCTCCGATGCGCCAGCCCCCCTTCTCCTCAGTGATGGCGCGCGTCTGGGGAATCTTCTTGATGTCGACGATCAGCTCCGGATCGACGACGTCCGCCCGCATCTGGACCAGGAGGTCGGTGCCTCCGGCCAAGACCCGTGCATCCCCTGTCGCTCCCGCGAGCAGGGCGACTGCTCCCTCCAAGGATCCTGGTGCCTCGTAGCGCATGTGTGTTGGTCTCGCCTTTCCGTAATTTGTTCGGGAACTATCCTCGCGATATAGCCGACCACGGTCGCGTGCTATCCTACCGCACCATGACGAGAGTGGCGAGGCCTCTTCCGCGGCAACGTTCGGGCAGGTCATCCTTGCGTGACGTGGCCCTATGAAATTCGGTCTTTTCTTCCAGACCCCGGAGGCGCCCGGCCAGTCGCACGGGGAGCGCTTCGCCGAGATGCTCGACCGCATCGCGCTCGCCGACTCGCTGGGCTTCGACGTGGCGTGGCTGGCCGAGCTGCACTTCGGCGGCGCGTTTTCCCTCCTCTCGAGCCCGCTCATGGCCGTGCCCGTGATCGCCCAGCGCACCCGGCGCATCCGCGTGGGAACCGCCGTCACTCTCCTGCCCCTCCATCATCCGCTCGCCTGCGCGGAGCAGGCGGCGACGGCCGACGTCCTCTCCGGCGGCCGGCTGGAGTTCGGAGTGGGCCGGGGCTCGATCCCGAGCCAGTTCCACGGATTCCGGGTGCCGGTGGCGGAGAACCGCGCCCGCTTCGACGAGGCGCTCGAGATCATCCGCCTCGCCTGGACCCAGGAGCGCTTCAGCTATCGCGGCGAGTTCTACCAGGTGGAGGACCTCGCGGTGGTGCCGCGGCCCGTGCAACAGCCGCATCCGCCCATCCGCGTCGCCGTCCACACGGCGGAAAGCTTCGCCCACATCGGCGACCTCGGACTCCCCATCTACTCGGGTACCACGACCACGCCCCTGCCCCAGCTTCGCGAGTACATGACGCTCTATCGCGAGCATCTCGCGGGGGCCGGTCACTCATGGAAGAGCGACCAGATGGCCCTGATGCTCCCCGTGCACGTGGGCGCCACGGGCCGCGCCGCGCGGGAGGCCATGCGGGCGGGTGTGCTCAAGTACTACCAGAATCTCGAGGTGATCTTCTCGCAGCTGCCCGACTCCTACACCGATCACCTGCCGCGCCTCAAAATGATCCGGGAGACGCTGGCCAACCTGCCTTACGAGAAGTTCTGCCGGGACCAGGGCGTCTTCGGCGACGCCTCCGAAGTCATCGAGCGGCTGCAGGCGGCCCGCGAGGACTTCGGGCTCTCGCAGATCATCTGCTGGTTCGACCAGGGATCCATGCTGCCGCGGCACGAGGTCGAGCGAACCATGCGTCAGTTCGCCGACGAGATCATGCCGAAGCTCGCCTCCGGCTGAGCTTCCGTTGCCGCCGGGAACCCGGCGGTGTATTTTCAGCTGGGACCGACATGATCGAGATCCGCCTGCCCCGGACGACCGACGCCGCCGGCTGCGCCGAGCTCGCCGCCACCGTCACGGGCGAGGAGCGCGCCGGCCCCTTCATCAAGTCCCACCTGGAGCGCCACCACCTCATCGTGGCCGAGGCCAACAAGGAGATCGTGGGCTTCCTGGCTTATCGCACGGACTGGTTCCAGTGCACCTTCGTCAGCCTGGTCGTGGTGCGCGAGGACTTCCGCCGCAAGGGCATCGCGCGCGAGTTCTACAAGTCGGTGGAGGCCGTGTCACCGAGCCCGCGCGTGTTCTCCTCGACGGAGGAGACCAACGCCGCCTCGATCCGGATGCACACGGCCCTCGGCTTCCAGCCCAGCGGCCACGTCGACAACCTGCCGCAGGGCGTGCGGGAGCTGCTCTTCTACAAGCGCATCCCGCCGCGGTCCTTCGGCTAGCGGGAGGGAGCCCCCCTGATTCCTCGGCCGGCCCTCCGGCTCGAGCTGACGCCCGCCGGGGTGGAGGCGGCCTATCGCCACGGCGTCTTCCCCATGGCCGACGAGGGCTCGGGCGAGGTGCTCTGGTTCAGGCCCGATCCGCGGGCCATCATTCCCCTCGACGGCTTCCACGTCTCGCGCTCCCTCAAGCGCCGACTCCGTCTCGGCAGCTTCGAGATCGGGATCGACACCGACTTCGAGGGGGTGATGCGCGCGTGCGGCGATCGGCCGGAAGGCACGTGGATCTCCGAGGAGTTCATCGAGGTCTACGCGGCGCTGCACCGAGCAGGCAAGGCCCACAGCGTGGAGGCCTGGCGTGAGGGGCGGCTCGTCGGCGGGTGCTACGGGGTGGCGCTGGGCGGCGCCTTCATGGCGGAGAGCATGTTCCACCGAGAGACCGATGCTTCGAAGGTGGCCCTCGCGGGATTGGTGTCGCGTCTCGGCGACCGACGCTTCACCCTGCTCGACGTCCAGTACGTCACGCCCCACCTCGCCAGCCTCGGCGCCGTCGAGATCCCCCGGCGCGAGTACGAGCGTCGGCTGGCCGAGGCGCTGAAGCTCGATTGCCGCTTCGCGGGCTAGACGACCTCGTCCTTCCTCGAAAGCACTTCGCCGAAGCGGGAGAGGGCGGGCGGGGGGAGCGTCTTGTAGACCTCGTCGATGCGGAGATTGACCTCGCGATTGGCGAGGGCGAAGAGGCTCCGGCCCGCGGCGTCGCCCTCGACGAGGAATGGCCCGATCCTCTCAACCTCCAGCACCCAGAGGGCCTGGGCGATACCGAGCTCCTTGAGCCAGTGGACGTCGAGCACGCGCTTGATGGTCCGGCCGTACATGGCGCCCAGCCCGTAGCCCACCGTGGTGAGATAGACGGCGCCGTGAGGCACGAACCACTCGCGATAGGCCAGCTCGGTCAGCCCGGCCTTGCCCACGATGACCTTGGCGCCGGAGCGCTCGAACCACGTGGTCATGGACTTGCCGAAGCGGAAGGAAGCCGTGGCCGTGACCGCCTCGACCGAATACGAGCCGTCCGGGCGCACCGAGGCCGCGGGCGAGCAGTGGAAATTGACGTTGGTGAGCGCGCGCACGGAGTCGGGCAGCGCCACGCCCTTGTCCACCACCTGGCGATACACCCCCTCACGCCCCGTGTAGAGCACCCCCGAGAGATAGACGACGTCGCCGAGCTTGAGCGAGCGAATGGCCTCCGGCGACACCGGCGTGGTCAGGTGCACCTCGTCCATCTGGACCTCGTCGAGGCGCTCGATCGCCTTCACTCGATGCCCTGCCGCCGGTAGTAGTCCGTGAACCACTCCGGGTCGACGCGGAATTCCACGGTGCCGCTCGGGAAGAGCCTCGCCGTGGCGCGCCGCGATGACAGGCAGAACTGGTGGATGCCCACGGGCATGCCCCCCGTGTGCGTGTGGGCCAGCTCGACATGGGTGGCGACCACCATCGAGGTGCCCGCGAAGCCCATGGCGCCGAGCCCGATGTGATTGCCCAGCGCCGTCAGCTCATCCTCGAGGGACGCGGCCGACGGATCGGGGTTACGGCTGCCCACGGTGCGCAGGCAGGCCGCCTCCTTGCCGAGCCTCATGCACGTGTCCTTGGCGCCGCCGATGCCCACGCCCACGATGGCGGGCTGGCAGGCGAGGCCGCGCTTGCCCGACTCGATGAGGGTGTCGACGAAGAAGCGCTTGATCCCCGGGATGCCGTCGCCGGGGAAAAGCATGCGCCAGTCCGTGCCGAAGAGGCCGCCCTTGTGCACGGTGGTCACGTCCAGCCAGTCGCCGCCGGGCTCCACGGAATACGTCACCTCGGGGGCGTGATAGCCCACGTTGTTGTTGTGGTCCTCGCGCGTCAACGGGTGCACGCGATTCGGACGCAGGGGGACGGAGGCGGTGGCATCGGCGGTGGCGCGCCGGAGCGCGCGCTCGAGCGCCACGAGGCCCCCTTCCACCACGGCCTCGTTGCCCAGCTTGACGTAGTAGCGCGGCAGCCCCGTGTCGGCGCACATCGGCCGACGCTCGGCGGTGGCGATGTCCCAGTTCTCGAGCATCTGGTCGAGGACGAAGCGGGCGAGGCGCTGCTGCTCGCGGTCGCGGGCCAAGCGGACGCCTTCGCGGTAGTCGGCCGGGATGTCGATGGCCGCGCGGGCCATCAGCTCGCGGGCCGTGTCCTCGATCAGCTTGGCGGGGATGGAGCCTATCGCTTGCCCTTTCGCTCGTCGCGCCGGAGCTTGTATTCGATCGAATCCACGAGGGCCTGCCAGGAGGCCTCGATGATGTTGTCGGCGACGCCCACCGTCCCCCACGTCTCGTCCCCGTCGCCCGAGGTGATGAGCACGCGGGTCTTGGCGCCCGTGCCCTTGCTCTCGTCGAGGATGCGGACCTTGTAGTCGAGCAGGCGGACTTCGCGGAGGTTCGGATAGAACTCCTCGAGGGCCTTCCTCAGGGCATGGTCGAGAGCATTGACCGGCCCGTTGCCCGAGGCCGCGGTGTGCTCGGCGATCCCCTTGACCTTGAGCCGCACCGTCGCCTCGGCGAGCGGATCGGCATTCCCCTTGTCCTCTTCGACGATGACGCGGAAGCCGTCCAGCTCGAAGTAGGTCTTGTGGTTGCCGAGCGCGCGCTCCATGAGGAGCTCGAAGGACGCCTCGGCGCCCTCGAACTGGAAGCCCTCGTCCTCCATCCGCTTGAGCATGTCGAGGATCCGGCGCGCCTCGGGCGTGTTCTTGTCGAGGTCGATGCCGTACTCCTTGGCCTTCCAGAGAATGTTCGACTGCCCCGCCAGCTCGGACACGAGCACCCGCCGATGATTGCCCACGGACTCGGGATCGATGTGCTCGTACGTCTCGGCATGCTTGAGGACGGCCGAGACGTGGATGCCCCCCTTGTGGGCGAAGGCGGAGTCCCCGACGTAAGGCTGCGCCTGCCACGGCTTGCGATTGGCCAGCTCGGAGACGAAGCGCGAGACGTCGCGGAGCTCGCGCAGGTTCTCGCGTGGGATGCAGTCGAGGCCCATCTTGATCATCAGGTTCGGGATGATGGAGACGAGGTTGGCGTTGCCGCAGCGCTCGCCGTAGCCGTTGACGGTGCCCTGGACGTGGTTCACGCCTTCGGACACCGCGGCCAGCGTGTTGGCGACGGCGCACTCGGTGTCGTTGTGCACGTGGATGCCGAGCGGCGTCTCCGCCTTCACGTGCTTCCTGACCTCGCGGGTGATCTCCGCGACCTCGTGCGGCAGCCCTCCGCCATTGGTGTCGCAGAGGACGAGGCAGTGCGCACCCGCGGCCTCTGCCGCCCCGAGGGTGGCCAGAGCATAGTCGCGGTTCTTCTTGAAGCCGTCGAAGAAGTGCTCGGCGTCGTAGATGACCTCCTCGAAGTGCTTGAGGAGATAGACGACGGAGTCGCCGATCATGGCGATGTTCTCGTCGAGGGTGGTCCCGAGCGCGTGGGTGACGTGAAGGTCCCATGACTTGCCGAAGATCGTGACCACGGGCGGGCCCGCCTCGACGAGCGCCTGGATGTTGCTGTCCTCCTGCGGCTTCACGCCCGGACGACGTGTGGAGCCGAAGGCGGTGATCTTGGCGGTCTTGAAGACGGCGTCCTGGACGCGCTTGAAGAAGCGCAGGTCCTTGGGATTGGAGCCGGGCCAGCCGCCCTCGATGTAGTGGATGCCGAGGGCGTCGAGGCGCTGGGCG
>QHSC01000333.1 GCA_003220345.1 Candidatus Rokuibacteriota bacterium | reverse complement strand
CGATTGTCCTCCAGCCAGCCAAACTTACAGAACATTCCCATCCGTACCGAGCTCGGTCGCCGCATTCGCGCGGCCTTCGTCCCCGAGCCGGGCTGGCGCTTCCTCGCCGCGGACTATTCGCAGATCGAGCTCCGCATCCTGGCCCACGTCTCGGGCGAGGAGAGCCTCCTCGCCGCCTTCCGCGCGGGCGAGGACATTCACCAGCGCACGGCGGCGGAGGTCTTCGGGGTCAACGTCACCGCGGTCGTGGCCGAGCAGCGCGCCATCGCCAAGACCACCAACTTCGCCGTCATCTACGGCGTCACCGCCTTCGGGCTGTCGAACCAGCTGTCTTTCACTCCCAAGCAGGCGCAGGAGTTTCTCGACCGGTTCTTCGGGCGCCACGCGAAGGTCAAGGCCTATCTCGAGCGCACGGTGGCCGAGGGTCGCCAGCGCGGCTTCGTGCAGACGTTGCTGGGCCGGCGGCGTTATATCCCCGAGCTCCAGAGCGGCAATCCAAATCTCCGGGGCTTCGCCGAGCGCATGGCGACCAACGCGCCCATCCAGGGCACGGCCGCTGATCTCGTCAAGATCGCCATGGTGAGGATGGCCAAGGCCCTCGCGGAGGGCGGCTTCAAGGCGCGGATGCTCCTGCAGGTCCACGACGAGTTGCTCTTCGAGGCGCCGGAGGACGAGCTGGCCCGGCTCGAGGCGCTGACCCGCGAGGTGATGGAGTCGGCCATGGCCCTCGACGTGCCGCTCAAGGTGGACATCAAGACCGGAGCCGACTGGGAACAAGCGTGAGGCGCTTCCTGCTCGTCGGCCTCACGGGCAGCATCGCCACGGGCAAGAGCACGGTCAGCCAGATGTTCGCGCACCTGGGCGCGCGCGTGATCGACGCCGATCTGCTGGCGCGGGAGGTCGTCGTGCCCGGCCAGCCTGCCTACGCGAAGATCGTCGAGGAGTTCGGCCCTTCCGTCCTCCAGGAGGACGGGCACCTGGACCGCAAGGTCCTCGGCGCCGTCGTCTTCGCCGACCCCGCCAAGCGCAAGCGGCTCGAGGAGATCACGCATCCGGCCATACGCGTGCGCCAGCAACGCATCCTCTCCGTCCTCGAGGAGGAAGACCACGAGGGCATCGTCATCTGGGACGTGGCCTTGCTCTTCGAGTCGGGCGGCGTGTCCCGGATGGATCGCGTGGTCGTGGTCTACACTGATCCCGAGACCGAGCTGATTCGCCTCATGACGCGTGATGGCCGGCCCGAGGCCGAATGCCGCGCCCGCATCGCGAGCCAGATGCCCGTGGCCGACAAGGCCAAGCGTGCCGACTACGTCATCGACAACTCCGGCCCGCGCGCCGAGACCGAGCGGCAGGTGCGGACGGTCTACGCCGCGCTCCTCGCGGATCTCAAGAGCAGGCTCAGCGCGTGAGCCCGCGTCGCAACGCACGGGCCGTCGCTCCGCGTCCCGTGCGGCGTGCCGCCTCCGGCAAGACGCGCGCGCTCGGCCAGCATTTCCTTCGCGACGACGCCGTGGCCGAGCGCATCGTGGCCCTCGTGCAGCCGACCTCGCGCGACCTCGTCATCGAGATCGGGCCCGGCGAGGGTGCGCTCACGGGGCGCCTGGCCCGCGCGTCGGGCCGGCTCCTGGCGCTCGAGGTCGACCACGCGCTGGCCGCCGCCCTCCGCGAGCGCTTCGCCGCGGCCTCTCACGTCGAGATCCGTGATGCCGACGCCCGGAGCTTCGACTACGCGAGTCTTCCCGGGCTCAAGCCGGAGGCGGGCGGCCGCGTCCTCGCCGTGGCCAATCTTCCCTATAGCGTGGCCAAGCCCATCCTCCAGGCTCTCGTCGAGGCGGGGCCCGCCGTGGACGAGATGGCGATCATGCTTCAGAAGGAAGTCGCCCAGCGCGTCGAGGCCCCGCCGGGCGGCAAGACCTACGGCAGCCTCTCCGTCTTGACCCAGATGGCATGCGAGCCGCGTCTGGCCTTCACGGTGCCTCCGGGAGCCTTCAGGCCGCCGCCCCAGGTGGACTCGGCCGTCGTGCACCTTCGTCGCCGCCCGCGGCCTCTCGTGCCTGCGGCGGAGGCTCCGCGCTTTCGTACGGTCGTGCTGGCCGCCTTCAGCCAGCGCCGGAAGAACCTCGCCAACGCCCTGGGGGCGGGCCTCGGCATCACCGCCGAGACCGCGCGCGCTCTCTGCGAATCGGCCGGCGTGGATCCCGGGCGGCGCGCGGAAACCCTTACCATCGAGGAGTTTTCTCGCCTCGCGCAGACCCACGGCTGACGCCTCGGTTTTTCGCCTGAGCAGGAGCGGGTGATACCATGAGTGCGCCGCCGTGAGCACGATCTACAGGCCTCTACCCGTCCCGATCGATGTGCCCGCCGAGCCTGCCGTCCGCCTGATTCCGCTGGGCGGGCTGGGCGAGATCGGGCTCAACATGATGCTCGTGGAGTCGGGCGACGACATCATCGCCGTGGACTGCGGCCTGCTCTTTCCCGACGACGAGATGCCCGGGGTCGACTACGTCATCCCGGACTGGACGTATCTCCGCGAGCAGCGTGACCGCTTTCGCGCCGTGGTCCTGACGCACGGGCACGAGGACCACATCGGCGCCCTCGCCTATCTCCTGCGGGAGTTCGACGTGCCCGTGTACGGCACCCCGCTCACCCTGGCCATCGCCCGCCACCGGCTGACCGAGCTGGGCGCGTTGGCGCGCGCGGATCTCCGGCCCTATCGGCCGGGCGACGAGATCCGAGTGGGGGGACTCGTGGTCGAGCCCATTCGCGTCACGCACTCGATCGCCGACGGCATCGGGCTCGCCATCGAGACGCCGGCGGGCACGGTGGTCCACACGGGAGACTTCAAGCTGGACGAGAGTCCCGTGGACGCGGCGCAGCCCGATTACGCGCGCTTTCGCGCGCTGGGCGAGCGCGGGGTGCTCGCGCTGTGCTCGGATTCGACCAATGTCGGCCGACCCGGGCGCACCGGCTCGGAGACGGAAGTGGGGGCGGCGCTCCAGGGCCGCTTCGCGCAGGCGCCCGGGCGAATTCTCGTCGCCACCTTCGCGTCACACATCCACCGGATCCAGCAAGTGCTCAACCTGGCCGCCGCGTGCTCGCGCAAGGTCGCCCTCCTCGGGCGCAGCATGGTCGCCAATGTCGCCGTCGCCTCCGAGCTCGGCTATCTCAAGGTGCCCGACGGCCTTCTCGTCACCCTCGAGGAGCTGGGGGAGCTGCCCGCGCGCCGCCAGGTCATCCTGTCGACGGGCAGCCAGGGCGAGACCCACTCCGCCGTCTCTCTCATCGCCGCGGGAGAGCACAAGGACGTCTCGGTGGGCGCGGGCGATCTCGTGATCTTCTCCTCGCGGGTGATCCCGGGCAACGAGCGGGTGATCGGGCGGGCGATCAATGCGCTGCTCCGGCGCGGCGCCGAGGTCCTCTGGGAGGACGTGGCCTTCGTCCACGTCTCGGGCCATGCCAGCCAGGAGGATCTCAAGCACATGATCGCGCTCACGCGCCCGCGGTACTTCATGCCCGTGCACGGCGAGTACCGCCATCTCCTCCAGCACGCCCGGCTCGCCGAGGGCGCGGGCGTCCCCCCCGAGCGCGTCTTCCTCGTCGAAGACGGACTCGGCCTCGAGCTGTCGAAGTCGGGCGCCCGCGTGCTCGCGGGATACCCGACGGGGCGGATCTTCGTGGACGGCAAGGGTATCGGCGACGTGGGGCAGGTGGTGCTGCGGGACCGCCAGCTCCTGGCCGAGGCCGGTATGGTCGTGGTCGCCCTCACGATAGACAAGATCTCGGGCTCGGTAGTCGCGGGACCCGAGATCGCCTCCCGCGGGTTCGTCTACATGAAGGAGTCCGACGAGCTGATGGAAGAGGTCAAGCGGGCCGTCCGCGAGGCGCTGGCGGCCCGGGAGGAGCCCGAGGTGATCGATCGCGAGCTCATCGGCGCCATCGCGCGCAGCGCGGTGCGCCGCTTCATCAACCAGCGCTTCGACCGCAAGCCGGTCGTGATCCCGCTGGTCCTGGAGGTCTGATGGCTGAGCGAGTGGCCGACCGACCGGCCGAGCGGGGAGCGGAGCGGGGGCCGGTTCCTGGAACCAGCGCGCGGCCCGACACGGCGGCGGCCCGCGCGGCGCGCCGAGCCCGGCGAGAGCAGGGCCGCTGGGTGCGCGAGGTCAAGGGCATCCTGGCCCTTGCGCTCGCTGGCTTCAGCGGCGTCGCGCTGTTCGCCTACGAGCCGACGCTTCACCTCCTCGACCAGTCGAGCCCCGTCGGCCCCGTCGGCGTCTGGCTCGGCTGGATCTTCTTCTGGGCCTTCGGCTACGCGGGATTTCTCTTCCCGCTGCTCCTGGCGGGTTATGGCGCCTCGGCCTTCATCCGCTCGCGCATGGTCACGGGCTGGCCGGCCGGCCTCGGGCTCGCGCTCCTCCTCATCAGCGCCACCGGCATCCTGACGCGGATGTCCGACACGCTGTTGGAGCAGCGCATCCACAAGGGCGGCGTGCTCGGCTGGGCCGTCAGCGAAGCCCTCCGGGCCTCGGTGGGCACCGTGGGCGCCTGGATCATCTTGCTCGTGCTCATCCCGGTGGCCGTGCTCCTCATCACGCGCATCTCGCTCCACGTCATGTCGGGCGCGCTGGGTGGGTGGCTGCGGGCGCTCGCGTTCGGCGGCGCGAAGGCGGCAGGCCCCGCGGTGCGACCCGCTCCGGGCAGGATCGATCCCGCCGTCGAGCCCGATGAGCCCGCCGAACCGCCTCGCCTCGTCGTCAAGGAGCCCGCCAAGCTCAAGGGCTCCCTCGTCGAGAAGGGCCTGGCCTGGCAGGAGACCTTCGACTTCGGCAAGGGCGGCGCCCGCGCCTTCCAGCTCCCTCCCGTCGGCATTCTCCAGGCGCCGCCCGCCACGGAGCTGAAGCGCACCCGCGAGGAGCTCGAGGCCAACGCCCAGATCCTCAAGCGGAAGCTCGAGGACTTCGGCGTCAACGGCCACATCGTGCAGGCGAGCCCGGGACCGGTGATCACCTCGTACGAGTTCGAGCCGGCGGCGGGCGTCAAGGTCAGCCAGGTGGTCAACCTCTCCGATGATCTGGCCCTGGCCATGAAGGCCGCGGCCGTGCGCATCATCGGTCCCATCCCGGGCCGCGGCACCGTGGCCGTCGAAGTGCCGAATCCCGAGACGGCCACCGTCTACCTGCGCGAGATCCTGGTCTCCCCGGAGTTCGTCGAGTCCAAAGGCAAGCTCCCCCTGGCCCTCGGCAAGGACACCACGGGGAACGCCGTCATCGCGGATCTCCAGGCGATGCCGCACCTGCTCATCGCGGGCTCGACGGGCAGCGGCAAGAGCGTTGGGCTGAATACCATGATCTGCTCCCTCCTCTACAAGGCCACGCCCGCGGACGTGCGCCTGCTCCTGATCGACCCCAAGCGCCTGGAGCTGGGTGTCTACGAGGGCATCCCGCATCTCCTGGCCCCCGTGGTCACGGACGCCAAGGAAGCCTCGGCGCGGCTCAAGTGGATCGTCGGCAAGATGGACGAGCGCTACAAGGCCCTGCAGTCCAAGGCCGTGCGCAACATCGAAGGCTACAACAAGGAAGTGCCGCCCGAGGAGAAGCTGCCCTACTGGGTGGTGGTCGTGGACGAGCTGGCGGACCTCATGATGGTCTCCGCGGGCGACGTGCAGAACTCCCTCGTCCGGCTGGCGCAGATCGCGCGGGCGGTAGGGATCCACCTGATCGTGGCCACCCAGCGGCCGTCGGTGGACGTGGTGACGGGACTGATCAAGGCGAACTTTCCCACGCGCATCGCCTTCCAGGTGGCGAGCAAGGTCGACTCGCGCACCGTGCTGGACGGCAACGGCGCCGAGCAGCTCCTCGGCCGCGGCGACATGATCTTCGTCCCTCCCGGGGCGTCGCGGCAGATGCGCGTGCACGGCTCCTGGGTCGCTGACAACGAGGTCAAGGCGATCTGCGACTTCCTGCGCAAGCAGGGCTCCGCGGTCTACGAGAAGGTCGAGCTGCCCGTGATGGGGGAGGAGAGCGGTGGGGACGGGGAGGACCGCGATGACGTCTACTGGGACGCCGTCAATCTCGTCATCGCCCAGCGCGCCGCTTCCATCTCCTTCCTCCAGCGTCGCCTGGGGCTGGGATATCCCAAGGCGGCGCGCTTCATCGACATGATGGAGCTTGACCGCATCATCGGCCCCGGCCAGGGGGCGAAGCCTCGCGAGATCCTCGTCGGGCCCGAATACCTCTCGAAGCGGGGCAAATGATGCGCCCCACGAATCCCTCTCCCCTCTGGGGAGAGGGCAGGGTGAGGGGCCTCGCCGCGCTCATTGTTGTGGCCGCGCTTCTCTTCCCGAGGCCAGCGTCCGCCCAGGAGCTGGAGCAGGTTGTCTCGGGCCTGGAGAGTACCTACGCGAAGATCAACGACCTCAAGGCGGAGTTCTCGCAGGTCGCGAAGAACAAGAGCCTGGGCCAGGACGTCAAGGCCGAGGGCACCGTGTACCTCAAGAAGGGCGGAAAGATGCGCTGGGAGTACAAGAGCCCCTCGCCCCAGCAGATCGTCTCGGACGGCACGTACCTGTGGGTCTACACGCCCGAGCTCAATCAGGTCAACAAGGGCGAGGCGCCCAAGGCTCTGGCGGGGCCGGCGGGAAGTTTCCTCCAGGGTCTCGGCAAGGTGCGCGAGGAGTTCAGCGTGCGCTTCCTGAATCCCGCCACCAAGGTGGACAGCGCGGGGCGCCCGGTGCTGGACCTGACGCCAAAGCACCCGACGCCGCTCCTGACGCGACTCATCCTGACCATCGACCCCAAGGATCACATCGTGCGCCAGGCCGTCCTCTACGATCAGCTCCAGAACACCGTGACCATGGCCTTCACCCGGGTTGCCATCAACCAGGCGGTCCCTGATACTCTCTTCGCGTTCACGCCGCCCAAGGGGGTGGCCGTCGTCCCGCTGGAGCCCCGCTGAGCTCAGGAGCCTGCCATGGCCGCCGAGAATAGCTTCGACATCGCCTGCAAGGTCGACATGCAGGAAGTCGCCAACGCCGTCAACCAGGCCAAGCGCGAGGTCGAGACGCGCTACGACCTCAAGGGCTCCAAGAACGAGATCGCCGAGGAGAAGATGGACCTCGTACTCACCTCGGCCGACGACATGAAGCTCAAGGCCGTCCTCGACATTCTCCAGTCCAAGCTCCACCGGCGCGGCGTCGACCTCAAGGCGCTGACCGTCAAGGATCCCGAGGCGGCGGCGGGGGGGACGGTGCGTCAGCGTATCACCCTCCAGGACGGCATTCCCATGGAGAAGGCCAAGGAGATTGTGCGCCTCATCAAGGACTCCAAGATCCGGGTGCAGGCCTCCATCCAGGAAAAGCAGGTGCGCGTCTCGGGCAAGAACCGAGACGATCTCCAGGCCGTCATCGCCCTCGTCAAATCGAAGGACCTCGGCATCGCGCTTCAGTTCACGAATTATCGTTCGAACTAGCTCTCCGCTGAATCCTATCCTGCCCTCTCGTTCGTAAGTACCTGCCTCCGTCTCGGAGTCGCCTGCGCGTGCGTGAGCCACCAATCCGCCACGCGCCCACCTCCGTAGGTCCTGGGTGAGTCCACGATCCGGACAACGGAGGAGGCAACGATGGGCACGCGGTGGCAAGGCACGATGGTGGTGGCGGCGGTGGCGCTCGCGCTGGGCGCGGGCAGCGCGGCGGCGCAGTCGCCGCCGGGCGTGACGGTCCAGACCTTCCAGTTCAAGCCGACGCCCATCGAGGTGGCGGCGGGGAGCAAGGTCACCTTCACCAACCAGGACGACATCACCCACACCATCACGTCCGGCACGCCCGAGAGCCGCGACGGCAAGTTCAGCCACCCGCTCGTCGGCAAGGGGGCCACGGCCACCGTCGAGCTGACCCAGCGCGGGGTGTATCCGTACTTCTGCGAGCGGCACCGGTCGATGCGCGGCGAGATCCACGTCAAGTAGCTCACCAAAGGAGGAAGTCCATGACACACACGTTCGGGAAGCTGGTCGACGCCGCCCTCGTGGCGGCCGTTCTCACCCTGTCGGCGGGCCCCTACTTCGATCCCGCCCAGGCGCAGTCGGGCCATGCCATGATCGCCATGGCGACCTCGAGCACCAAGGCAGCCGGCCTGCGCTCTGGGCTCAACATGCTCTTCCAGGAGCACATCTACCTGGCGGCGGCGACGACGGGGGCCGCCCTCGGCGGGCGCGAGGCCGAGTTCAAGGCCGCGGCCGGCGCCCTCGACGCCAACTCCATCGCGATCTCGAAGGCCATCGGCAGCGTGTACGGCCAGGGCGCCGAGGATGCGTTCCTGCCCCTGTGGAGAAAGCACATCGGCATGGTGGTGGACTACACGGTGGGCGTGGCCAGCAACGACAAGGCCAAGCAGGACAAGGCCGTGGCCGACCTCATCGGCTACACGCAGGACTTCGGGGCGTTCCTGCAGTCGGCCAACCCGAATCTGCCCAAGAGCGTGGTCGCCGACCTCGTCAAGCACCACGTGGTGACGCTCAAAGCGGTCATCGACGCCCAGGCCTCCAAGGACCAGGCGAAGACCTTCGCCACGCTGCGGACGGCGGCCGGGCACATGCAGATGATCGCCGACCCGCTCGCCGAAGCCATCGTCAAGCAGTTCCCCGACAAGTTCGGCGGCTAGCCCTCTCTCGTTACCCACCCTCTCCCCCTCACTCTTGGGGGGAGAGGGTGGCTCTTCGGGCCGAAATCAGTTGCCCTCTACGGGTGCACCTTGAACGTGAAGTCCCCCTCGGTGACATGGGTGTCTACCGAGAGGACCCGCCACTTGACTTGATACGTCCCGGCCCCGATGGGCTTGAGCGCGATCTGCAGCGCGGCGGGATTGCCCGGGTCGGGCCGAGTCACACCCTGGTCCACGCGCTCGCCCCGCTCATTCACGACCTCGAGGGTGCTGAAGGCGGGTTCGAGGTTCTGGGTGAACCAGGCGCGCACCTGGGTGGGCGCGGCCTTGACCGTGCTGCCCACGCGCGGCTCGGCCCGCTCCAGGAAGGCATGGCCCCAGGCGGGGCCCGCCACGGCGAGCGCCCAGATCGCGAGGAGGAGGCGCGCGCTCTTCATCGGCTTCCGAAGAGCGGTCGGCCGACCGTATTCGGGAAGATGTCGTCGAGGAAGAAGTGGATCTGGGCGCGGAAGCCCACGTTCTTCCCCGTGCGCTCATTGATGGGGATCACGGCCTCGAGGCCGAGCTGAAAGTATTTGCCCGCCCAGATGATGCCGGGATTGACGGTGCCCGTGGTCTTGCCGGCGAAGCCGCGATCCAGCGGGTTGTTGATATCGATCTCCACGAGCGGGATCAGGCGATTGAGGATGACCGGGAGCCCTATGTCCTTCACGAAGGCCTGGAGATACGGCAGGCTGTACATGACCGCGAAGCCCCAGTGAAATACGTTCGGATTCTTCTCGACCTCGATCTCGAGGTCACCGTCGTCGTTGAGCCTGAATGTCTTGTTGCCGCTCCGTGACGGCAGTACGCCCTCGACGATCCCGGTGACGGCGAGCGGCTTGAGCCAGGCGAGCGCGTTGGGCAGGTCGCCGAAGCCCTTGCCGAAGAGCAGGGCGGGCTTGAAGACGTCGAAGGACTCCGCTCCGATCTTCGCCCGGCCGGTACCGCCTGCCTCCCAGCCGAAGGCGACCGAGAAGATGGTCTCGTGCTCGGCACTGGTGAAGAACTGGTACTTGAGCGTCAGCTCGAGATTGCCGAAGCCGCTCTCGGTCTTGCCATTGGCGGCAGGGTCGAGGAGGGTCCAGTCTCCCCCGAAAGTCAGGCCGAGGTTGGGCAAGATCCGCTTGGAGAACTCCCCGGAGACGGTGGTGTTCTGGCGCGCCGGCGTCTCGCCGTCGCGGGGCTCCTTGATGTGGAACACCGTCGGCAGCGAGAGCTCGTCGGCCACGAAGGGGTCGTCGATGGTCAGGGTGGATGGAAAGAAGCGCTTGCCGGCCAGGCCATGGGCATGAGCGGACGCCGCCGCCGTCAGCACGAGGGCCACGGTGCCGACAGACAGGACAGCACGAGCGAGAATACGGCGCATGGTGAATCTCCTCTTCCTGATCGTTGGGAGGCTGACGCTACGGCGACGGCGGAGCGATCAGGCGAGAGGGGCGGGCGGGGCGCGTCCGTGTTCTGCGGAGAAGGAGAAGGGCCTGAGACGTGGGGATGACACCTCGGCGGCCGGGCCGGCGGGCGCGAGCCCGGTCACGAGCAGGCCCGACCCATCGTCGGTCGCGGCCTCCGTGTGCGAGGCGGCGGTGGCCACGGCGCATTCGTGCGCCTGAACTGTCTGACCCAGATGGTGAACCGAATGCTCGCCCCGCTCGAAGGCGAAAATGCCGAGGAGCAGCGCGAAGGCGAGGGCGCCCGCAGAGCGAGGACGCCTGGAGGCGGCGGCGCCGAGAATGACCACGGCAGCCAGAAGGGCCAGCCAGTCGACGCGGGGGGCGACGGGCGACGCCACGTCGTTCGAGATCGGCGCCGCCGGCGAGCTGATCGGCTGCGCCGGAGAGGCGACGGGGGCGACCGTCGCGACGACGGGCGCCGGCAGGTCGATGGACGGGCCCTCGTGCGCGCGGACGGGTGTCGCCGTGAGAACCATGGCGGCCGACAGCATGAAGGCGGCGACGAGAGCCACCCGACGTCCAAGCATGGTGCACAAGGTAGCGAGTCAACCCCCGGCGGTCAAGGTTTGTTCCAATCAGGCAGTTTGCTTGCCTCTGGGGTCTATGGGATCATGAGCCCTCGCATGAAAGTCCACTTCACCACCCTCGGCTGTCCGAAGAACCAGGTCGACTCCGAGCTCATGCAGGGCATGCTCACCCAGGCCGGCCATGAGCTCACGGACGCCGCCGGGTCGGCGGAGTGCCTCATCGTCAACACCTGCGCCTTCATCGACCGGGCCCGCGAGGAGTCGGTCAATACCATCCTCGAGCTCGCGCGCGTCAAGGAGACGGGCCGGGCGCGCGCCCTCATCGTCACCGGCTGTCTCACCCAGCGCTACGGCGGCGAGATCCTGACGGAGATCCCCGAGGTCAACGCCATCCTCGGCACCTCCGCGCTGCACAGGATCGTGGAGCTCGTGAACCAGGCGGAAGGGCGACTGGACTGGGTGACGAACGCCCCGCCCGGCTACCTCTACGATGCCCGGACGCCGAGGCTGCTCTCCGGTCGCGTGCCCTACGCCTACGTGAAGATCGCCGAGGGCTGTGACATGGGCTGCACCTTCTGCGCCATCCCTCAGTTTCGCGGGGCCCATCGCAGCCGCCCGCTCCAGGACGTGGTGGCCGAGGTCGAGGGTCTCGCGCGCCAGGGCATCCAGGAGGCCATCCTCGTCTCGCAAGACACGCTCGCCTACGGGCGCGAGATTCCTGGCAACGGCGACATCGGCGATCTCCTCCTCGCCCTCTCCGACACGCGCATGCCCTGGATCCGCCCCATGTACCTCCACCCCGCGCACGTCAACGACCGCCTGGTCGACAAGTGGCGGCGCGCGCGCGTGGTGCCGTATCTCGACATGCCGGTGCAGCACGGCGACGACGAGGTCCTGCGCGCCATGCGCCGGGCCGTGACCGCGCGGCGGATGAAGGACGTCGTGGCCCAGTTCCGCGCGGCCATCCCGGGCCTCGCCATTCGCACCACCGTGCTCGTGGGCTTCCCGGGTGAGACGGACGCCGCCTTCGACAATCTCCTGGGCTTCGTGGAGGACGTGGGCTTCGATCGGCTGGGCGTGTTCACGTACTCCCTCGAGGAGGGGACGCCGGCGGCGGGCCTGCCGGGGCAGATCCCTCCCGAGGTCATGGCGGAGCGCGCTCAGCAGGTGCAGGAGCTTCAGGACCGGCTGGCCTGGCCGCGACAGAAGGCCCTCTTCGGGACGCGGCAGACGGTCCTCGTGGATGGCCCGAGCGCCGATTCCGCCTTCCCCTTCGAGGGGCGCACGGCCGGGCAGGCCCCGGAGATCGACGGCGTCGTCTATCTACGTGATCCTCACCTCAGCCCCGGACGCTTTGCTGATGTCCGCATCGTCGAGGTGGACGGCTACGAGCTCGTCGGAGAATAGGCGATAGGCCGGACCGACCGCCTGGCCTTCGCGATAGCCAGCGGCGGGGGCGCCGGGTACTCTCCCGTGGCGCCCGGCACTGCCGGCAGTCTTGTCGCCGCCGTTGCGCTCTGGTTCATCCCGTTTGCGCGCCTGTGGTTCCTGGCGGTCCTCGTGATCATCACCCTGCTGGGCATCTGGGCTGCTCAGCGCGTGGAGACGGTGACCGGCCACAAGGACCCCGGGATCATCGTCATCGACGAGTTCGCCGGGATGATGCTCTCCGTGATGTTCCTGCCCCGTACCCTGGGGGTCTTCATCTCGGCCTTCCTGCTCTTCCGCCTCTTCGACATCTGGAAGCCTTTTCCCGCGCGCGAGAGCCAGGCCCTGCGCGGCGGCTTCGGCGTCATGGTCGACGACCTGATCGCCGGTGCCTACACCCTCGTCCTCCTGATGGGCGCGCGGCAGCTCTTCGGAGTTCCCCGGTGAGCTCGGCATGGCTGCTCACGGTCAGCGACGGCGCCGCGGACGATGCGGCGGCCCGGACGGTGGCGCGCGTCCTCGCCGCCGAAGGCATTCCCGTCGCCTCGCGGCAGGTGGTCGAGGAGGTCGAGTCGGCGATCGAGCCCGCCCTCCGCGGTGCCCTCGAGGCTGGCGGGCTGATCGTCGTCCTCGCTCAACCCGGCGGCTCCGCCGGCGAGCTCGTGCCCAGGCTGGTCGCGCGACTCACCGGAGCCCGGCTCGTCCTCAACGAGCGCCGGCTGACTCTGCTCGAGGCCGCTTTCGCCCAGCGCGGGCAGGCGATGCCCCGTCGGCTCGACCGGCTCGCGCTGCTGCCCAAGGGCGCCGAGCTCCTGCCGTCGGCTCCCGATGGCTGGGATGGCTGGTCTCTCGCCCGGAAGAGCGGGAGCCTCGTGGTCCTGCCTCTGGGCTCTCCGCATCTCGAGGTCTTGCTGGGGAATTTTCTCAAGCCTCTCGCGTCTCCCTCGGCCGATGGCGTGGTCGTGCAGCGCGTGCTCCTGACCACGGGGCTCGGCCCGGCCGAGGCCGAGGAGCGTCTCGGCTCGTGGCTGGGCAAGGACGGCGAGGTATCCGTCTCCTGCGTGTCCGTGGAGGGCGATGTCCATGTCCGGCTCATCGCGCGCGGCTCCACGCGGGCGCTGGCCGAGGCCGCACTGGGGTCGGTGGAAGGCGAGGTGCGGGCGGCGCTTGGTCTCGACTGCTATGGCCAGGACGACGAGGACCTCGAGGCCGTGGTCGGCCGGCTGCTGCGAGCGCGGGGTCTGACCGTCTCCGTGGCCGAATCGTGCACGGGCGGGCTCGTCGGCCACCGCCTGACCAACATCGCGGGATCCTCGGCGTGGGTGGAGCGCGGGGTGATCGTCTACTCGAACCGCGCGAAGGAACAGATGCTCGGTGTTCCCGAAGCGCTCCTGCGAGCCCATGGCGCGGTGAGCGCCCCGGTGGCCGAGGCCATGGTCACCGGCATCTGCCGGATCTCCGGATCGCCCTGCGGGCTCGCGGTGACGGGCATCGCCGGTCCCGACGGAGGCACGGCCGAGAAGCCCGTGGGCACTGTCTACATCGCGTGCGCCGCGCCCGAGGGCGTGGAGGTCAAGCGGCATCGATTCGCGGGCGGACGGATCGCCATCAAGTGGCAATCTTCTCAGGCCGCCCTCGACATGCTGCGCCGGCGGCTCCTGGGCTGATGCCGCGGGCCTTCGTCGGAATCTTCCTCTCCGAGCAGACGCGGCGGACCGTCTCGGCCGAGGTGGACAGGCTCCGCCCGCTTTCCCGTGCGGTCGCCTGGGTGGCGCCGAACAACCTGCACGTGACGCTCCGCTTCCTGGGTGATCAGACCGAGGAGCAGCTCACCGAGATCGTGCCCGCCCTCGAGAAGGCTGTCCTGGGCATCGCGCCCTTCACCATGGGACTTCGCGGGCTGGGCGCCTTTCCGGGCCTCGAGCATCCGCGCACGCTCTGGGTCGGCATCGCCGAGGGCAGCCCCGAGGTGCGCGAGCTCCAGTCGCGCGTGGCGCGAGCGCTCGAGACCCACGGCTTCCCGCTCGAAGCGCGGGCCTGGCAGGCGCATGTCACCATCGGCCGCATCGTGGACGAGCGCCGCTCTCGGCGGGAGGGGATGGCCGAGACCCGCGCCAGCCTGGTCCGGGGGGCCACGCTGAGCTTCGGGACGATGACCGTGGAGGCCATTTCCCTCATGCGCAGCGACCTCTTTCCCTCGGGCGCGCGCTATACGGGCATCGCGGCCGTGCCCCTCAGGCCCCAGTAGCGGCTCTGGAGATGCTCCGTATCCCATGAAGGACATTGACAAGGAAGTCCGTTTGTTTTGACTTTGAAGCGGGGCGAATTCTAGAATGATTGAACTGCTTGTCGAATCGGGCGTTTGCGCGCCTCCGGAGGATCATCCATGGCAGAAGTAGCGAAGAGCGATCGCAAGCAGGCCCTCGACCTGGCCATCGCGTCCATAGACCGCCAGTTCGGCAAGGGCGCCATCATGCGCCTGGGTCAGGGCGGAGTGATCGACGAGATCTCGGTCATCCCGACGGGGGCGCTCTCGCTCGATGTGGCGCTGGGCATCGGCGGCATTCCGCGCGGCCGCGTCACCGAGATCTACGGCCCGGAGTCCTCGGGCAAGACGACGCTGGCCCTGCACATCATCGCCGAGGCGCAGCATGGGGGCGGCACCGCCGCCTTCATCGACGCCGAGCACGCCCTCGATCCCATCTACGCGAAGAATCTCGGCGTCAACACCGACGAGTTGCTCATCTCCCAGCCCGACACGGGCGAGCAGGCCCTCGAGATCGCCGAGACGCTCGTGCGCTCGAACGCCGTCGACGTCATCGTGATCGACTCGGTGGCGGCCCTCGTGCCGCGCGCCGAGCTCGACGGCGACATGGGCGACTCGCGCCATCGCGCGCTCGGGCGGGGCGGTGATTTTCATCAACCAGATCCGCGAGAAGATCGGCGTCATGTTTGGCAGCCCCGAAACCACGACGGGCGGTCGCGCTCTCAAGTTCTATTCCTCCATCCGTCTCGACATCCGCCGGCAGGAGACGATCAAGAACGGCACGGAGTCGATCGGCGTCCACACCAAGGTCAAGGTGGTCAAGAACAAGCTCTCGCCGCCTTTCCGCGAGGCCGAGTTCGACGTCATCTACGGCGAGGGCATCTCGAAAGAAGGCTCGGTCCTCGACGCCGCCGTCGAGCAGAACCTCGTGGAGAAGTCCGGCACCTGGCACACGTACAAGACGGAGCGGATCGGGCAAGGGCGGGAGAACGCGAAGAAGTACCTCAAGGACAACCCCAAGGTTCTGGCGGATCTCGAGGTCAAGGTGCGGGCCGCGCTGGGTCTCAAGCCGGTCGGGAACGCCCCGGCCCCGGCGCCGCCCGAGAAGGTCACCAAGTAGGAGCGATCATGGACTTCCATCAGCTCTTGACGGAGTGCGTGAAGCGCAGCGCCTCCGACCTGCACTTGAAATCGGGCTCGCGGCCCATCGTGCGCGTGCACGGTCACCTCGAAGTGCAGGACGACCTGGCGTCGGTCTCGCGCGACTTCATGCGCAAGACGGCCATGACCCTCCTGGGGGAGATCCGCTACAACGCCCTCATGGAAGGCGAGGAGATGGACCTCGCCCACACCGTGCCCGGCATCGGCCGCTTCCGCATCAACGTCTTCCTCTGCCAGGGGGACGTCCGCGCCGTCCTGCGCCACATTCCCGAGCACATTCCGCCCTTCGAGGACCTGCACCTGCCCAAGGTCCTCGAGCGGCTCTGCCTCGAGCGCCGCGGGATGATCCTCGTCACCGGCATCACCGGCTCCGGCAAGTCCACCACGCTCGCCGCCATGCTCGACTTCATGAACCGGACCCGCAACGACCATATCGTCACCATCGAGGATCCCGTGGAGTTCGTGCACGGGGACAAGAAGTGTGTGATCAGCCAGCGCGAGATCGGACAGGACTCCACGAGCTTCGCTCAGGCCCTGCGCGCTGCCCTCCGTCAGGACCCGGACATCATCCTGGTCGGTGAGATGCGCGACGCGGAGACCATGGAAGTGGCCCTGCACGCCGCGGAGACGGGCCACCTCGTGCTCTCGACCCTCCACACCTTGAACGCGACGGAGACCATCAACCGCATCATCTCCATCTTTCCGCCCCACCAGGAGGACCAGATCCGGGCCCAGCTCTCCGCGGTCATCCAGGGCGTGGTCTCCCAGCGCCTCGTCGTGCGCGCCGACGGCAAGGGACGCGTGCCCGCCGTCGAGGTCATGATCATGACGGGGCTCGTCCGGGAGTCCATCCGTGAA
>QHSC01000332.1 GCA_003220345.1 Candidatus Rokuibacteriota bacterium | reverse complement strand
CATCACTTTATTTAACGAGACTCATTAGCGCTTCGGTCGATCTGCCGCATGCGGGACGGCTTCGTGCCGGTGGCCAGGGCGTCCGAGCTGTCGCCGGGCGCGATGAAGTGGGTGGCGCTCGATCGCGAGCGCGTCCTCATCGCGAACGTCGGCGGCGTCTTCTACGGACTCTTGGATTCCTGCGGCCACCGGCAGGCCCCTCTCTCGAAGGGCACGCTGGATGGGCACATCATCGAGTGCCCGCTCCACTTCGCGCAGTTCGACGTGCGCACCGGCAAGCCGCTCAGCGGCCCCGTCGCCGCGGACGTGCCGACGTACGAGGTGCAAGTGGATGGGGACACCGTGTATGCGAGGCGTCCGCCGCCAAGGTGCG
>QHSC01000331.1 GCA_003220345.1 Candidatus Rokuibacteriota bacterium | reverse complement strand
GGCGTCGACTTCGCGCCGTCGATGATCGCCGAGGCGCGGCGCAAGTCGGGGGAACGCGGTGTCGCCTCGGTCGGGTTCGAGGAGGCCGACGCCGAGCAGCTCCCGTTCGGGCCTGCCCGCTTTGACCTCGTCATCAGCCGTCATCTGCTCTGGACCCTCCCGCACCCGGAGGCGGCGATCGACGAGTGGATTCGGGTCCTCCGTCCGGGCGGACGCCTGGTCGTCGTGGACGGGCAGTTCGACGCGGGCGCCGGAGCCGCGCCGCCGGGGAGTGCTCGTTCGAGCGCGGAATATGCGGCGATCGGCAACCAGCTTCCGTTCCTCGGGGGCCGATCGAAGGAGCAGATCGAAGCGTTGTTCACGGCGCACGGTCTCGTGCACGTGAGCGGCGACCCACTGCTCGACCTCGTGGCGGCCCAGGCGCAGCGGATGATCGAGGAAGGTCGGGAGCAGCGCACGCACCGACGCTACGTCGTCTGGGGCGACCTCGCGCGCTGAACGGAGACCCGACCCCGCTCACTTGAGCGCGGGCATCACCTCGTGCGTGAGGATCCTGAGGCTCCGCATCTCCTGGCTCGGCGACAGCAGACCGCCGGGGTTCAGCTCGGCCGCGATCCCCGTCACCCCGAGCTCTTCCTTCAGCTGGGTGAGACGGTCGATCAGGCCTGGGCCGGTGCCGAACCCCACCTTCGTGGTCAGGATCTCGTCGTACGAGAGACTGGCCAGTCGCTGGGCCTGAGTCACCCGTCGTTCGGCCGGTCCGGTTCCCGGCCGGCCGACGGGGGCCCGGGTGAGGTCGGCCTGACGCTGGAAGTAGTACGTGATGGTCTCCCGCGGCTCGTCGATCGCTGCCTGTTCGGTGGGGGCGGCATACACCGGGATGCGCAGGCACGCATCGCCGTCGCCGGCGTGCCCCGCCTCACGCCACGCCTCTCGGTACACGCGCAGGTGCTCCGCCAGCTCGGGGATGCTCATCCCGCGGAGGCCGACGAAGATCGGCAGTCCCATCCGGGCGACGCGGGGAAATGTCTCCGGGGTGGTGGCGGCCATGCGGAGGGGTGGATGAGGGAGCCGGTACGGGCGAGGAGCGACGGCGACGTCGGTGAAGCGAAAGAACTTCCCCTCGTAGCTGAAGCGCTCGCCCTTCCAGGCCTCGAGCATGATCTCCAGCGCCTCGAAGAACCGCTCCTGACTCTCGGCGTACGGAACGCCGAGCGCGTCGTAGGCGCGCGGAGAGCCGCTGCGACCGATGCCGAAATCGAACCGCCCCTGGCTCAAGTGATCGAGGGTGGTCACCTCGCCCGCGACGCGGAGCGGGTGATTCAGGGGAAGGAGCTGCACCGCGGTGCCCACGCGCAGGCGCCTGGTGCGCGCGGCGATCCAGCTCGCCACCAGGAGAGGCGCTGACAGCACCGAGCGGGTCGGATTGATGAGCATCTCGGCCAGCCAGAAGACGTCGAGCCCCCACGCTTCCGACGCGTCGACGAGCGCGAACATCTCGCGGAACGCGTCATCCTGACTGGCGCCGCGCCGCGTCTGCTCCGCGAACAGTCCGAATTCCATTCGCCCTCGCTCAGACCTGTTTGTAGAATCTGGCCGCGTTGTCCCAGAGGAGCTTGCGCTGGGTATCGGGCTTGAGGCTCGACCACTTCAAGATGTTGTCGACGGAATCCGGGAACTGGCACTCCGAGTGGGGATAGTCGGACGCATACATGAGAACGCCGTCACCGAACACGCTGGTGACGTAGTTGAACAGGTCCTCGCCCTCGTGTCGCTCGATGGTGCAGAAGAATCGCCCGCTCGTGATGTAGTCGCTGGGCGCGTGCTTGAGCGGCGCGGTGCCTCCGACGTACACCGCTTGCTCGTCCATCCGTTTCGCCCAGAACGGCAGCCAGCCGAAGCCGCATTCCAGGACGCCCATGCGCAGGCTCGGATACCGATCGAGGATGCCCGCGCCGATGAACGCCGCCATGAATCGCATGCCGCCCCAGGGATGGGAGGCGAGACGGCCGAGGAAGATGTTGTCCCACAGATCTTGATAGCCGGGGAAGTACGGCGGGTTCCAGGTGTTGCTGTGGTGCACGACGGGGAGGTCGTGCTCCTGCGCCGCCCTCCAGATCGGCTCCAGCTCGGGGTGGTCCACCGGGATGTCCTTGCCGAACACGGGCAGGACCGCCGCCGCCCACTTCGAAGTTCCCCACTGCGTGATCTCGCGCACGGCCTCGCCCACGGCGCGCGTGGAGGCCACGATCGCGGTCTTCAGGCGCGTCGGGAACTGTCCGCAGAAATCGGCCGAGTGACGGTGATAGGCGCGGATCAGTCCGATCTCGAGCTCGACGTCCGGCAGTCCGACGACGCTCACCCAGAGCGTGGGCACCATGAAATGCGCATCTGCCCCCTCGTCGTCCATGTCCTTGACCCGGCTCTCGGCCTGGTCATCCTGCACGCCCACCCTCGGCTGCTTCGACCCCATCCAGTGGGTGCCGCGGCCGGTGAACGTGTCGTGCGCGCCGGCCGTCCCGAGCACGCGGCGATAGAACTTCGTGGCGATCCGGTACTGATCGGTGTCGGGCGTGCCGCCGATCATCTTGCCCGAGGCGACGCGGTGGGGCGCCAGCTCGGGGAGGCGCGGCCGAAAGTCCGGATCGACGTACCGATCCAGGACGTCCGCGGCGGGATTGACGTGCGTATCGGCGTCCCAGGCGCGCAAGCCGTTTCTCATGGCCGTCTCCGGGCCCGGCTCAGTTGAACCCGTACAGCCGCGCGCAGTTGTCCCAGAGGATCTTCCGCTTGCTCTCCTCGGAGAGGGGCAGCTTCAGGAAGAGGGAGGTCGCCTCGGGGAAGTGCGAGTCCGAATGCGGGTAGTCAGTCGAGAAGACCAAGGTGTCGTCGCCGAGCTTCTTGACGACCCACTCGACCTGATCCTCGTCGACGTCCACGCTGATGAAGCATTGCCGGAGGAAGTACTCGCTGGGCAGTCCCTGGAGCTTCGCCGTCTCGCCGCTCTTCGACATCTGCCAGAACTCGTCGATCCGCCAGAGCAGCCACGGCAGCCACGAGCAGTTACCCTCGAGGAATGCGACCTTGAGCCGCGGAAAGCGCTCGAGGACGCCGCCGGCGGTCATGGAAGCGATGGCGGCCATGAGCTCGACCGGGTTGTTGAGCCCGCCCGCCATGGTCGCGCTCGGCCGGGTGAGGAAGCGGTTCACGAAGTGCGTGTCCGAGTAGTTGTTCGGAGCCGGGTGGAAGCAGATCGGCACGCCGAGCCGCTGGGCCTCCTCCCAGAGCGGGTCCATCTTCGGGTCGTGCAGGTTCACGCCGTTGACCGGGTTCGGCATCAGCTGGCCGGCCACGAAGCCGAGCTGCGTGACCGCTCGGCGGAGCTCCTGCGCGGCCAGCGTCGCGTCGTGGAGCGTGAGGAGGGCCGCCGCCTTCATGCGGTCGGGCGCCGGCCGCACGAAGTCGGCCGCCCAGTCGTTCCAGCCGCGGCAGAGCGCGACCGCGAACTCGGGGTCGAAGGCATCCACGCACACGACGGGGAGCGTCCGGAAGAGCACCGCGACGTCGAGGCCCTCGACATCCATCGCCTTGACCTGGGAGGCGGAGTCGAAGCCCGCCGCCGCGTAGTCCTTGAGCACGGCGTTGGCGCGCGCCTCGGCGTCGGGTCGGCCGCGGCCGATGGGCCGCGGGAAGCCGTAGCCGTCGACGATCCAGTTGCTCACGTACGCCTGCCGGGAATCGAGCGGGCGGGGTGCCCGGGCTTTGTAACGGGGATCGAGGTAGCGCTCGTAGAGGTCGCGGGGCTCGATCACATGGAGGTCGGAGTCGAGGACGCGGAACCCGTTTCTGCTCATGACGGTCTCCCTCCGCGGCGGTGCTCGGTCCAATTCCAATTGGCCGGCAGATTATGTACCCGGCTCAGCGCCCTGTCCAGGAGCGCGCGGCGCCGGGCACGCATATTGGGAAGGCGCGGCCGTGCAGGTTGCGGCACCATCGGCCGGCCCGTCCTGACAGAGCGTCGTCAGACACAGCAAACGCGCGGTGGGAATTCACCGCGCGTCTTGTTCTTCGGGAACGGCCCGGCGCTCTGTGCCTAGTGAGGGATCTGCCCGGTCTGGTCGAACCGCCCTTGGCTGTTCTTCGCGGTGGGCTTCCCGGTCTTCACGTCAGCGGCTCTGCCCTGAACCTTCAAGGCGCCCAGCTTCGGCTTCTCCACCGCGGGCCGGCCCGTGGGTTGGGAGCTCGGCCTCAAGAGGCCAGCGAGGACGAGGATCCCCAGAGCCTGCCCCTTGTCGGGGGTCTCGGCGTGTGCAGCGGGAAGCGGGACGACGCCAAGGGTCAGCAGAAGGACCGTGAGGACCGCAAGGATTCGCATCACGAATGCCCTCCCCTTGGCTCCAACCAGATCAGCGGCCAGATGATTCCCTCGTCGAGGTTCGGCTTCGACATCGAGGCGCCGCAGCAGATCCCAGGCTCGGCCGCGGTTCTCCAGCAGGTGTGACACTGGAATCGCTTCGCCATCGAGGGCCTCCATCGTGAGGGCATGGGCGGTCTGCAACCACGCTTGCGGACTGCTCTAAGAGCAAGCGGGATGCCGGGGGAGCGCCTGGCGGTGCTGGGCTCTATAGGCCCGTTAACAGCCCTTTAGCTCGCCTTTCGAGGGGCTGCTGCCTCACCGCCGGCCGGCCGGCGAAAGACTTACCGAGTCCCGCGGACCGGCTCGGAACGCAACGACTCGGCCGACCCGCCGCCGAACCCATTGATTTAGGCTCCATCCTGGTCGTGCGGGTACGCCCCGACGCATTTGCGACATGTCTGTCCATTCGCTGACACTTCGAGGAACACCCTGGTCGTCGAGGATGAGTCCGAGGCTCAGTCCGCGGTCATGAGGCTGCCGTCCTTGCAGGCCCGTACATGGGGGACCTGGGGCACTCCGAAGGTCTCTCGCGCGAACCGAGCTCGTCCTGGCGAATCTCACGACGGTGATCGGAAGGCAGCTGGCCCCAGGAGACTTGCCGTCTGTCCTTGCGTGCTGAAGCGTGTCGAGCCACATCGCGAGGACCATCTGCTCATCGACCGCTAGATAAGAATCTCCATCGGCATGTAATTCCTACACCAGCGCCCAAGTGCCACGCCGAGTTGTTTCTTCTCAGGCCAGCGTGTTGAGGCCCCAGGCCGGCCAGAAATCATCGGATCGGTCGGGAAGCGGTGGCCCCGCATGCGGGCACGTCCGTTGCTACATTTCCGCGACGTATGGCCGGTCCCAGCCCTGGAAGACGCCTCGGCGGAAGCTCGGACCGTTGAGTCCTTCCTTCCGATCAGTCGCGC
This sequence comes from Candidatus Rokuibacteriota bacterium, assembly GCA_003220345.1. Lineage (GTDB taxonomy): Bacteria > Methylomirabilota > Methylomirabilia > Rokubacteriales > CSP1-6 > AR37. Next base: position 2,387 of record QHSC01000331.1, on the reverse strand, counting down.
TTCCCCATGTCGGGCCGAGCGACCTGGCCATCGACCTCGGGACCACGAATACCCGGATCTATGTTCCGGGTGTCGGTGTCGCTCTCGACGAGCCGTCCATCATCGCGATCGGTGTCCGCGACAAGGCCGTGATCGCCGTGGGACGAGCAGCCAAGGCGATGGTCGGGCGAGTGCCGCAGAGCGTCCAGGTCATCTCCCCCCTGCGTCGCGGCGTGATCGCGGACGTCACTGCCGCCCGCGAGATGCTCCGCAGTTTCCTGAAGACAGTGGTCGGACGGTGGCACGTGCTGCAGCCCCGCGTGGCCGTGGTGGTGCCCCACGGGACGACGCAGGTGGAGAAGCGCGCGGTCGACGAGCTCGGGCGCAGCGTGGGCGCGCGCAAGGTCTACCTGATCGAGGCGCCGGTGGCGGCCGCCCTGGGCGCGGGGCTGCCCGTGGCCGCGCCCGGCGCTCACACCGTCGTGAACATCGGGGGTGGGACGACGGAAGTCGCCGTGATGTCCCTGTCCGGCATCGTGGGCTGCGAGTCCATGCGGATCGGGGGCGATGACCTCGACGAGGCGATCATCCAGCACATCAGGAAGGGCCATAGTCTCCTCGTCGGCAACCGGCAGGCCGAGGAGCTCAAGCTCGCCCTGGGATCGACGGTCCTGCTCGTCGGCCCCTCCGAGGACGGCCCGCTCATTCACGAGGTCAAGGGGCGGAACCTCATCAATGGCCTTCCCCGGAGCATCGGCGTGTCGGTGCACGAGCTGCGGGAAGCCCTCCATGAGCCGATGACGGCTTTCCTCGACGCCGTGCGGGCCTGTCTGGAACGGACGCCGCCCGAGCTGGCCGCTGACATCGTGGACACCGGTATCATCCTGACGGGAGGCGGGGCCCAGCTACCCGGACTCGACACCGTGCTGCGCAACTGGACCAACCTGCCGGTCACGGTCAGCAAGGAACCCAGCCACTGCGTGGTGCTGGGGGCAGGACGAGCGATGGAGGATCCCGCGCTTCTGCGCGCGATGGCCGCCTCACCATAAAACCCATTGGGCATGGAGGCTCCACGAGCATGGATTGCCACGACGCCCGCGAGCGATTTTCCGCTCTCCTCGATGGGGAGCTTGGCCTGACGGAGTGGACTGAAACGGAAGCTCATGTGAGCAGGTGCGCCGAATGTGGGGTGACACTGGAAAAGCTTCACCGGCTGCGACGCCCGGAGGAGCCTGGCTGCCGCCGCCCGCCGATGGCCTACGTGGCCGAGCCCTCTTATTTGAGGGGTGCGATCGGGCGCCTCGGCCGACTCCGGCGCTCGACGCTCGCGTTTCGGCTCCTCGTCGGGGCCACGGCGATTGCGATGGTTCTGGGAATCGTCTCCTATACTGCATCCGGGCGATCCGCCCTCGATGTCGCCGCGCGGGCCCTTGTCTCGTGGGCAACCTCAACTTCTCAGGCCGATGCGCCAGCGGCCAAGCCGGTCCCCTCGCAGTGGCCACGCGAGAATCCGAGGGCCGCTCGACCTAACGTTTCGCCTTCTCCTCATGCCTCCGCGGCGGTCGACGTCATGCCGGCGCCGAGGAGCGTGACGCCCTCGACTCCGGCGATGCCGCCAGCTCCGTCGACCGCGCGCAAGAGCAGTACAATGTCCGCCGAAGCCTCCCGGCCTGCCTCCGATTCCGCGGTGACGCCGACCGTCAAGACGCAAGACAAGGAGGCTCCGATCGATCCCCGTGCGGACGTGGTAGTTCAGCTTTCCGTGCAGAACCGGAGAGTGGCCGAGCAGGACCTCACCACCTTGCTATCGCTACTCGGAGGCTCCACGGCCGGGGAGAACCGGAACTCCACCATCATGGCCGTCATTCCTCGGTCGAGCTATGACGACTTCACACGCGGCCTGGCTCAGCTTGGCGCCTCGCACATGGAGGCGGAGCGCCCTTCGCTGCCCGATCCGGTACACGTGGCGATCCGGCTCGCCCGATAGCGGCCCTCACTTGCCTTTCGCGGCCCGCTCGGCGATCTCGCGGATCCGGCGGAAGGTCAGCACGCGCAGCCGATTGCCCTCGGGCAGCTTCTGGATGTCCTCGTCGGTGAGGGCCACCGTGTTGCCGTAGGCCTCGTGGACGGGGATGTCGCCCTCGGCCAGCGCGGCCATGACCTGCTTGCGGGCCATGGCCGCCTCGACATAGGGGGCCAGCTCCTCGCGCTTCACCCGCTCCCGCTCGGCCTCGCGCTCCGCGAACTCCGGCATGACCTTGGCCGCGAAGAGCTCGAGAGACTCGCAGATGTGGTCGTGGCGGTTCTTGCCGCCCTGCTGGATGAAGATGGTCTGGTCGACCCCGGCATCCTGAAAGGTCCGCAGGGCCGCGCGCAGCTCGTCGGGGGTGCCGATGCAGTTGGCCCCG
>QHSC01000330.1:7771-10134 GCA_003220345.1 Candidatus Rokuibacteriota bacterium | reverse complement strand
CGATCTGCATCCCCCGTCGAGAAGGGAAGGTCTCGGACTTGGAGCACGTCCTCGCGCAAGGCCTAACGTGACCGCAGCGGACCTCGACCGTTCCATGTTCTCAACGACGCGGAAGGCGCGCATGGGAGATCGCCGAAGGACCGTCTCGCTCCCGTCCGGGCTACCGCGGACGGCGCTCTGAGGCTCCGCCCGTGAGATCTGCCACCGGAAGAAGCATTGCGGAAAGGGTCGACCTCCTGAACCTTCAATCCGGCGCCACGGAAGCCACGGTCTTCATCATCTCTTACCCAAAATCCGGCCGTACCTGGCTGCGCCTCATGATCGGCCGGGCGCTACATGAGCTGATCGGCCTGGAGGAGCTGACGATGCTCGAGGAAAACCGGGTCGTCGCTGCAAAGGGCATGCTGCCGACGCTCTTCACCCACAATGGCTCCAGCAACACCGAGGGCCGGCACTGGCAGGACTTGGAGACGGACAAATCACGCTACCGCGGCAAGAAGATTCTGTACCTCACACGCGACCCCCGCGATGTCGTTGTTTCCTGCTTTTTTCAGACCACGCGGCGCAAGAGTCTCTTCCGGGGCACGATGTCCGAGTTCATCCGGAGCGACAATTACGGCATCCGCAAGATCGTCACGTTCAATCGCATCTGGCATGCCGCGCGGAACGTCCCCGCGGCCTTCCTGCCGGTGCGCTACGAAGACCTCCACATTGCCCCGCGTGAAGTTCTGCGCTGCGCTCTCGAATTCATGGGCATCAGCCGGACCGACGACGGGCCGCTCAATCGCGCCATCGAGTTCGCCAGTTTCGATAACATGAGAAGAATGGAGCAGGAGGGACAATTTCAGAGCAGGAAGCTCCGGCCAGGCAGGCCTGATGATGACGAATCCTTCAAAGTGCGCAAGGGGAGGGTGGGTGGCTTTGTGGACTACCTCGACTCGGACGACCGCGATTTCGTCGATCGCGTCATCCGCGAGCTGGACGATCCCTTCTACAACAAATGAAGAACGAGCAGGCCGCGAAGACGCAGCGGAAATGGGGGCCGTCGGCGCGGGCTACGACCTCGGCGATCCCGCGCCCGGGGCGAAAGGACGTCCTCGGCATGCGGGGAGGGGAGCCGACGAGGTTGCCCGCGCCTTTCACACGAGCGACAAGCGGCTCTGGCCGACGTGACGCTCGAGAAGAGCCATGCTGCCCTCCAGGCGTTCTGGTTCGACCTTCAGCCCGCAGTTCAGAACGCTCTCCAGGAGATAGAGCGTCTCCCAGAGCGCGACGCGCTCCCGAGAAACCGGGGCCACCCTCGCGTACTCCTCCAGGAACAGGTCGCAGAGCCCATCCAGCTCTGACAGGACGTGGAGAGATGGTTCCGGACGTTCTTCATCCGATCCGAGGCGCATCACGCTCTGCTTGATGCTCGCCCGGAACCGCGCCAGGTCCATCGCGGGTTCCGCCTCACAGAACCCGTCGAAGTCGATGAAGGCGATGTGTCCCTCGTGAAGCAGGACCTGTGCCGGGCGGAAGCTGCGGTGGGACGGCACTGGCCGCTGCGGTGGATGGGAAGCCGCCAGGGCATCGAGGCGAGCCAGCGCTGGTTCGAGGGTGCCGTCGAACCCCGGTATCCACTCCGCTAGTCGCCCAACCCTCTTACGGACATCAGCGCTCTCATGCTCCCAGCCAAACGTCTGCCCGTGCGCGCCGCACCCATGGAGTGCTGCCAACCCGCGCGCCGTCTTCGCGAGAACGTCGCGAAGGCCCTCCATGTCCCTGCCCGTGCCGCCCGGCAGGACAGATTCCATGAGATCGCTGAGCCTCGACTCCCCGGGAACGGCTCCCTGGATCAGCACCCTCAGCTCCGGGAGGAACGCCAGCGGCTCGGCGATGGTGACGGCGGTGCTCCGGCGAAGCTCGGACTCCCAGAGCGCACGCATACCCAGGTAGGCGATCCGACCCTTGTCGCCCCGATGGGTTTTTGCGACGACCACCTCGGGCCAGTCCTTGCCCTCGGGCTCGGCGCCGTACTCGAGCCGATAGACGACCGTGCAGCGAGAGCCGGGGTTGTAGCGGGTCACCGTCGGCGTGCATCCCGCGATGCTGATGTCGGCATGCGCCGGCGAGCCCCTGCGGATACCGTCCTCGAGGAGCGCTCTCGCCCGGGATGGGTCGGTGAGTATGGCAAGGGCGGGCAGGGCTGTGTCCACCGGTGGCGTCTGGAGGACGAGTCGGAGCTCGGGAACGGTGCAGCGCCAGCTGTCTTCCCCGAAGGGAACGCCGGGGGAAATGACATAGCCTCGCGCGGAACGCCTGGGGTCCGCCACGCCGCGCAGGCAGATCCGTCGGTGGACTCCGTCGGGCCCCTTGATCGT
>QHSC01000330.1:0-7761 GCA_003220345.1 Candidatus Rokuibacteriota bacterium | reverse complement strand
CACGCCCGAGGCGAACTCGGCGATGTTCCGTTCCATCACCGTCTTCAGATGATCGGGTCGTGCGATGGCGTGGAGCCACGCCGGCATGTCCTGCAGCTGCCATAGGCCTTCGAACGGCTCCCCGCCCGCCGCGGGAACGTCGTCCTCGCGGAGCGCGCGGGGGTCTTCCTCAGGACCGAGCCGACGGTGAATTCGAACCGGATGCCGGTGAACTCTCGGAACTCTCGGCGCGCGTGGCGCGGCGGGAGTCAGACCAACCGCGATGATCGCGGTCAAGATGGATGTGATCCGCTTCAGCACGGCGCGATCCTCCTCGGTGATGCGATCACGGGAGGTGACGAACGGCTCGGGAGGAGATGATGCTCGATGGTCGCTGGCGGTGCGGTCACGCCGTCTCCCCGGTGAGAGAGGGGAGCCGCTCCCGGACCAGGCCGGCCGCGAGAGCGAGGCGGGCGCCCTTGAACTTCCGCCAACTGTGGAACACGAGGCGCAGGAGGCTCACCATCTCGTACAGGCGCACGCGCGCCTGGAGGCGATCGCGCTCCCGTGCCGCGTAGCCACACGCGTTCATGTACTCCTCGAGGAACCGGGCGCACACCCGCTCGGTGGTCTCCTTTCCGTCCCCCGACGCCGACCCCCCTGCCTTGCGCGCGGCCAACCGCAGGTAGGCGAGGAACTGGCCGAGGTCGAGCGCCGGTTCGGCCTGGCAGACGGTGTCGAAGTCAATGAGCCCGCACTGGTCACCGGAGAAGACCAGCTGCGAGGCGCTGAAGTCCCCGTGGCTGAAGCACGCAGGCCATGGGTCCGACGCGGCTGCACATGCGGCGATCGAGTCGAGCCACTCCTGGAACCTGGCGGCGAGGTCGGGGGAGACCCGTTCGAGGACGGCGAGCGCCTCCTTCAACTCGGTGAGCTCGTCTTCGGCGCGGCGTGCGGGTCCGACTCGGATGCCCGAGGTGTGAAGACCCGCCGCAACCCTCGCGGCCCAGTCGGTCGAATCCTCCAGTGTCGGCGTCCCGTGTGCTTCGGGCGCGTTCTGCAGGTGTTCCCTCAAGAGCTGGGAGATCCGTGGCACGCCGGGGATGGCTTCCAACAAAACGAGCCGCAACGGCTCGACGAATCCGAGCGATCGCGGAACGGCAAACGGCCGGGTCTCCCCCCGAAGGATCCGCTCGCGCAGCTCCAGCATGGCCGCCGCGGCCAGCGCGCCGCGATCGTCCCCCGCCACCTTTCCGAAGACGGTCGCCCGGGAAGCCTCGTCGCCGGCCGATCGCGTGCCCTCCAGCGTGTAACGGAGAACGCAGTGGTGCTGGCGCGGGTAATGCGCCACGTCGACTCCACAGCGCATCGGGATGAGTCGCTTCCCGTTCACCGCAGGAAGTGCGTCGCGGAGGATCTCGAGCATCGTGGCAGGATCCGTGGCCCCGACGAGCGTGGGGAGCTCGCCATCGACTGGGAACAGCGAAACCGCCATGGAGAGCGGCTCGAGCACCGCAACCGGCGTGACGAACGGTGGCAGATCGCTCCGACCGCGCACGGCGGCGGCGAGCGGACCCAGGCAGGACTCGAAATACGCCCGGGCCGCCCGTGCGCTCTGGAACAGACGGGCAGTCACGAGCGCTGGCGTTACGAGCCTCCCTACGTGGTGGCGCACCTCGATCGCGTACCGCACGGCGCAACCCTCGCCGGGCACGTACACCGCCTTCCCGCGCTCGCAGCGCCCGATGATGTATCCGTGCCCGCCGTCCTCGAAGAGGCTGGCTTGCAGGTGCCGTCTCATCAGGCTCTCGTCGAACGCATCGCGCACACCGGGCAGCTCTGCGCGGAGCACGCGGCTGCACCCTGGATCGAGAGCACCGAGGGAGGGGTCCGCGCTCATCGGGCTCCCGCCCGTCGTCCCGGCCCAAGGGTGACCGCTTCGGGTTCCTCTCCAGGCTCGCCGAGAAGCCTCGCGTGCAGGGAAGCGTAGAGCCCGCCCGCGCGCAGGAGCTCCGCATGGCTTCCGGTCTGCTCGACCGTCGCCTCCCGGATCACCACGATGCGGTCGGCTCTCTGGATCAGGTGAGGAACGTGCGTGATGATGATCGTGGTTCGCCCCTTCATCAGCTCGTGCAGTCCCTGCAGCACCAGGTGCGCCGACTCCGCATCGAGGCCCGTCGTCGGTTCGTCGAGAATGAGGATCGGTGCGTCGCGAACGAGCGCCCGAGCGATGGCTATGCGCTGGCGCTGGCCGCCCGACAGGTTCGTCGCTCGTTCGCTGAGCTCCGTGTCGTAGCCGTCGGGCATGCGCGCGATGAACTCGTGCGCGTTCGCCCGCACGGCCGCCGCGACGATCTCCTCCCGCGTGGCGCCGTCGCGTCCGTAGCCGATGTTGTGTGCGACGCTCCCGCGGAAGAGGATCGTCTCCTGCAGCTCGAGGCTGATCTGACGGCGGAGCGAATCGAGCGTGAAGTCCCGGATGTCGTGGCCGTCGATGCGTACCTCGCCGGCCTGCGGGTCGTAGAGGCGCGGGACGAGCTGGGCAATGGTGCTCTTGCCGGCGCCGCTGGGCCCGACCAGCGCGACCACCTCGCCGGGGCGGACGCGGAAGCTCACGTCGTCGAGCGCCGGCCGGGCCTGCAGGTCGGCCGGCGTCGCGCTCGCCGCGTCCTCCGGATCGGGCTGGTACGTGAAGCTCACGTGCCGGAACTCGACCTCGCCCCGGAACGCGGGAGCCTCCACCGCGCCCGGCATGTCGTGGACGGACGGGCTGCGGGCGAGGACCTCGGCGACCCGCTCGACGCTGGCGCGGACCTTCCCGATGGCTGCCCATTGCTTGATGAGCTTCCGCGTCGGCTTGAACATGTTCTGGATGAGGATGACGAAGAGGACCAGGGTCCCGACGCTGAGCGCGCCGCGGTCGACCAGCCACATCCCGAGCCAGACGACGGCGGAGATGGACAGCGCCTCGAACACGTGGAAGATCCAGCTAAACCGGGCCTCCAGCCCCGCCGAGTCGAGCGCCGCCGCCATGGCCTTGCGGCTGTCCTCCGCGAAGCGCTGCTCCTCGTAGTCGCTGCGGCCGAACGTCTTCACGACCGGAACGGCCGTGAGCATCTCGTGGGCGGCGGAGGCGAGGTCGGCCTCCCGGGCCCTCTGGAGCCGCGCCGTCGCCGTGATGCGCCGGTAGAAGTAGTTCGCGACCAGCGAGAGGACGGGGACGACAAGGACCGCCAGCACCATGACCTCCCACGAGTGGAAGAGCAGGAACGCCAACGTGCCGATCAGGAGGAGAACGCTGCCCGCGATGTCGGAGAGCGAAGCGATGATGAAGGCCTCCACCTGCTCGACGTCGCTCGTCACCCGCCGGACCACGTCGCCCGTTCGTTGCCGGTTGTGGAAGGCGAGCGACAGGCGCTGGAGATGGGAGTACAACATCACCCGCATGGCGTAGCCGAGGCTCCGGCCCCCGCGAGCCAGGAAGATCTCGGCCAGAGAATCGCCGAGGCTGTCGAGGGCGGCGAACACGATGATGGCGGTCGTCAGCAGGGCGATCGTGCGGTACTGCGGCGAGGCGATCCAGGGGAACCACAGCGGGGGCCGTTTCCCCTCGAGGAAATCGATGAGGTAGCCGATCGGATACACCCGGAGCACCGAGGCGAAGGCCTCGACGACGAGCATGAGGAACGCCGCGACGAACCATCGCCGGTGGCCCGCCGTGAAGCGGTAAAGCACGGCCCGGAGCCCGGGGGGCGGCGTCAGATCGGAAACCCGCATGGCTTCGGCTCTCGCGCTACTCCGAACAGCGCTGCCAGCTCCTGCGCGCTGTTCCGCAGATCGAACCGCTCCTGCACGGTCCCCCGGCCGGCCGATCCCAGTCTCCTGCGTATGCCGGCGTCGTCGAGGAGGGTGGCGATGCTCGCCGCGATCCCCTCGACGTCGTGAGGCCGGGCGACCAGCCCGTCGACTCCCGGGCGCACGAGCTCGGGAATGCCTCCGACCGCCGTGGTCACTACCGGAAGGCCACTCGCCATCGCTTCGATGATCACGTTCGGGATGCCGTCCCGATCGCCGTTTTCCGTGACGAACGGGGTGAGGGCGAACACGTCAGCCTCCCGGTAAGCAGCCATGATCTCCCGTCGCGGTCGAGCGCCGGCGATCGTGAGGTGACTCCCCAGATCGAGCTCCTCGAGCATCGTCATCAGTCGGCTTCGCTCCGGCCCGTCCCCGTAGATCCGACAACGGAAGCGACGGCCGGAATCCTTGAGCGCGCGGCATGCCACCATCAGATCGGCGAACCCCTTCTTCTCCACCAGCCGGCCTACCGAGATGAGCAGCGGGGGCTTTGACCCGCCGGCATCCGGCTCGCGAGGCCGGAACTCGTGCAGGTCCACGCCGTGGTAGACGAGCGCGATCCTCTCATGAAGCCGCTGCGGGAGGACCCTCTGGAGGAAGGCGGCGTTGGACCTGCAGCACGTCACGATCGTGGATGCCTGCTCGGCTCGGGCCCGCAGCTGAGCCTCGGGCACCTGGTACAGATCGCGAGCGTGTGCCGTGAAGCTGAAGGGAATTCCGGTCAGCAGGTGGGTCAGCTGTGCGACCAGCGTTGGATCGTGCGCGAAGTGCGCATGCAGGTGGCCGACCGCGATCCCGTTGCTCCTTTCCTGCCGCCTCAGGATGAGGGCTAGTTGCACCGCGTAATGGAAGCACCGGTAGCGGGAGGCCACCCGGTAGCCGGTATCGCTTTCCTTGGCGCTGACCGCGTGGAGCAGGGCTGCGATGTACCGGCGCGGGGCCGCGATGGCCACGCTCGAGTGGGCCGAGAGCATCGCCCGCCATGTCCGCCCCAGGCTGTCCAAGTAGTGCGCAGGGGCGCGTATCTCGGCCACCTCCGGCTGCGTAATCGGCTCACGCGGATCCGTGATCGCGAAGATCCGGATGCCCACTCCCAGACGTTCGAGCGCGCGGATCTCGTTCAGGATGAAGGTCTGCGACAGTCGCGGATAGCTACGCAGGACGTAGGCAACCGACCGGGGCGTCGGGTGACAGGCCGAGGTCGCATCCATCGGTCCGCCTCAGAAGCCACGCTCGAGGGCGGTCAGGCCCTCCTCGAGCATCGCCGCCGTCTGCCGGTGCGCCTCTTCGGCTTGCGGGCGAGGCGGAAGGCCGCGTGCGGTACACAGCTGCTTCGCGATCTTCAAACAGGTGTAGGCGTAGAAGGCCGCGAAGCGCTCGTCGATCTCCCACTCGGCGTGCCGTCTGTACGACCTGAGGAACTCGTCTCGGAGCCGATCGAGGGTCGTGCTCATGGCCGGGAAGCGGCAGACCAGCAACGCGAGGTAGGCACAGAAGTGCGCGAGGTCGAAGTGCGGATCGCCGAGGCGAGCCTCGTCGAAGTCGATCACGCTCGCGCGCTCGGCGACGAAGACGTGCTGGTAATGGAAGTCCTTGTGGATGGGCCGGCCGGCCTCGGCGCCGAGCGCTGACGACCGCTCCGAGAGCCGGCGGGCGATGTGATAGGCCGCCCTGGCCTGGTCGGGGTCGCGTTCGGCAACGGCGGACGACCACGCGTGCAGGTTCGCCAGCTCGGCCCCGACGTCGAACGCCCTCTCCAGCGGCAGCCGGGACCCGTGCAGCGTGGCGAGCCAGGCGGCGGCCATGTCCATGTAGGCGGGGGCTCGCTCGTCGAGGATCGCCTCGCCCAGGACGCGGCCGGGAGCCGATCGGTACACCAGCATGGAGAGCTCGGGGATCCACCCGAGGGGGCGCGGGACGCCCAGCTCCGGGGATCCGCTGGCGGCCTGGTCCCAGAGCCATCGCATGATCTCGTGGACCCTGCGGCCGCGTGCCGCCTCCCGGTACATCTTGCCCAGCAGAGCGTCTCCATCTCCGTCCAGGGTGTAGCGGATCGTCCAGCGATGGTCGGGCTTGTGCCAGACGAGATCCGCCCGGGTCACGACCTGAGCCGCTCCGCCGTCGCCGAATGGACCGAGGAGCGGCCGGAGGCGCCCGGTCATGCCTCCGACGTCGAGCGCCGCTCGGACGGACGCAGGAATCGTGTGGACCGCTGCACGAGAGGCAGCGCCGGGGGAGGGGAGCCCGAGCAACGCTCGCGCCTCGTCCAGTAGCTGGGGTACCAACGGCCACTCGCTCACGTCGAGCTTCCGGAAGCGGTGGCCTGCGATCTTCAGCATCGAGCCCGCCTCGTAGCGGGCCGTCCACCGCTCGTCGGGAAGCGTCAGCACGGACCCGTATCCCGCGAGGAAGCTCGGGATGGCCGCCTCGACGAACGAGGAGTGGTGCGGTTCCCGGATCGCCTTCCAGCGAAGGTAGGCGAGGAAGTTGCCCACATCGCGAGCCGGGTTCGCCCAGCAGAGGCCGTCCAGGTCGATCATCAGGGGCTCGTCGCCCTCGATCAGCAGCTGGTCGCTCCGGAAGGAGCCGTGGCTGGCGACCGCCGCTGGTTCCTCGTCCCTCGCGGACTCGAGCCGCCTGAGCGCCTCCTCGAAGGCGAGGGCCAGCGAGGGTGCTGCTCTGGCGAGGGGCGTGGAGAACCGGGCGAGATACGCGGCGTCGTCCATGATGCGCCGCCGCGGCGCGGCCGGAAGCGGCACGGCGTGCAGGCCCGCAAGCGCGGCTCCGGCCTTGCGCATCCACGGGAGGCGCTCCGCGGGCGCCACCGTCGTGTCGAAGGCGAGGAGATGGAACTCGCTCCCCGCCACCGCCGGCAGCAGGAGCATGTGCAGTTCGGGCACATAGCCGAGGGGCTGCAGGACGCGAGGCACCTCGCGTCCACCATCGATGTCGCGGAGGACGCTCAGAGCCGACGACAGACGGTTCCCGTCGATCGCCAGGACCTTCCCGAAGAGCGCGCTTGGGTGGGAACCGACCTCGAGGTCGAAGCGCAGGAGACACCGTGCTCCCGGCTTGTAGCGCACGGGGACGACCCGAACGATCCGGGACCTCGGTGCGAGCTCCAGAGCCGAGAGGTGCCGGCCCACCTTCGCGGGATCGGCGGCATCGGCCAGCCAGGGGAGGCCGGGATCCTCGTGGAAAACTCGAAGGCCGAGCCCCGCCGGGCGGACGTCGACCACTCCGATCGTCTCGACGGGCTCATCGCCCCCGGGCTTTAAGGTCAGCTCGTGCGCCACCAGGCAACGAGCCGAGGGCTGGTAGTCGACGTCGTGAACCTTCCGGGCGCGGACCCTGAGCCCTGGTCGCGCCCGGCCGGGCCACCGCTCCTCGTAGAGCTTGGAGACGGCGGGAAGGTCGAATGCCGCCGGCAGCTCGGGAAGACGCCGATCGATGCCGACGTAGCAATGGCTCGGCGCGCGAGGGGCGGCCGAGGACGTCATTCGGCGGTCGGAGCGAGCTGCTGCTCCTGCCCGGCGATTCGCAACAGCGAGATGAGCTGTTCGACCGCGGCCGACAGACCCGCGAGATCGGGGCCGGACAGCGCACGAGCCTTCGGTGCGCTGTGCAGTCCTCTGGCGATCGCTTCCGCCAGCGTGCCGCTGTTCACGTCGTCCGGGTCGAGTGCGTCGACCCACCCCCTCTCCTGGAACAGCCGCGCGCGCGTTCGCTGCTCGGCGCTGGGGCCGGGCCGCGGGATCAACAACGCGGGGGTCGACGAGCGGAGAATCTCCATCGTGGTGTTGTAGCCCGCCCTCGCGATGACGAGATCGGCGGCCTCGATGTAGCTGAGCGGGTCGGAGACGGTGACTCGAACCTGCGCCGGTAGTCCCGCCGCACGGCTCTGGAGATCGCGGCGCTCGGCCGACG
>QHSC01000329.1 GCA_003220345.1 Candidatus Rokuibacteriota bacterium | reverse complement strand
CACGGTGCCTTTCTGGGTCGGCGGGACGTTCTACGTCAACATCGCGAGCCAGATCCTCTTCTACGCGATCTTTGCCCTCGGCGTGAACGTGCTCGCCGGCTACGCGGGGCTCGTCACCCTCGGCCATGCGGGGCTCTTCGGCATCGCCGCCTACGCCGCCGCCAAGATCATGAATGCCGGCCATGGCCACGTCACGGTGGCCACGGGCGCCCTCGCGGTGACGCTGGTGGTGGCCGCCGTCTTCGCCGTGCTCGCCCTGCGCGGCACCGGGCTCGGCTTCGTCATGATCACCGTGGCCCTCGGTCAGATCGTCTGGGGCGTCGCGTACCGCTGGATCAGCCTCACCAATGGAGACAACGGCATCTCCATCACCGGACGCCCGAGCCCGCTCGGGCTGTCGCTGACCACGCCCGCGCGCTTCTACTGGGCGACGCTCATCGTCTTCCTGATTGCCGTCCTCTCGATGGCGATCTTCGTGGCCTCGCCGTTCGGGGCGAGCGTGCGCGGCACCCGCGACCAGCCGCGGCGCATGAATGCCCTCGGCTACCACGTCTGGATGATCCGCTTCCTCGCCTTTCTCTTCTCCGCGTTCTGGAGCGGGGTGGCGGGGCTGCTGTACCTCTACTACAACCAGTTCGTGAGCCCCCAGGCCGTGGCCCTCACCGCCTCCGCCGAGGCGCTCTTGATGGTGATCGCGGGCGGCTCGGCCACGCTCCTCGGACCCGTCGCGGGGGCGGGGCTCGTCGTGGTGATCAAGAACGTGGCGAGCGCCTACATCGAGCGCTGGAACTTCGTCCTGGGCGCCATCTTCGTGGCCATCGTCGTGTTCATGCCGGAAGGGCTGGTGCCCGGAATGGCACGGCTGGCGCGGCGGGCGCGCGGGCGATGAGCGCGCTGGCCGTCTGCGGGCTCGAGAAGCGATTCGGCGGCCTCCGTGTCACCGCCGACGTGAACCTGAGTGTCGAGGCCGGCGAGCGCCGGCTCATCATCGGGCCGAACGGCGCAGGCAAGACGACGCTCTTCAACCTCATCACGGGCGAACTCCGACCGGACGGCGGGTCGGTCTCCCTGTTCGACCGGGACATCACCGCGGTGCCCAGCCGCCGGCGGACCCACCTCGGCATCGCCCGCACCTACCAGATCATCACGCTGTTCACGGGTGAGACGCTCTTGCGAAACATCACCCTGTCGCTGCTCGGCCTGTCCCGCCTTCGCTGGAACCCGTTCATGAGGCTCGCCAGACGCGTGGGGCTCGTGGCCGAGGCGCGGGCCACCCTGGCGCGGGTGGGCCTCGAGCATCTCGCCGATCGCCCGCTCGCGCAGACGTCTTACGGAGAGCGCCGCCGCGCCGAGATCGCCATGGCCCTCGCGCAGAATCCCCGGATACTCCTTCTCGACGAGCCCTTCGCGGGTCTCTCGATCGAGGAGCGTCGGGATGTCCTCCGACTCGTCAATGAGATACCGCGAAGTGTCACCATCGTGATGATCGAACACGACATGGACGTGGCCCTCGACTTCGCCGAGCGGATCACCGTGCTGCACTTCGGCAAGGTCGTGGTCGAGGGCACGAGGGCCGAGGTGGTCGCCCATCCGCGCACCAAGGAGATCTACCTTGGCGAGTGACGCGCTCGTCCTGCGCGAGATCGATGCCTTCTACGGCGACAGCCACGTCCTGCACGGCGTGTCGCTGCGTCTGGGCGAGGGCCGTCTCCTTGGGCTGCTCGGCCGCAACGGCGCGGGCAAATCGACCTCGATGAACGTGACGGTGGGCCTGCTCCCGCCGCGCCACGGCGCCGTCACCGTATTCGGCAGCGGCGTCACCGGTCGCACCCCGGAGGCCATCGCCGCCCAGGGCGTCGCCCTGGTGCCGCAAGGGCGGCGGGTCTTCCGTAGCCTCACCGTCAGGGAAAACCTCGCCGTGGCCGGCCGGCGGCCGCAGGGCCGCCTGCCCATGCTGTGGACGCTCGAGACCGTCTTCGCCCTCTTCCCGACCCTGCGCGAGCGCCACCAGCAGATCGCCGGCTCGCTCTCGGGCGGCGAGCAGCAGATGCTCGCCATCGGCCGCGCCCTCATGTCGAACCCCCGCGTGCTCCTGATGGACGAGCCGTCGGAAGGTCTGGCTCCGCAGATCGTGGCGGAGGTCATGTCGACCATCCGACGCCTCAAGGAGCAGGGGCTGTCCATCGTGCTCGTGGAGCAGAACGTCAAGCTGGCGTTCGACGTGGCCGACGACATCGTCATCCTCAACAGCGGCCGCGTGGCCGTCGAAGGACAAACCGCCGAGCTGCAGCGGCGCGGCCTCGACCTGCGCCAGCTCCTGGGGATCTACTGAGGGGTCAGATCTTCAGCAGGCGCTCCAGGTTCCCGGACAGGATCGCCTCTTTCTCGTCCAGGGAGAGGCTCTTCATCCCGAGGATCCACGAGACGGGCCAGTCCAGGGCCATGTCATACGGCCAGTCCGTCCCGAACACCACGCGATCGATGCCCACGGTGTCGATGAGGAAGCGCAGGGCCTCCTCCGTGTAGACGATGCAATCGTAGTAGAAGCGGTTGAGGTACGCGCTCGGGGGCTTGGTGATGTGGGCGCGCGCCTCTGACCGCACCTGCCAGCCGTGGTCCATGCGGCCGATGCCGTAGCACGTATAGCCGCCGCCGTGGCCGAGCACGATCTTGAGGTCGGGACACTCGTCCATGACGCCGCCGTGGACGAGGGTGGCAAAGGTCACCGCGCGGTCCACGAGGTTGCCGATGGTGTTCGGCAAGTGGTAGCGCTTGCTCCGCGGGCTCACCAGCGTCTCGCCGCCCTGGTGGAAGAAGACGAGGGCGCCCAGCTGCTCGGCGGCCTTCCAGAAGGGACGGAACTCCGGCTCGTCGAAGGTGCGGCCCAGGACGTGATCGTTGATCTCCACGCCCTTGAGGCCGACCTGGGTCATGCACCGCTCCATCTCGGCGATGGCGGCCTTCACATCCTGCATGGGCAGGGTGCCAAGCCCGGCGAAGCGCTGGGGCCAGGTCCGGACCATCTCCCCGATCTCGTCGTTGGTGGCCTTCGACGTCGCCGCCGCGACCTTGGCGTCCAGATGGTAGTTGTAGAAGCCGACGTAGGGCGAGACGACGTGCACGTCCACGCCCAGCGAGGCCATGTCGGCGAGGCGCTCTTCCGGTGTCCAGCGGGCGCGCGGCGGGAGGAGCTGCCGGTGGCCGCCCACTACCGCCGTCTCCGCCCCTCGCGCATCCTTCTCGCGGGTGATCGTATGCCAGGCGCCTCCGTCCTCCGTCGCCCGCCAGAAGCATTGCGGGGTCAGATGGGCGTGGATGTCGATGCTTCGCATTGGTCTCCTTGGCTACGGGCAGACAGTCTTGAGGAACTTCTCCGGCGGCCGCTCTCCCCACTGCGAGACGAGCCCCTCCTCGGCCGAGAGCAGGTTGGAGCCGTTCTTGACGTTCAGGCGATCGGTATCCGACCAGTGCTCGTGCACCCGCCCCCACGGATCCGCCCAGTAGTCGTAGATCTGGCTCCCGAGCAGATGCCGTCCGATCCCCCACATGTGCTCGTACTTGCCGAGCTGCCTGAGGTACTCGTGGCCCATGAAGACGTCGTCGATGTCCTGGACCTCGAAGGACAGGTGGTTGAGCCCCGCGCGCTCGTTCCTGACGCAGAAGAACACGTGGTGGTCGACGTATTCCCGGCCGCGGTCGCAGCGATTGAAGGATCCGATGATGTTGTCCTTGCTCCCCGCGTAGACGTCGTCCGAGCAGATGAAGCCGAGGTTCTCGCGGAACCACTGCGCCGTCTCCTTCACGTCGGGGACGGCCATGACCCCGTGGCCGATCCGCTTCACTCGCGAGCCGCCTTTGGGCAGCCGCATCAGCGCGCCCGCCCGCTTCAGCGAGTCCTTGCCGAGATTGAGGGGCTGGCGCCTCACGGTGATGGCGGGAAGCCTCTTGATCCCGTGGACCACCTCGATCTGGTAGCCGTGAGGCTCTCGCAGCCGGACGCGCTTGCCGCCGCCGGGCTCGTCGATGGACTCGACGGGCGAGGCCCCGGGCGCCTTGGCCAGCTGCTTGAGGTCGTCGAGGCTGGGCGCGTAGTAGGCGAAGCCCACGAACTTGGGATCACCCTTTTCCGTGACGTGGATGTGATGAGCGGGATCCGTCCCTCGCATGTAGAGCGCGTTCGCCGTCCTCTCCGCCTTCACCATGCCGAAATGGGTCAGGAACTCCTCCGCCACGTCGAGATCGGGTGCGCGCAGCCGTCCGTACGCCAGATCGGTGACCTTGATCAGTGCCATGGTCTTCTCCACTGTCTTCCCGCGTGGTTGTTCATCTGGTTCGTCCCATCGGGCCGCTCGGGGGCCCACCCCAGGGAACGTACCGCATCCTCCGCTCTTTGAACACGCCCCCTACCGCGGCTCAGGGGGTCGCGGTCACCAGCACGATGACGCCGAGAATGATCACGAGCGCGAGCAGGAGCAGGACGACCGATCGTTCGAGCGGGCCCGCCCGGCGGGGAAAGAGCTGAAAGACGAGCACGGCGGCCAGCACGATGACGCAGATGGCAAGCAGCCTGAAGGCCCTGACCTCGATCGGTACCATGCGTGGCCTCCCGCGGCGTCCGCTTCGCTAGACCCCGTAGGTTGTGGGATTGATGATCCACCAGCCGCGCGACTTCATGCAGTCCAGGTAGGGACGAACCGCGTCATTCTCCGCCGGGGTGAGCTGCACGCCGCCGAGCGTGCGGGGATCATCGGCGCCCACGCCCGTCTCTTGTCGGCACGCCTGGCGATCCTTCTTGAGCTCCCCTCGCGTTCCGCCTGCCCTGTCCCACGTCTTTTCCGAGTAGGAGGCGTAGCGAGAGCCGCTCGCGCACCCCGCCACGAGCGGGAGCACCAGGAGAAAGGAAAGAAGCCTGCGGTGGATCATGCGTGCCTCCTCGTGAGAGTGGCGTGACAGCGCCGCCGGATCCGCGTCGGCGCGCTCAAGCCGAGTCTAGCAGAGTCGGTGGCGCCTCTTCAGCGGGTGAGCGCGGGCAGGACCTCGCGGCCGAACAGCTCCACCGTGCGCACGGGGTCCGCGGCGAGGCTGACCGTGAACATGAGCTGCGTCGCGCCCGCGGCAGCGGCGGCGCGCGCCTGCCCGATGCAGTCCTCGGGAGTGCCCGCGATGGCCAGCCGGGCCCGAAGATAGTCGAAGAGCCCGAGCCGCGTGACGAGGGTAGGATCCATCTCC
Source organism: Candidatus Rokuibacteriota bacterium (assembly GCA_003220345.1). Lineage (GTDB taxonomy): Bacteria > Methylomirabilota > Methylomirabilia > Rokubacteriales > CSP1-6 > AR37. Next base: position 2,429 of record QHSC01000329.1, on the reverse strand, counting down.
CGCTGGCGCGTGGTGTAGGTCCGGCGAAGCTCTTTCACGCCTGCCACCAGCTCGGGAGGAACGCCGCGCCCCTTGGGATCCGGCCCCAGGATATACGCGGCGACGAAGCCGAGGATGTTGCCGAGCTTCTCGAGGGCCGCGCCACGCTGCTCGCTGACGTCGAGGCATGCGATGGACCACACGTCGACGTCGCTCGCCGGCCGACCCGCTTCCTTGGCCCCCGCCTCGATCAACGTCCGCGCGTGGATCACGTGGTCGCGCCCGAGGCCATAGTTCACGAAGGCGCCGTCGGCGACCGCGCCGGCCGCGCGGAGGGCCACGGGCCCCGAGGCCGCCGCGTAGACGGGCACGCGCTTTCGCACCCAGGGCAGATGCGCGCCCACGCCGCGCCAGGTTGCCGGCTTGCCGCTCAGCAGCGCGCGGAGGAAGGTGATGCCATCACGCAAGGCCTCGGGACCCGCGGGCACCCCGCCGATGTTGGCCACGCCACTGTGTCCGGCGCCGATGCCCAGAATGGTGCGGCCGCCCGAGGCGAGATCGGCGGAGGCCGCCGCGGAGGCGGTGATGGACGGATGGCGCGTGACCAGGTTCGTGACGCACGTGGCGAGCCGGACGCGGGTGGTGGCCGCGATGGCCAGCGTCATGGCGACCCACGGGTCCATGGCGTTGCCCGGCGTATCGGCGATCCCCACCATGTCGAAGCCGTATTCGTCGCCCAGACGCGCCATCTGCGTCGTGTACTCAGGCGAATAGGGCCAGAAGAAGAACCCGAACCGCATCGGCGCCGTCCCTCAGGGCTTGAGCGGGGGATAGTCGCGCGAATAGGCGGGGTTTTTCAGGAACTCCTCGGGCTTGTACGTCCAGAATTGCGAGACGAGGGGATAGGTGTGAACGATGGTGTTGACGAGCTTGCCGCCCTGCTTGTCCACGCGAACGATGTACACGTTCTCCGTCGGGTTGCCGTACTCGTCCAGCTTGATGGGGCCGCGGGGATCGGGGGTGGCCTCGATGGCGCGGCGGATGGCCGCCACGAGCTTCTCCCGGTCCTCGACCTGGCCGTTCAGGGACCGCGCGGCCTCGGCGATCCAGCGTCCCGAGCTGTACATGACGGCGTGAAAGTAGGCGGGCGTTCTCCCGAACTTCGCCTCGGCCAGCTTCATGAACGTCTGGTTGGCGGGATTCTGCAGCGTGGGGCTCCAGAGGAGGGCGCCCACGATCCCGATCGCCTCGTCGCCCATGCCGCGCAGGGCGCTCTCGTCGGTCATGACCCCCGTCCCGATGAGCGGCGCCTTGCCCTTCAGGGGAGACTCCGCGTACTGCTTGACGAACCGCACGGCCTGGCCGGCCACGAAGACGGCGCACACGGCGTCGACATCCGGCTGGACCTGCGCCAGATACGGCGCGAAGTCGAGCACGTTCAGCGGCACCCAGAGCTTCTGGACGACCTTGCCCCCGCTGTCCTCGAAGACCCGCTGGAACCCGCCGATCTCCTCGTGCCCGAACGGATTGTCCATGGCGATGGTGGCCATGCGGCGGTACTTGAGGGTCTTCGCCGCGTAGTCGCCGAGCGGATGCATGATCTGGCTCGCCGCGAAGTTCGAGCGGAGGAGCCACTTGGCGATCTTGCGCTTGGTCAGGTCGTCGGGCGTGGTGAGGAAGAGCGTGGGGAGCTGGTCGCGCTCGATGAGAGGGACGAGGCTATTGCCCACGTTGGCGAGGAGGACGCCGGTGAGGACGTGGATCTTGTCGTGGCTGACGAGCTTCCGGTACTTCGCGATGGCCGTGGTCGAGTTGCCCTCCGTGTCCTCCTCGAACAGCTCGATCTTGCGGCCGCCCGCCTGGTAGCCGATCTGCTCGAGCGAGAGCTTGAGGCCGTCGAGCATGTCCTTGCCTGCCTGGGCGAAGATCCCCGTGAGAGGGCCGAGGAACCCGATGCGGATCGTCTCCGCGGCAGTCGACGGACGAGGCGCGCAGGCGAGCAAGGCCAGGGCCATAGACGCGACGACGACGACGCGGATGAGCTTCATGCTCTCCTCCTTGATCTCAGGCAGGGATCTCAGGCAGGCCGCTAGACTAGCACGTCGCGACTAGGCTAGGCTTCCCGCCATGTCTGTCGTGATCGTGGGCGGCGGCCTCATGGGCTTGAGCGCGGCCTTTCACCTCCGCCGCGCGGATCCGGGGCGGTCCGTGACCGTGCTCGAGCGCGCGCGTGTCGGCTCGGCTGCCTCGGGTGCGAGCGCGGCCGGGGTGCGGGCCATGGGCCGCGATCCGGCCGAGCGCGCGCTTGGTCTCGAGAGCCTCGCGCGGTGGCCCGGGCTCGATCGGGAGCTGGAGGCCGAGACCCGCTACCGCCGCAGCGGCGGACTGCGCGTGGCGCTCGACGAGGGCGCCTGGCGCGCGGCGCGGAGCTGGACGGACGCGCAGCGAGC
>QHSC01000326.1 GCA_003220345.1 Candidatus Rokuibacteriota bacterium | reverse complement strand
CGTCAACACCAAGGCGGTCGGCTCGTCCCTCGGCCTGGTCATTCCCAATCGCGAGCCGGCGCCCGTGAATTTCGTCTTTGCCGGCAAGCTGTCCTACTACTACGTGATTCTCGCCATGGCCGTGGGGGCGGTGTGGATCACGCGGCGGGTCGCCCGCAGCAAGCTCGGCTACTCGCTGCTGGCCATCCGCGAGAACGAAGACGCGGCCGAGGCGTCCGGCGTCGATGCGCTCGGCATGAAGCTGCGCGCCATGGCCATCTCGTCCTTTCTCACCGCGCTCGGCG
>QHSC01000328.1 GCA_003220345.1 Candidatus Rokuibacteriota bacterium | reverse complement strand
CGGCTACCAGGCCCAGATCAAGGTGATCAAGGCCGAGACGACCGCGGCGCCCGGTCATATTGCCGGCCCACTCGGCGTCGAGCGCGGCGCGCCGGTGACTCGCCTGGTCCGGCTCGAGATCGTGGAGGGCGCCCCTCTGGCCGTGGTGGTGAACTACATGCGCACCGCCCTCGGTCAACGCATCCGTCCTCGCGACCTCACGCACATCTCGCTGCTCGAGTTTCTGCGCGATCGCCTGCGCATGCGCCTGGGCGCCATCCATCAGGCGATCGAGGCCCGGTTGCCCGACGTCGAGACGGCGGGACTGCTGGGCACTGATCTCACAGCGCCGGTCCTCACGGTCCGGCTCGTCGTCACCGACGCCGCGGGACGCCCGGTCGAGGTGTCCGACACGTTCTATCGCGCTGATCGCTACCGTTACGAGGTCGAAACACGGCTGCCGCCGGCGAGGCGGCGCCCCTACGCCCGGGAGACTCACCCGCGCCGAGGCCGGACAGTCCGTCAACCGTAGCCCGCGCGCGGACGGGCGCTTGAGAGGAGCCACGAGATGGCCACAGACACCGATCGCTTCGGTAACCGCTTCGCCCCCAACCTGTCCTATGCACGCGGCAAGATCCTCGCCGCCACGTCGGACGATTTCACGAAGCTGCAGCGAGCGTGGGCCATCATCCGGGAGCGCGGCCCGGAATCGATCTACATCTTCACGGGCCTCGACCACTCGCTGCCGATGGAGCCGGAGGACCTGCGCTGGGCCGATGACGAGATCGCGCCCGCGCTCTACTGGGACCGGCTGAAAGAGCTCACGCTGGAGCATCTCGGCGGCACCGCGCCGACGCACGACATTGCCGTCTTCAACCGGCTGACGGGCGCCACGCTGGCGACGCACCTGACCCTCGTGAAGCCTGGGGACGCGGTCATCGGGGTCTCCGCCAGCCACAGCCACCCGTCGGTGCTCCGCGCGGCCTCACACGTCGGCGCGCGCTTCACCGATACGGCGGGGCTGGAGGAATTTAAGCGCGCGCTCGATCGCGAATCGAAGGTGGCCCTCGTCGACCTGACCCGGCTGGCGGTGACGTACGAGCTCCTGCCGTGGGAGACGATCCGGACCATCGTGCGTCTCGCGCACGAGAAGGGCGCGCTGGTGTACGTGGACGACGCGGGCGGCGCGCGGGTCGGGCCGGCGAGCTTCGACCAGCCGAAGACGCTGGAGCTCGGGGTGGACGTGGGCGCCACCGGCCTCGACAAGTACGGCACCCTGGGGCCGCGGTTCGGCCTCCTGGGCGGCCGGGCCGATCTCGTGGCGCTCATCCGCGCCAAGGGCTTCGAGTGCGGGCTCGAGACGCGGCCCATGCTCTACCAGTCGGTGGTGCGGACGTTGGAGAAGTACAGCCCGAAGCGGGTCCAGGAGCTGATCGACACCACGAAGGGCGTGGCCGCCGCGCTGAAGCCCATCTTCGGCACGCGGCTGCACGAGACGCCGACCACCGCCCAGCTCCTCGCCGACGACGTCCTCGCAATCGCCATGGAGCGGGGCGGAGTCACGCAGGCGCCCATCGTGCCCTTCGAGGCCTCGGCCGCGTTCTGCATGCTGCTGCTGCAGGACCACAACATGCTCACCGTGCATTTCGTCGGGATGCCCCCCGGGGGCGCCGACATTCTCTTCAAGTTCATTCCGCCCGAGACGCTCGCCCGCTTCGGCGGCCCCGCGAAGTTCGCCGCGGCGGTGGACGCCAGCCTGACGAGGCTCGGGTCGCTTCTGAAGAACCCCGACAAGATCCGGGACCTGCTTTTCGGAGGAAAGTAACATCCCCCTCACCCTGCCCTCTCCCCCGATGGGGGAGAGGGATGAGAGGTGCCAAGAGGAGGCAGCCATGCTGAAATCCCGCGCTCGTCACGTGTGGACCGCGGTGCTCTTCGCCGCCCTGGTGGTCACGGGCACGGAGGCCCGCGCCGAGGAAAAATCGCGGCTGGATGTCGTCCTTGAGCGGGGCAAGCTCATCGTGGTGACGCTGACCACGGTGCCTCCGTTCGCCTTCAATGACGAGAAAGGCCAGCTCGTCGGGTTCGACATCGACATCTCGAGACTGCTGGCCCAGGCGCTGTTCAAGGACCCGGCCAAGGTGGAGTTCGTCAGCGTGACCGCCGAGGGCCGATGGCCGGCCATCGAGAGCGGACGCGCGGACATGGGCGTGGGCGGAACGACGACCTATCCCGATCGCGCCATCCGGGTCGCCTTCACCCGCCCCTTCATCGACTCGGGCATCTCCGTGCTCGTCAGCAAGAAGAGCGGCATCAAGACGCTGGCCGATCTCAACCAGGACAAGTTCACGGTGGCCAGCCTGAACAATCCCCAGATGGCCGACCGCGCCAAGCGCTTCTTCCCCAAGGCCAAGGCCCTGACCTTCGATACGCCCGCCGCGCAGTTCCTGGCCGTGCGGAGCGGTCGGGCGAACGCGTTGCAGATCGACACCCCGTCGGCCGAGTACTGGGCCGCGCACAACAAGGACGAGATGGAAGTGCTGCCCGGCCTGCTGGGCGCCTCGCAGAACAACGGGGTCTTCATGAAGCCCGGAGACTTCAAGTGGTGGCTGTGGCTCGACACCGCCGTGGCGGAGATGCGCACGGGGTCGTGGTATCCGCAGTACGCCGAGATCTACCAGAAGTGGTTCGGCAAGAATCCGCCGCCCCAGAAGTTCTATCTCGCGCAGTGAATGGCTGAGCGCGACCTGATCAAGCGCGGCCCCCGCCCGAGGGATCGCGAAGGCGCGCCGGCGTGAGGTTCGCGCAGTGGGTGGCGATCTACGGGCCGACGTACCTGACGGGGCTGGGGTGGACCGCTTTCATCGCGCTGTGGGCGAGTGTCGGCGCCATCGTCTGGGGCTCCACGCTGCTGCTCATCCGGCTCGCGGGCGGCCGCTGGGGCGCCCGCGGCGTGGATGCCTACGTGCAGCTCTTCCGGAACACGCCGGTGCTCCTGCCGATCTATCTCATCTATTTCGCGTTCCCGATGATCGGCCTGCCCTGGCCGGCGGTGGTCTGCGGCGGCCTCGCCCTTATCTTGCAGAACGGCGCCTATGTCTCGGAGATCCTCCGGGGGAGCGTGAACGCCATCGATCGCGTGCAGTTCGACGCGGCGAGGAGTCTCGGCCTGGCGCCGTGGAGCACCTTTCGGAAGATCGTGCTGCCCCAGGTGCTCGTGTACTCGATCCCGGCGCTCGGCAACCAGGTCGTCCTCCTGCTCAAGGACACGTCGCTGCTCTCGGCGATCAGCATCACGGAGCTGACGATGCAGGCGAAGCTGCTCACCGAGCAGACGGGCGCGGCGTACGAGGCGTTCATCGTCGTCGCCCTCCTCTACCTGGTACTCGTGTCGAGCACCGAGGTCCTGAGCCTCGCTCTCCTCGCCCAGGGCGCGGTGGTCTCCCTCCTTCTCGCCGCAGCTGCCATCGTCGGCGGCACCGCGCTCGCCATCGTCCTCGCCGCCGGCGCGTTCTCGCGGCTGGCGGCCGTGCGGGCTGTCTACCGGCTCTACGTCTACGTGGTGCGAGGCACCCCGCTCCTCGTCCTGGCCCTGCTCGTGTTCTATGCTCTGCCCGCCCTCGACCTGCGCACGGGCCCGTACATCGCGGGCACGCTCGTGCTGATCATCTACACGGGGGCGCTGTTCGCAGAGGTCTTCCGCGGCGGCGTGCTCGCCATTCCGCGGCCCCAGTGGGAGTCGGCGCGGAGCCTCGGCCTGCCGCCGCTGGCCATGTTCCGGAAGATCGTGGCTCCCCTCGTCACTCGGTACACGCTGCCGCCGTACATCAACGTGTGCGTCATGACCGTGAAGGCGTCCTCCGTGCTCTCCATCATCAGCGTCTGGGAGCTGACGCTGGCGGCCCGCGAGATCATCGAGCGCACCTTCGCCGTCTTCACCATCCTGGGCGTGGCGGCCGCCTTCTACTTCGTCATGTGCTTCGGTATCGACCGCCTTGGCCGCCGGCTCGAACGACGCTTGACGCTGAAGGGCTTCGCGGAAGCGCGCACATGATCGCCATTCGCGGGCTGCGGAAATCGTTCGGCAGCGTCCGCGTGCTGCAGGGGATCGATCTGGAGATCGACGACGGCGAGGTGGTCGCGCTCATCGGCCGGAGCGGATGCGGCAAGACCACGCTCCTGCGCTGCATCAACTTCCTGGAGGAGTACGATGCGGGCGCGATCCAGCTGGACGGTGAGCCGCTCTGGTACCGCGCGGCAGCCGACGGCAGCCGGCATCGGGTGTCCGAAGCCGAGGCCCGCCGGCAGCGGCAGCAGATGGGCATCGTGTTCCAGCAGTACAACCTCTTCCCGCACATGACCGTGCTCGATAACGTGCTGCTCGGGCCGCGGTTCTCCCAGCGCGTGTCGGCGGCGGAGGCGGACCAGCTCGGCCGGCGGTTGCTCGCGCGGGTGGGGCTCGAGGCCAAGATGTCGGCGTATCCCGCGCATCTCTCCGGGGGGCAACAGCAGCGGGTGGCGATTGCCCGCGCGCTCGCCATGCGCCCCAAGGTGCTGCTGCTCGACGAGATCACGTCCGCGCTCGATCCCGAGCTGGTGGGCGAGGTCGAGGACGTTATCCGGTCGCTCCTGACCGACCGCATCATGATGGTCATCGTGACCCACGCGCTCCGCTTCGCCCGGGAGGTGGCGCACCGCATCGCGTACCTGTCCGACGGGGCCATCGTGGAGCTCGGATCGCCGGCCGAGATTCTCGACCGGCCCAAGGACCCCAGCCTCAAGGAGTTCTTGCGCCACGTGCGCTGAAAATTTTCCCTCTCCCCCATCGGGGGAGAGGGCAGGGTGAGGGGGCGGCTAATGCAAGACGACAACATGGATCAGGCCAGAGCGCAGGAGATAGCCGATCGCTGGATGATGCCGACCGAGGAGTCGAGCTACATGGGCGGGCTCGAGAAGCGGCCCATCCTCGCCTCGGCCAGCGGCAGCACCGTCGTGGACACGCAGGGCAAGGAGTACCTGGACTTCCAGTCGGGCCAGATGGGCGCGGCCCTCGGCCATCGTCATCCCCGCGTCATGGCCGCCGTTCGCAAGGCGACCGAGACGTTCGTGCACGCCTCGAACATCATGCTCAACGTCCCGCGCCTCGAGCTCCACGAGCGCTTGGGCAAGCTTCTGGTGCCGCCGCTTCAGAAGTCACTGTTCCTCGTGACGGGGAGCGACACGATCGAGGCGTCGGTGGATCTGGCCCGGAAGGCGACGGGCGGCCTGGACATCCTCGGCCTCCACGACGGGCTGCACGGCTCGACGTCATACATCTCGCGGTCGCTCAGCTTTGCCTGGAAGCGACAGCAGCACGCATCGATCGCGCCGGGGACGTCGGCCATATTGACTCCGCACTGCTACCAGTGCCCGGTGGCCTCGAGCTTTCCGAAGTGCGAGTTCCTGTGCCTGAAGGCGAGCCTGGAGCTTGCCGACGCGAACTTCACCAGCCGTCCGGCGGCCGTCATCGCGGAGCCGATCCTGAGCGCGGGTGGGGTGATCGTGCCGCCGCCCGGGTACTTCCAGGCCGTGCGGCGGGCGTGCGAGGAACGCGGGATGCTGCTGATCTTCGACGAGGCGCAGACGGGGCTCGGCAAGACAGGACACATGTTCGGCTTCCAGCACGAGGGCGTCGTCCCCGACATCATGGCCCTGTCCAAGCACTTCGGAGGAGGCGTCCCGGTCAGCGCCGTGTGCACGACCGCCGAGATTGCGAACCGCGCCGTGGCGAGCGGCTTCTTCGCCACGCGGTCTCACGCGGCCGACCCGATGCTCTGCGCCGCCGGCGTGGCAAGCATCGACGCCATCGTGGAAGAAGATCTGGCCGGACGCGCGGCCCGCATCGAGCTGCGGATGAAGTCCGCCCTGGCCGAGATGGCCAAGCGCTACGAGCTGATCGGCGACATCCGCGGCCGGGGCGTCCTGCTCGGCCTCGAGCTGGTGACGGATCGGGAGCAAAAGACTCCCGCGAACAAAGAGGCGGCCGTGGTGGAGAACCGGTGCCTCGAGGCGGGCCTCATCTTACAGCTGCGCGGCACGGGACCGGGGCGCAAGAACGTGCTCCGGTTCGTGCCCCCGATGACGACGACGGATGCGGAGATCGACCGGGCCCTCTCGATCCTCGACGACGCGCTGGCGGTGGCGGTGGGCCGTTCGCCCGGTGTCGGCATGAGGGGCGCCGTGCCGACACCTGCTCGCTGAGGTGGCCCGGCCCGAATCGTTCTCGAAGATGGGCGCAAGGACGATCTGAAGGGTGTACCCGCGAAGGCGCCCCGAGAGAAAATTATCGCCGGGTGAAGCGAGACTTCTCTTCGGTGAGATCCGTGGCGATCTCGCCTCTTCTAGGCTGATTCGTGTCTAGGTTGATTCGTGTTGCGCAGGTAGGCCGCAAGGAGCAGCCGCCCGACCAAGCACGCGACGAAGGCCAGCGCCCCCATGCCGATGAGTAATACACCTTGAGGCATCGGTTCTCTAAGCCCGAGGAGCAATCCAAGCGCGAGAGCCAGAAGACCTGCCCAAACAGTCCATCCCTTGACTATGAAGTGAAGCACCGCCATTGCGTTCCTCCTGCACCCCTCAAACTGCGCTGAGGATATCTAACGCGCCACCGTAGAGCACAATAGCTATCACGAGTCCCAACTCTATAACCGAACTCAGTGTCAACGGACCGCTTCCGAAGATTGGCGTCACAAGCGTCACTCCAAGAATCACATTCGCTAGGTTAATCATGCCAGAGGCGACGGCCTTGAGCTGCTCGATGTTCACGATGGTTCCTCATCTCTGGAAAGCGTATCACGCAGCACCGCAGCGTCGTGACCGGGCCGCCCATGACGCGGAGCCGCCAGGCGAACCCTAGGGGGACTCAATTCGAAGGTCAATGTCCACAATTGCTGACACCCAGCGCGCTTGCGTGCGTCTCGTCGATGCTGCGCCTCATCGCGTTTGACACCTCGCGGGACGCGAGTGTAGCCTGACCGCGCCCTGCGGGGTAGGGAGGGTTTCCATGAACCGTCGCGCGTTCCTGAAGAGCGCCGGCGCCGTCGCGGCGCTCGGTGCGGTACCGTCCATCGGCCGGGCCCAGGCCAAAGAGGTGAAGGTCGGCTACATCCTGCCCGTGACGGGGCCCTTGGCCTTCGAGGCCCAGCTCTCGCTCAACGGGCTGCAGCTCGCCGTGGACGAGATCAACAGCGCGGGCGGCATCAAGGCGCTCGGCGGAGCCAAGCTCACGTTGCTGCCCGGCGACACCCAGAACAAGGTCGAGCTGGGCAACTCCGAGGCGGCGCGGCTGATCGATCAGGGGATCTCCGTGCTGATCGGGCCGTTCTCGAGCCTGGTGGCCTATTCCGTGCGCCAGGTGGCCGAGAAGAACAAGACGCCGTTCATGCTGCTGGCCGCCGTGGCCGACAATCTCACCGAGGGTGGGCTCCGGTACGTCTTCCGCGTGCAACCCAACGGCAAGGCGATGTCCACGCTCACCATGAACAACATGCTCGAGATGGGGAAGGCGGCCAGCACGCCGATCAAGCGGGTGGCCATGATGCACGAGGACGGCAACTTCGGCACCACGATGGGGAACCACGTCGAAGCCTTTGCCGGCAAGCTCGGCTACGCGCTCGTGCAGCGGATTCCCTACAGCCTCAAGTCGCCCGATTTCACCGCGGAGCTATCGAAGATCAAGGCCTCCAAGCCGGATCTGCTGGTGATCAGCGGCTACTACGGCGACTCCAAGATCATCGCGGAGACGGCGGCGAAGCTGCGCATCGGCGTGCACGCGCTGGTGGGCCTGGCGAACGCGGCCTACTCCAACCCGAAGTTCATCGCCGACAACCGCGAGCTGACCGACCAGCTCTTCGACGGCAACTACTGGCACAATCCGCAGTCGCCCCGGGCCAAGGCCGTGTTCGCGGCCTACGAGAAGCGCTTCAACAGCACGCTCACCTCGCACGGCGTGCAGGCCTACACGGTGATCGGCGTCCTCAAGGACGCGCTGGAGCGGGCGGGCTCGGCCGACCGCGACAAGCTGCGCGACGCGCTGAGCAAGACGAACCTGGCCGATCACATCCTGCCGCAGGACGCGATCAAGTTCGACGACACCGGCGAGAACGTCAACGCCACGCCGGCGCTGCTCCAGGTGCAGAACGGCAAGCCGGTCGTGGTGGGCCCGGCGCGTTTTGCCGAGGCCAAGCCGGTGTTCCCGGTCCCCAAGTGGCACGGGTAGCTCGCCCGCCGAGCGGGAGGTGACCGCCGACCTCCTGCTCCAGGCCGTCGTCAGCGGTCTCCTGCTGGGAGGCGTCTACGGGCTCGTCGCCTCCGGTCTGTCGCTCGTCTTCGGCGTGCTGCGCATCATCAATTTCGCC
>QHSC01000327.1 GCA_003220345.1 Candidatus Rokuibacteriota bacterium | reverse complement strand
GCTCGCCCTCTTCGCGTTTCTGCGTCTCACCGACGTCGGCAAGGCGATCCGCGCGCTCTCCGAGGAGCCCGAGGGCGCCATGCTGATGGGCATCAATGTCGGGCGCATCCGGGCCGTGGCGTTTGGCATCGGCGCGGGATGCGTGGCGGTGGCGGGCGCGCTGGTGACGCCGTTCTTCTACGTCGCGCCCGACGTGGGGGAGTCGTTCAACATCATTGCCTTCGTGGTGGTGGTGCTGGGCGGCATGGGCAACTTCGTCGGCGCGCTGCTGGGCGGCTTCATCGTGGGCCTGGCGGAGTCGCTCGGCGCGACGCTGCTGCCCGGCTCGCTCAAGCAGCTCGTGGTCTTCGGGCTCTTCGTCCTCGTGCTTCTCTTCCGGCCGGCCGGGCTGTTCGGAGGCGGGCGTGACCGGTGAGGTGTTGGCGGGGCTGGCGCTGGGACT
>QHSC01000325.1 GCA_003220345.1 Candidatus Rokuibacteriota bacterium | reverse complement strand
CTGCCGGCGTGGCCTGGCCCGCACGTTTCAGATCGTGCAGCCGTTCGTGAACCTGAGCGCGCTCGACAACGTGATGGTCGGCGCCTTCAACCGCACCGACCACGTGGACGCCGCCCGCCAGCGAGCCATCGAGGTCCTGGACTTCGTCGGGCTCGGCGCCCGGCGTGACGTCCTCGCCCGCCAGCTGACGCTGCCCGATCGCAAGCGCCTGGAGATGGCCCGCGGCCTCGCCACGCGGCCCGAGCTGCTGCTGCTCGACGAGGTCATGTCCGGGCTGAACCCGACGGAGATCGAGGCGATCATCGGCCTCATCCGCCGCATCCACGCGCAGGGCGTGAGCCTGCTCATCATCGAGCACGTGATGCGCGCGATCATGGCCCTGTCCCAGCGCATCGTGGTCCTGCACCACGGCGAGAAGATCGCCGAAGGGCGTCCAGAGGACGTTGCGCGAGACCCCAAGGTGGTCGAAGCCTACCTGGGAGAGGAGTCGTGAGCCTCCTCGAGCTCTTTGGCATCGACGTGGCCTACGGCGATCTGCCGGCGCTGCGAGGCGTCGACCTCGTCGTCGCAGCCGGCGAGACGCTTTCGGTCGTCGGCGCCAACGGTGCCGGCAAGACGACCATGCTGCGTACGATCTCCGGGCTCTTGCGCCCGCGCCGCGGCGAGATGCGCTTCGAGGGCGAACGCATCGACCGCCTGCCGTGCCACCGGGTGGTGGAGCGCGGCGTCGTGCACGTGCCGGAGGGCCGCAAGGTCTTTCCCAGCCTCGCCGTGCGCGAGAACCTCGAGCTCGGCTCCTACACGCGGGCGGCGAAGGCCCGCAGGGCCGACAGCCTCGAGCGAGTCTTCACGCTGTTTCCACGGCTCCGCGAGCGGATGTCCCAGGCGGCCGGGACCCTCTCGGGCGGCGAGCAGCAGATGCTGGGGCGGCGAGCAGCAGATGCTGG
>QHSC01000324.1 GCA_003220345.1 Candidatus Rokuibacteriota bacterium | reverse complement strand
CTCAACCCAGTCCGGGCAGAGCGCGGTGGCGACGCGGCTGAACCGGGAGTGGGCATCCGCCCCCGTCCGGGTCCACGCTGTGGGCGAGTACTACCGAGCGAGCCAGGACGAGTTTCGCCAGCTCCTGAAGGCGCGCGGCTACCGGGACGACGAGCTGGGCAGCCATGCCGCCCTCGCGGATACCTCCCTCATGCTGGCTGTCGATCCCCGCCTGGTGAGAATGGATCGCCTGCGTCGCGGGACGGGGCCCACGGGGGACGGCGTGGATGGCGATCCCGGCCGAGCGAGCGCAGAGCTGGGCCGGCTCGGAGTGGAGGCCATCGTGGCTCGCACGGTCAACGCCGTCAAGACCGCGATCGCGCGTCCGTAGGATCGGCACGAGGAAGGCGACGTGAACCGAGCTGTCGAGTGCGGAGGGTGAGAAGTGCCTGCCCAGTCACTGACTGATACTTGGCGTCGTACCTTTGCCATGGTCTGCCTCGCGGCCGCCGTGTCCGGGGGATATGGTGACGCCGTCGCCCAGCCGCCCGCCCGTGCCGTGGAGACGGTGCCGGGGATGCCGCCCGTGATGGATCCGAGCAATCTCTACAGCGAGACGCGCGCGGACAAGATGAGCGCGGTGGCGGCGCCGGCGCCGCCACGCGTCTACGTCCCCAACCTGAGATCGAATGAGGTGTACGTGATCGACCCCGCCACCCTTAAGGTGGTCGATCGGTTTCGCGTCGGCATCAATCCCCAGCACGTCGTCCCCTCGTACGATCTCAAGACGCTGTGGGTGACCAACAACGCGGAGGGCCGCACGGACGGGAGCCTGACTCCGATCGATCCCATGACGGGCAAGCCGGGCCGGGCCATTCCCGTCGATGATCCCTACAACATGTATTTCACCCCCGACGGTCGGTCGGCCGTGGTGGTGGCGGAGGCCCTCAAGCGGCTCGACTTTCGCGATCCCCAGACCATGACGCTCCAGAGCTCGCTCGCGGTGCCGCAATGCGCGGGCATCAACCACGCCGACTTCTCCATCGACGGGCGCTTCGCCATCTTCACGTGCGAGTTCCAGGGCAGCCTGGCCAAGATCGACATGGCGGGCCGCAAGGTGCTGGGGTATCTCAAGCTGTCCCGGGGCGGCATGCCCCAGGACATCCGCGTGTCCCCGGACGGCAAGATCTTCTTCGTGGCCGATATGCGGGCCGACGGGATCTTCGTGGTCGACGGCGAGACCTTCAAGGAGATCGATTTCATCAAGACCGGCAAAGGCACGCACGGCCTCTACCCGAGCCGGGACGGGACCAAGCTCTACGTCGCCAACCGCGGCTCGAACCACGTGCATGGCCCACCGCGCGGCAAGGGCAGTGTCTCCGTCGTCGATTTCGCCACGCGCCGGATCGAGGCGAACTGGCCGATCCCCGGGGGCGGGAGCCCGGACATGGGCAACGTGAGCGCCGACGGCAAGCAGCTCTGGCTCTCCGGGCGCTATGACGACGTCGTCTACGTCTTCGACACCGCCACCGGCAAGGTGACGAAGATCCCCGTGGGGAAAGAGCCCCACGGCCTCACCGTCTGGCCCCAGCCCGGCCGCTACTCCCTGGGTCATACAGGCAACATGCGCTGAAGCCCACATGACATCCCTCTCCCCCACCGGGGGAGAGGGCAGGGTGAGGGGGAATCTAAGAGCGCGGAGAGATCTGCAGGAGTGAAGGCGCTTCGGTCTCGATCTGGAGTGTCGTGTGGTCGATGCCAAAGCGGGCGTGCAGGATGACGTGAAGCTCCTCGAGGATCCTGTCGGCCGGCGTGCCGGGCTCGACCACGACATGGGCGCTCATGGCCTCGCGCCCCGAGGTGAGCGTCCACACGTGCAGATCGTGGACGCGGCGCACGCCGGTGGCGGCGACCAGCGCGGTCTCGATCTGCCCCAGGTCGAGGTGCGGGGGGACGCCCTCCAGGAGCACGTTGACGGCCTGCTTCAGCAGCGAGGCGGTGCGCGGAAGGATGAGAAGCCCGATGGCCGCGCTGGCCAGGGCGTCGGCCGTCGTCCAGCCCGTGAGCAGGATGATGCCGGCGGCGGCGATCACGGCCGCCGAGGAAAGGGCGTCCCCCAGCACCTCGAGATAGGCGCTGCGCACGTTGAGGCTCTCGCCCGCGCCGGCGTGCAGGAGCCGCGCGGCGAAGAGATTCACGCCGAGGGCCGCCACCGCCACCACGAGCACCGGTCCCGCCAGCACCTCGTGGGGTCTCCGCAGGCGTTCCCACGCCTCGAAGAGGATGACGAGGGCGAGGACGCACAGGACCACCCCGTTGAGCAGGGCGGCCAGGATCTCGACACGGTAGTAGCCGTAGGTCTTCTCCGGCGTGGCCGGCCGCTCCGCGAACCACACGGCGAGGAGGGAGAGCCCCACGCCCGCCGCATCGACGAAGAGGTGCGCCGCGTCGGCGAGAAGGGCGAGCGAGCCCGTCCACCAGCCCACCACCACCTGGATGACCATGAAGACCGTGGACAGCGCGAGCACGGCCCAGAGCCGGTGCTTGTGCCGCGAGGAGTGCGTGTGGCGCTCGTGCACGAGCTACTTGGCGGTGACGGGCGGCAACAGCCGCGCTTCGCCCTGACGGATGCCCTGGCCCTCGTAGAAGCCGGCGCGGGCCTCCAGCGCGTAGCGGAAGTTGCCCAGGGGACCGTAGAGGGCCGTGGGGCTCGGGTCCATGCGCAGGATGGCGAAGACCCTGCCGTCGTCCTTGACGAACGCGATGTCGAGGGCGGCGGGGACGTTGTTCATGTGGAACTGCGTGTAGATCTCGCGGCCGAAGTCGAACAGGACGAGCGATTTCTGGATCTCTTCGGGCGTCGAGCACTGGAAGCCCGCCGCCGTCTGCTCCGCGGTTTCCGCCACCTTGACCCGAAGGGCCATGGTCTTGGCCCCCGCCTGCACCGTCACCATACGGACCGGCATCGCGGCGAAGGCCGCCCGCCACCGCTTGCACTCGCCGTCGTCCGCGGAGGCGCCCGCGGTGGCGAAGAGGACGAGGGCAGCCAGCAAGGCCAGGCGCGCACGGGTCATGGACGAGACTCCCTGGGACGGCGGGTCCACGGCACGCGCCGGAGCATGGAGGCCACGGCGAAGATGAGAAGCGCCGTCAGCACCACGGCCCCGCCCGCGGCCAGGCGGAGGTAGTAGGCGGCGGTGAGGCCGATACCCACGGAGGCGAGCGCCATCACGATGGCCACCATAGTGGCGCGGCGGAAGCTCGTGCCGATGGCGAAGCCGGTGAGCGTCGGGATGACGATCATGGCGCTCACGAGGAGCACGCCGACCATGCGCATGGCCACCACGGTGGTCAGCGCCGTGAGCACGGTGAGGGTGAAGTTGAGCGCGGTCACCTGGACACCGCTCGTCCGGGCCAGGTCCTCGTTGAGGGTGGTGGCGAAGAGCCGCCGGTACGTGAGCGCGATGGTCGTCACCACAACGGCGCCGAGGGTCAGGATGAGCCAGACGTCCGTGGGGCTCACGGTCAGGATGCTCCCGAACAGGATGGCGAAGAGATCGGCATTGAAGCCATGGGCGAGGCTGATCAGCACCACGGCGACGGCGAAGCCGCCCGAGAGGAAGACGGCGAGGGCGGCGTCGCCCTGGAGGGCGCCGCGCGCCCGGAGCCGCTCCATGCCGAGAGCGCCGATCACGGTGACCACGAGGGCGCCCAGGACGGGCGAGGCGCCGAGGAGCAGTCCCACCGCCACGCCCGCGAGGGCCACGTGGGCCAGCGTGTCGGCGATGAGCGAGAGCCGTCGCGGGACGAGGAAGACGCCGATCAGGGGGCAGATGATGGCGGTGACGGCGCCCGCCGCGAACGCCCGCTGCATGAACCCGAACTGAAGGAATTCAGGCACGGGACTAGTTCCCGTCCCGGGCCAAATGGCGAGCCAGACGAGGCCCGAGGGAGGAGGCAGCCCGAGGCGTACGTAGGTGTACGTTGAGGGTTGCCGACGACCGAGAACGAAGTATGGCGAAGTCAGTTGGCACGGGACTAGTGGTCGTGGCTCACGACCCGCACCGACGGCCCGTACAAGGCCGTGAGGGCAGCGTCGCTCAGGAAGTCGCCGGGCCGACCGTGGAAGATCAGCCGCCGGTTGAGGCAGGCGAGCTTCGTCACTTCCTTGGCGACCACGCCGATGTCGTGGCTGACCAGGATGAGGGTGACCTCGCGCTCGCGATTCAGGTGGTGGAGGAGGGCATAGAACGAGGTCTGCGCCTCGGGGTCGACGCCGCCCGTCGGCTCGTCCAGGATGAGCAGCTCGGGGTCGGAGACGAGGGCGCGCGCGATGAGCACGCGCTGCTGCTGCCCCGTGGACAGCGCGCCGATCCGCGCGCGCGCGTGCGCCTCCATGCCGACCCGGGCGAGCACTTCCCTGATACGGACCCGCTCCGCTTTCCCCGTCCGCTGGAAGAGTCCCAGCACCGGCACGAGCCCGCTCGCCACGACCTCTTCGACGGTGACGGGCAGGGCGGGATCGAGGGTGGTCTTCTGCGGCACGTAGCCGAGCCGTCCCCATTCGCGAAAAGCCGCCGGAGGCTTGCCGAAGAGTCTGACCGCGCCCTCCGTCGGTGAGAGGAGGCCCAGCATCACCCGCAAGAGGGTGGTCTTGCCCGAGCCGTTCGGCCCGATGATGCCCAGGAAATCGCCCGGATCCACGGTCAGGTTGATGCCGTCGAGCACACGCACGGGACCGTAATCGACTGCCACGCCCTCGAGCTCGACGAAGGGACGCATCAGGCCGGGCTCCGGCTCGCGTCCCACCAGGCGCCGGCTGCCGCGCACGAGCCACCCAGGAGAAAGCCGCCCAGGACGTCCGAGGGCCAGTGGGCATGGAGCACCATGCGCGCGATCCCGACCAGGATCATGAGGATGAGCACGATCACGGTGAGGCTCAGGCGCCGCATGCGCCCCCAGCCCTCCTTCACCGCGAAGTATATGGCGAAGACGGCGAAGGCCGCGGCCCCGGTGCTATGGCCGCTCGGAAAGCCCATGGCGGAACCCTGGGGCCGGCTGCGCCCCACCAGCACCTTGGCCGCGTGCTCGATGGCGGGCGCGCCCAGCATGACGAGAGCGATGAGCCACCACCGCCGGCGCGCTTGCGGCGAGACGACGAGCAGGAGAAGGGTCGCGGGCAGCAGGGCCTTCCAGTTGCCGAAGAAGTTGGCCCACCAGAAGAACTCCCGCACGGCCGGTGTACGGCGCGAGAGGATCCCGTTGTAGATGGCCACTTCTCCGGGGAGGAGGCCCACGCTGAAGACCACCGCGGCGAGGGCCAGGAAGAGCGCTCCGCCTCCGATGGAGAGCACGAGCCAGCGACGGGCCGCGACATCATCCATGGCCCAGATTGTACTCGAACCTCGCGCGGGGCCGGCAGTCGGCGCTACTTGCACCCGAGACCGACCCGGAGATTCTCGAGGTTCTGGGCCATGAGGTCCGTATAACCCTTCCCGGCCGCGACCTCGTCGGTCGTCACTCCCTCGATCGGATTGAGCGACAGGACCTTGGCCTCCACCTCGCGGGCGAGGGTCTCGGCGAGCCGCGGACTGATCAGAGGCTCGACGAAGATGGCGGTGACCTTACGCTGGCGCGCGAAGCGCACGATGGTCGCGAGGGCGGCCGGGCTCGGCTCGGACTCCGGGGCCAGCCCCATCACCGCCACCTGCTCGAGCTGGTAGCGCCGGGTGAGATAGCTGAACGCCTTGTGAGTCACCACCACTTCGCGCCTCGCGCAGTCGCGCAACCCCGCCTGAAAGCGCTCGTGGAGCGCGGCCAGCTTTGCCTGGAAGGCCCGGGCGTTGGCACCGTAGACGGCCTTGCCGGCCGCATCGCCCCGCTCGAGGGCGCCCCGGATTGCCTCCACCTCGCCCTGGGCCAGGACGGGATCGAGCCACACGTGCGGATCGACCTCGGGCCCGCCCGGCACCGGCGCTCGCGCCAGACCGGCGCTCGCGGCGACCACGACCAGGGAAGGCCCCGCGGCCTCCGCGATCACCTTCTCGGCCCAGGGCTCGAAGCCCGCGCCGTTGTACACGAAGACGCGCGCCTGCCGGAGGCGCGCCACGTCCTGGGGCGACGGCTCCCAGTCGTGCCCGTGCACTCCCGGCGGCACGAGCGAGACGACCTGGGCGCGGTCGCCCGCCACCTGCCGCGTGAAATCGTACATCGGGTAGAAGCTCGCGATGACGAGGGGCTTGGCATCCGGGGCGGGGGATTGCTGGCAGCCGACGGCGAGGCCGAGGACTGTGAGCAGAGGCAGGAAGTGAATCCGCATCACGCGCGAGCCACGCTGCCCCTCACACGTGTGATGAGAGCAAGGACGAGAAGTATCACGCCGAAGGCGCAGACAACCGTCGCTCCGGTCGGGAGGTCGAGAGTGGCCGAGGCGAGCATGGCGATCACGCTCACCAGCGTACCGAAGGCCCAGGCAATCGCGAGTCGCCTGGCCACGGATCCCCCCAGAAGATTCGCCGCGAGCGTGGGGACGATCAGGTACGAGAACACGAGGAGAACGCCGGCGATCCGCACGGAGCTCGTCACGACGACCCCGAACGATGCGTAGAAAAGAAAATCCCACCAGCGCACGGGCAGGCCCTGGGCATAGGCTTGGTCGGGCGACTCGGAGATCAGGAAGAACGGCCGCCGGCACAGCCAGTGAAAGAGACCAATCAAGCTGTAGAGACACGCCACTTTGATCACCTCGCTGCCTCTGACGGCAAGGATGCTGCCCACGAGCATGCTGCGAAGATGCTCGGCGCCGTGAGGCGTTTGGTCCGCGACGAGGACCGCGGCCGCGGAGGAGACCGCATAGACTACCCCGATGATGGCCTCCTGGGAGACACGGCGCTCTCGGCTCCTCGTGAGGGCAAAGACGAGGGCGCCCAGGATCGTGAAGCTCAGGCCGAAGCCGTAGGAGCCCCACGTGTCCAGATCATAGTTCCAGAGGAATGCGGCGGTCGACCCGAGCGAGGCGATCTGGGCGAGGGCGATGTCCACGAAGACGACCTCTCGCGCGATGACGTGGAGCCCGAGATAGGCGTGGATGCCCGTGAGCACGAGACACATCAGGAACGGCACCCACATCAGCGCGAGGAGGTCGTGGGCCACGGCCCTATTTTAGGGCCTGAGCCAGCATTTTGACATTCGAGTCCACCCAGTTGATGTAGCTGTCCGTGCCCTTGAGCGCACCAACGCTCGAGGCCAGCACGGCTGCCTGCGCCCCCGCTTCC
>QHSC01000323.1 GCA_003220345.1 Candidatus Rokuibacteriota bacterium | reverse complement strand
TCCTCGTCAACGCGCGGGGGCTCCGCTTCTTCGACGAGGGCGAGGACTTCCAGTTCTATACGTACGCCAAGCTCGGCGGCATCATCCTGAACGAGCCCGGCGGCATCGGCTGGCAGATCTTCGACAGCAAGGTGCAGCACCTGCTCGAGGGGCGCTACAAGACGGGCATGCCCGCCATGGCCGACACGCTCGATGCTCTCGTGGACAAGCTTTCCCTCGACCGCGCGGCCTGCCGTCGCACGCTCGAGGCGTACAACACCGCGGTGACAGAAGGGCGCTTCGATCCGACGGTGCGCGACGGCCTGGCCACGCGCGGGCTGCCCCTGCCCAAGAGCAACTGGGCGCAGCGTCTCGACACGCCGCCCTTCGTCGCGTATCCCGTCACGGGCGGCATCACCTTCACCTTCGGCGGCGTGCGCGTGAGCGACTGCGCGCAGGTCATGAGCACGAGCTGGACGGCCATCCCGGGCCTCTATGCCTGCGGTGAGATGGTGGGCGGGCTCTTTCACGGAAACTATCCCGGCGGCACCGGCCTCATGTCGGGCGCCGTCTTCGGCCGCCTGGCCGGCGCTCACGCGGCCGGGGACTGATCGGATTGAACCGCCCCCTCGGCATTTGCCCCCTCACCCTGCCCTCTCCCCCGATGGGGGAGAGGGATTCCTGACGGGACACCCATGAAGATCGGGTTCCACCTGACCCCGTTCTGGAGTCCGACGGACCGCGGCGCCACGCGCATCATCGACGAGGCGATCCAGGTCGTCGCCGCTGCCTCTCGCATGGGCTTTGCCTGGGTCTCGATCGGCCAGCACTGGATCTCTCACCCGACCGTGTGGCCGCAGCCGTTCCCCATGCTGGCCCGGCTCGCGCCGGAGACGGGGCAGATGCGCCTCAAGACCTCGGTGCTCCTCCTCCCCATCGTGAATGCCGTGGAGACGGCGGAGAGCATCACCACCCTCGACCACATCACCCACGGCCGGCTCGACGTGGGCGTGGCCATCGGCTATCGCGAGCGGGAGCTGGAAGCGGCCGGGCTCGCGCGCAAGGATCGCGTGCCCAAGCTCGAGGAGTCGCTGGCGCTCATGAAGCGGCTCTGGACCGGTGAGGAAGTCACCTTTCACGGCGCCTACACCAGCGTGACCAAGGCGCGCCTGGGCTTCACGCCCTTTCAGCAGCCCCACCCGCCGCTCGAGATGGGCGCGCAGAGCGAAGGCGCCACGCGCCGCGCCGCGCGGCTCACCGACGGCGTCTTCTTCGGGCCCCAGGTCGCCTGGCGCGACATTGGCAGGCTGAGCAAGACCTTCAGCGAGGTGCGCGCGGAGTCCGGCGCGGTCACCCCGGGCAGCGTCGGCGCCTCGCGGAGCCTGATCGTGGCCGCCGACAAGACGGCGGCCCTGGCCGCCGCGCGCGAGTATCTCGAGAAGACCTTCGCGATGTACCGGCGATGGGAGATGCAGGAGTCGACCATGGTACCGCTCCAGCTCGACTTCGACACCGCCCTCGACGACTGGACGGTCAACGGCTCGCCCCGCGACTGCGTGGAGACGCTCGCCCGCGCGCGTGAGATGGGGCTCGACAAGGTCGGCTTCACCATCTACAGCCTGCCCCGCGAGGTGCGGGCGCGGATCGACTATCTCCAGATGATCGCCGAAGAGGTGGTGAAGCCGGCGGGGACTCTGCCGTGAAAGGGAGCCGTCGTGCGGGCCGCGCGTGAGATCGCCATCGCCACGACGCCCGCGAAGCTCTGGACGCTTCTCTGGGATGTGCCCCGCATGGTCGAGTGCATGCCCGGCTGCGCCGAGGCCAAGGAGGTCGCGCCCCAGCAGCGCTACACCGCCCGCATGATCCAGAAGGTCGGGCCGATCCGCCTCTCCGTGCCGCTCGACGTCGAGATCACGTCATCCGAGCCCCCGCGCCGGCTCGCCCTGCAGGCCAAGGGCCGCGACCCCGCCATCGGCGCCGAGATCAGCATGCAGGTGACGCTCGAGATCTCGTCGCGCGAGGGGGCGAGCGTCCTCGCCGTCGTCGCCGAGGGGCGCATCCTCGGCACGCTCGGCTCGCTGGGCCACGGCGTCATCGAGCGCAAGGCCGGAGACATGCTGGACGAGTTCGGGGTCAGGCTCCGCAAGGCCGCGGAAGGCTGAGTCGTGCTTCGTCCCTTCACGCTCGACCGGCCCTCGACCCTGGGCGAGGTCGCGGATCTCCTGACGGCGCATCCCCACGAGTCCGTTCTCTACGCGGGCGGCACGGAGCTTCTCCTCCTCATGAAAGAGGGGTTGATCCGCCCGCGGCGCCTGATCGACGTGAAAACCGTGCGCGAGCTCGATGCGATCACGGCGGAGAACGGCACGCTGACCATCGGCGCGACGGTGCGCCACCGCGGCGTCGAGCGCTCCGTTCTCGTCCAGGAGCGTTGCCCGCTCGTGGCCGGGGTCGCCCGCCACGTCGCCAACGTGCGTGTCCGCAACGTGGGCACGGTGGGCGGTAACCTGGCCTTCGCGGATCCACACAGCGATCTCGCCACCCTCTTCCTGGCCCTCGACGGGACGCTTCACCTGTGGTCTCGACGAGGCGCGCGCGACGTCCCCCTCGCGGACTTCATTCGCGGACCATACGAGACGGCCCGCGAGGAGGACGAGGTCCTGACCTCGGTGCGCCTGCGTCCCTGGCCGGCCAAGACGGCGTCGGCCTATCTCAAGTTCGGCGTGTACGAGCGCCCCACCCTGGGCGTCGCGGTGGCATGCGAGCCGGGGGCCCTTCGGGTCACCGTCGGCTGCGTCGGCCCGAGGCCTCAACGGCTCTTCGAGGTCGAGGGCAAGGCCACCGGCGAGCCGGCCGCCGTCCTCCTCGCCCGAGCCGAGGAGCTGGGAGCCGCGGCCGCCCGCGAGGTGGAGGCGGTGGGTGATCGCCACGGTTCCGCCGAGTACAAGCGCGCGCTGACCGGCGCGTGTGTGAAGCGGGCGCTCCAGGTCGCCGCCGCGCGCGCTCAGGGACAGCAGATCCAGGCACGCTATGCCCACACCGTCATCGTCTAGCCTCGCCTGCACGGTCAACGGGCGCGCCGTCGCGGTCGACGTCATGCCCCACAGCCTGCTCCTCGACGTCCTGCGGGAGCAGCTCGGCCTCAAGGGCGCCAAGCGCTCGTGCGACATCCAGGTGTGCGGCGCCTGCACGGTGCTGGTGGACGGCGCGCCCGTGAGCGCCTGCACCTATCTCGCCGTCGAGGCCGAGGGTCGCGAGATCCGGACCGTCGAGGGTCTGGCCGACGGCGAGACGCTCCACGCCGTGCAGGCGGCGTTCGTCGAGCACGGCGCCATCCAGTGCGGCTTCTGCACATCCGGCATGCTCTTGAGCGCGGCCGCGCTCCTCGAGGAGAACCCCTCGCCCACGCGCGAGCAGATCCTCCACTACCTCCGCGGCAATCTCTGCCGCTGCACGGGCTACCAGAAGATCATCGACGCCATCACCTCCTGCGCACGGGGTCAGGTCTCACATTCCAACATCGGCAGAGAGACGACCGTGCCGGCAGAGAGGGAACCCGTCAGCAATTGTAGGAATGTGAGACCTGACCCCGAGCCGCTGCGCGTGATCGGGCAGTCGGTGCGGCGCGTCGACGCGCCCGAGAAGGTGACGGGGCGCGCGCGCTATGTCACGGACATGGAGCTGCCCGGCACGCTCCACGCGAAGCTGCTCCGCTCGCCGTACCCCCACGCGAAGATCCTCCGCGTGGACGTCGCCCGCGCCCGGGCCGCGCCCGGCGTGCGGGCCGTCGTCACCAGCGCCGATCTGGACTGGTGCGATCCGTACTACGGTCCTGCCTTCCGCGACCGCCCCATCCTCGCCATCGAGGTCGCGCGCTACGAGGGCGAGCCCGTGGCCGCCGTGGTCGCCGAGAGCGAGAGCGCCGCCGCCCAGGCCCTCGAGCTGATCGAGATCGCGTACGAGGAGCTGCCGGCCGTGACCACGCTGGAGGAGGCGCTCGCTCCCGGGGCCCCTCTCGTCCACACGGCCGAGCCGCTGGCCGGCCACTTCGCCGATCTCTCCACCCTCAAGCCCCGGCCCGGCACCAACATCTGCCACCAGTTCCATCTCGAGCGCGGGCAAGGCGCGCATGCCTTCGCGGGGGCCGACATCGTCGTGGAGGATGTCTACACTTTCCCGCGCGTGCAGCACTATTCCATGGAGCCTCACGCGGCGCTCGCGGCTTGGGACGAGCAGGGCACCCTGACCGTGTGGGCCTCGACGCAGAATCCGTACTCCGTGCGCGTGGAGCTGGCCAAGATGTTCCGCGTGCCCATGAGCCGCATCCGCATCATCGTCCCGCCCCTCGGCGGCGGCTTCGGCGGCAAGACCTACGCCAAGCTCGAGCCCATCGTGGGGGCGCTCGCGCGCATGGTCGGGCGGCCCGTCAGGCTCGCCCTCTCGGTGGAGGAGGCCTTCCGGACGGTCAGACGCTGCGACGCCAGCGCCCGGGTGCGGCTCGGCTTCAAGCGCGACGGGAGGCTGTGGGCCGCCGAGTGTCGCGCCGATTTCGACGTGGGCGCCTATGCCGACATCGGGCCGCGCATCATCCAGAAAGGCACGTACACGGCCACGGGACCGTACCGGGTGCCCAACATCGTCCTCGACGCGAAAGCCGTCTACACCAACACGACGCCCGGGGGCGCGTTCCGCGGCTTCGGCGTGCCGCAGCTCGCGTGGGCCCTCGAGTCGCTCGTCGACGAGGCGGCCCGCGACCTCGGTCACGATCCCGTCGATCTCCGCCGGCAGAACCTGCTCGGGCAGGGGGAGGAGTTCGCGCCGGGAGACACGCCCATCGACGGCAAGTTCGAGGAGAGCCTCAATCGCGCCGCCGAGGCCATCCGCTGGACGCAGCAGACGCTCCCCGGTCGGGCGCGCGGTCTCGCCATGATGATGAAGGCGAGCGTCGCGCCCACGGTCTCCGAGGCCATCGTGCGCCTCCACGCCGATGCCAGCGTGACCGTGCTCGCGAGCACGGTGGAGATGGGCCAGGGCGCACGCACGGTGATGGCGCAGATCGCCGCCGAGGTGCTGGCGGTGCCCGTGGAGCGCGTCTTCGTGGCCATGCCGGACACCGCGATCACGCCCTACGACCAGACCACGAGCTCGAGCCGCTCGACCACCATGACGGGCAAGGCTGTGCAGGAGGCGGCCGCCGACGTGCGCGAGCAGCTGCTGCGTATCGCCGGCCGGCGCCTCGGCGTCGACGCGACCGCGCTGCGGCTCGAAGACGCCGCCGTGATCTCGGCCGGGGCGCGTCTGCCCTACCCCGAGCTCCTCGTGGAGCGCTTCGGCATGAGCGGGGGCGAGCTGATCGGGCGGGGCATCGTGGCGCCGGGGCGCAGCGCGGCGCCGCTCGGCGGCAGCACGCCCTTCTGGGAGATGGCGGTGGGCGCCGCCGAGGTCAGCGTGGACGAGGAGACGGGCGCCGTCACCGTCCACTCGTACGCGTCCGTGGCCGACGTGGGCCGCTGCATCAACCCCCAGCAGTGCGAGGGGCAGGACGAGGGCGCGGTCATGCAGGGCATCGGCCACACCCTGCTGGAGGAGATGCTCTACGAGGGAGGCCAGCTCCTCAACGCGAACCTGGTCGACTACCGGGTGCCCCGGGCGGAAGACGTGCCCGGAGAGCTCCAGTGCCGGTTCGTGGAGAACGGCGACGGCGCGGGGCCCTTCGGAGCGAAGGGCGCGGGCGAGGGCAGCCTCGTGCCCGTGAGCCCGGCGGTGGGCAACGCGCTCGCGCGGCTCACCGGCGTGCGCTTCCGCGAGCTGCCCCTGACCCCGGAGCGCGTGTGGCGGGCGCTGCGGGAGCGTCAGGTCACACGGTCGCGCGAGAGCTGAGACCTCGCCCCCTCACCCTACCCAGCTCTCGTCTCGTCGCCCGAGGCGGGCGTCTCAGCTCGAACAGCGGCCCTCTCCCCCGATGGGAGAGAGGGAAATGCGTCAGATCACCCGGTCGCGCTTGAGCTCGGCCAGATCGGACTCGGAGAGCCCGGCCAGCTTGCCGTAGACCTCGGCGTTGTGCTCGCCCAGGAGCGGCGAGCGCCGCAGCTCCGTGGGCGAGGCGGAGAGGCGCACGGGGTTGCCGGGCATGGGGTACTTGCCGCGCGTGGGGTGCTCGAGCTCGACGATCATCCCGCGCCCCCGCATGTGCTCGTCGGCGAGGACCTCCGCGGAATCGAGCACGGCGCCCGCGGGCACCCCCGCCCCCGCCAGGATCTTCATGGCCTCGTGCTTCGTGTGCTTCTCCGTCCACGCCTCGATCATCGCGTCGATCTCGTCGACGAACTGCACGCGGTCGCGCCGATCGGCATAGCGTGGATCGTCCGCGAGCTCCGGCCGCCCGCAGATCTCCACCAGCGTCTTCCACATCTCCACGGTGGCGCAGTGGATGAAGATGTAGTCGTTGGGCCCGAAAGGACGGCAGCGGTAGATGTTCGACGGCGCGGCGGCGGCCGAGCGGTTGCCCTGCCGGGGCGCGGGCCGGCCGCTCTGGTAGGTCTCGCGCAGGTGAATGCGCAGGAGGTTGACGACGGATTCCTGCTGCGCGACCTCCAGGCGCTGGCCGAGGCCCGTCGCGTGCCGCTGGACGATGGCGGCGAGGATCCCGATCGCCGTGTGGAGCCCCGCCCCCGTGTCGGCGAGCCCGCCGATCGCCTTGGTGGGCGGCCCGTCCGGGTGGCCCGTCATGCTCATGGCCCCTGACATCGCCTGGGCAATCCACTCGAAGCTCTTGTACTCGGCGTAGGGGCCGGTGCTCCCGAAACCCTTGACGGAGGCGTGGATCAGCCGGGGATTCAGCCGCGAGAGCGTGTCCCAGCCGAGGCCGAGCCGCTCGAGGGCACCGGGGCCGAGGTTCTCCACGACCACGTCGGCGTTCTTGGCCATCTCCAGGAAGAGCGCGCGGCCGCGCTCGGACTTGAGATTGAGGGTCACACCCTTCTTGTTCGAGTTGAGAAGCAGGAAGAACCAGGCGTCCTCGCCGCGCTTGTCGGAGAGCGCGTTACGACCGGGCTCGCCGGTGGGTGGCTCGATCTTGATGACCTCGGCGCCGAGCCACGCCAGCATCTGAGTGGCGCTCGGGCCCGCCTCGTACTGCGTCAGGTCGAGGACACGAATTCCGTCGAGGGCCTTGGGCATCGCTCGAATCTCCTAGGTCGTGTACGCCGAGAACCGCACAGTGGTCGCCCGCGCCTGGTCGTCCGTCATCACGTTGACCACGGCGGGCTTCCCGGAGGCATACGCGCGCTCCAGGGCAGGCCGGATCTCGTGTGGCTTCTCGACCAGCTCACCGTGCGCGCCCAGCTCCATGGCCACACGATCATAGCGCGTGCGGCCGAGATTCCGGCCGGG
>QHSC01000416.1 GCA_003220345.1 Candidatus Rokuibacteriota bacterium | reverse complement strand
GACCCGGCAGCCTCGAGTTCGTCTCGCTCAAAGGGGGAGCGACTCCTCCGCCCGTCGTGGTGCCGGGCCTGAATGGCGCCACCGTCGCTTCGGTGGTCACCCTCGACAAGACGCGGCTTCTCGTTGGCACCTCGGATGGGCGGGCGATACCCCTCGACATGAGGTTCGATGTCACGTTCAAGGATGGCAAGCGTGCGGTAGTTCCGGCTCCCGCCTTCGGACCGGCCGTGGTCCTCGACCCGGAGAAAAAGCGCGCGGTGCGCCGGCTTGCCTCGGGGGGCGCGGATGCGGGCGGGTTGACGGTCGCCCAGGTTGGACCCGCCGACCTCATCGTCCAGAGCGTCATCGAGAAGAAGGCGCTCATCGGTGGGACGCGCCGCGAGGAGTCGATCCAGGAATTCACGCCCGAGGTCTCGGGGGAGATCACGGCCCTGCGTCTGGACGGACGCGGCGAGGACCTCTTCATCGGTACCAGCCGGGGAAAGGTGCTCCGCTACGACATGAGGGATGCCGCGGGGCCGAGGCTCATCGAGACGGTGGCCGTCACCACCAAGCCGGGCGCGTCCGTCACCGCCCTCGGATTCCTCCTGGGAGACCGGACGCTGACGGTCGGCGACGAGCAGGGCGGAGTCTCCACGTGGCAGGTGGTGTCGCCGCCCGGCGGCGGCGAGAAGCGGCTCACGCGGATCTACGAGTTCGCGCCTCACGCCGGGGCGGTGGTCGCCATGACGGCCTCGAAGCGGGACAAGAGCTTTGCCACCGCCGACGGGACGGGTCATGTCCACATCTCGTATGGCACGTCCGGCAAGACCCTCCTGCGCGTTAAGAGCGATGCGCCGGGACTCGTGGCCTTGACCTTCGCCCCCAAGAACGATGCGGTGCTGGCCGCGGACGGCAAGGGGAAGCTCGCGCAGTGGACGGTGGACAACCCACATCCCGAGATCACGCTGAAGACGCTGTTCGGCAAGGTCTGGTACGAGGGCTACTCGCAGCCCGCCTGGGTGTGGCAGTCCACGGGCGGCACGGACGACTTCGAGTCCAAGATGAGCTTGACCCCGCTCATCTTCGGCACCCTCAAGGGCACGTTGTACGCGCTTCTCTTCGCGGTACCCATGGCGCTCCTGGCCGCGCTCTATGTCAGCGAGTTCATGCATCCGTCGGTGAAGGCCTACGTCAAGCCCGTTGTCGAGATCATGGCTGCCCTCCCGAGCGTGGTCCTGGGATTCCTGGCCGGTCTCTGGCTGGCGCCCGTTCTCGAGCCCATCGTACCTGGCCTCTTTCTGATGCCCCTCGTGCTGCCGGTCGCGATCCTGGCCGCCTATTGCCTGTGGCGACTCGTTCCTCTGCGCGTCCGCGGCCGCTTCAAGACAGGAACAGAGGCCTTTCTCCTGATCCCGGTCGTCCTCGGCGGCGTGTGGCTTGCCCTGGCGGCGGGCGGTCTCGTCGAGACCGTCCTCATGCAGGGCAACTACCGCGGCTGGGTCCTCTCGGCACTCGGCCTCACCTATGACCAGCGCAACTCCCTCGTCGTCGGGGTGGCCATGGGCTTCGCGGTCATCCCAATCATCTTCACCATCGCCGAAGACTCGCTGGCGAACGTGCCCGGCCACCTCCGGGCGGGATCGCTGGCCCTCGGGGCGACCCGCTGGCAGACGGCGCTCAGGATCGTGCTCCCCACCGGCAGCCCCGGCATCTTTTCCGCGATCATGATCGGACTGGGCCGGGCCGTGGGCGAGACCATGAATGTCCGCCAATATCGCCGTCGAGCTGCCCGAGGCGCCGGACGGCGGAACCCTCTACCGCGTGCTCTTTCTTTCGGCCTTTCTTCTCTTCTGCATGACCTTCGTGCTGAACACGGCGGCGGAGATGATCCGGCTCAAGCTCAGAAAGAAGTACCGCTACCTATGAGCGTGCGACACAAGGGATTCTGGAGCGGCGGAGAACCCTTTGTCTGGCTGACGGGCGGGGCGCTCACGCTTGCCCTTCTCCTGGTCGTGGGTCTCATCTCGCTCATCGTCTACAACGGCATGGGCTTCTTCTGGCCCAAGGCCGTCGTCCGCATGACGCTGTCCGACGGCACGGTGATGACCGGGCAGCTCGTGGACCGCGAGCCCGTGCCGGGCAAGCGAAACGAGCACCGCATCAAGCTGAAGGTCGCCAACCGAGACCTCTACGGGGCCGATTTCCAGTGGGTGGACGAAGCCCAGGTCGCCAAGCGTGAATACCCCGCGGACGTGGCCGTCGTCGAGCGGACCGAATGGGGCCTCCTCATCGGGACGATCAAGGAGATGCGGGACGGAGGCACGGTCGTCGCGGTCGCCCCGGCCGCCTGGGTCGAGGTCCAGAAGCGGCTGGGCCAGAGTGACCGCGCGCGCCGAGAAATCCGGGGCATCGAGAAGGGCGAGATCGGCGCGATCAACGCGCGCCAGGAGGCGATCCGCCTCAAGCTCAAGGGGCTCGAGCTCAAGGGCATCACGTCGGGATCCGCGATCGAGGCGCTGCAGAAGCAGCTCGCGCCGCTCCAGGAGCAGTATCAGGCTCAGACGGCACGCCTGGCCGCGCTGCGGAAGAGCCAGACGGAGACCATGGTGGTGACGGCGGATGGAGGCAAGGCCAAGGAGCTGCCGCTGGCCCAGGTGCTCGACGTCCGCTTCCCGAACACCATGGGGCTCCTTGCCAAGACGGGCTACTACCTCGGCCATCTCTGGGAGTTCGTCGCCGGCGAGCCCCGGGAGGCCAACACCGAAGGCGGCGTGTTCCCCGCGATCTTCGG
>QHSC01000129.1 GCA_003220345.1 Candidatus Rokuibacteriota bacterium | reverse complement strand
AGGTTCATGGTCTCGTGGACCACGCCCTGGTTGGCGCCGCCGTCACCGAAGAAGGAGATGACGACGCGGTCGGCCTTGCGAAGCTTGTTGGCGAGGGCGGCGCCGGCGCCGATGGGCACACCCGCGGCCACGATGCCGTTGGCGCCCAGGATGTTGAGATCGAGGGCGGCGATGTGCATGGAGCCACCGAGACCGCGACAGTAGCCCGCCTCCCGCCCCATGAGCTCGGCCATCATGAGGTCGAGCTTGGCTCCCTTGGCGATGCAGTGGCCGTGCCCCCGGTGATTGCTGATGACGGAGTCGGCGTCCGTCAGGTGGGCGCACGCGCCCGCGGCCACCGCCTCCTGCCCGACGTAGCTATGGGCGGTGCCCTTGACGTGGCCGGCATTGAAGAGCTCCACCGTCTTCTCGTCGAAGCGGCGGATGCGGACCATGACCTGATACAGGCGCTCTGCTTGGCCCGGCGGCCGGCCAGATGCTCGATCTGCTGGCGGCACGACATCCCGGGGGCGATGACCTCGGTGCCGGCGGGCGCGGAGGACACGGCGGGCGCGAGACGCCGGCCTCCGAGGGCGACCGAGATGTCGTAGTGCTCCTTCTCGAAGCCGAAGGAGCCCGCCATCCCGCAGCAGCCGGAATCCACCTCGCTGACCTCGTACCCCGCCCACTTGAGCGCGGCCACGGTGGGTGCCGTGCCCACGAGCGCCTTCTGGTGGCAATGGCCGTGGAGGAGGGCTGGCCGCTTCCCGGCTTTGAACGGCAGGGTCAAGCCGCGAGCACGCTCGCGGAGGAGGAACTCTTCCAGGAGAAAGCTGGACCGGGCGACCTGCCGCGCCTCCTCGGTGCGCACGAGCTCCACCCACTCATCGCGCAGGGTGAGCAGGCAGGAAGGCTCGAGCCCCACGATGGCCACCCCGCGGGCAACCCAGGGCGCGAGGCGCTCGATGTTGAAGCGGGCGTGCTCGCGAGCCTCCTCGAGCATTCCCTTGGAGATGAGCGGCCGGCCGCAGCATTTCCGATCGACCGGTGTGTTGTAGGTGACGAAGGTGTCGTGGAAGAGGACGACGGAGCCGCGCGGAGCCGAAACCGGCGGCCGGCGGCGGTCGAACCAGTCCGTGAACGTCTCCCGCGCGAAGGCGGGCAGCGGACGCCGCCGGTCGATCCCCGCCAGCTTCTCCATGAGCCAGCGATTCGGCGGGGAGGCGGCGATCCAGTTCGAGAGCGGGGCGAGCCGCGAGCCCCACCACGAGAGCCGGCCGATGTGGCCGAAGAGCCGGTTGCGGAGGGGCAGCCCGTTGGCCTTGTAGTAGTGGTGGAGGAACTCGTACTTCATCTTGGCCATGTCCACGTTGGACGGGCACTCGGCCTTGCACCCCTTGCACTCGAGACAGAGGTCCATCACCTCGTAGAGGCGCCGGCCCGTGAAGTCGGCGGCGGGCACTCGGCCCGAGAGCACCGCGCGCAGGGCATTGGCCCGCCCGCGCGTCGAGTGCTCCTCGTCCCTGGTCGCCATGTAGGAGGGGCACATGGTGCCCTCGAGCTTCTTGCGGCACACGCCCACGCCGTTGCACATCTCCACCGCGGCCGCGAAGCCGCCCTGCGCGGAGAAATCGAGCATGGTCGCGGGCTCCCAGGTCTTGTACTCGGGGCCGTAGCGCAGGTGGTCGGTGACGGCGGGGCTGGCCACGATGTTGCCGGGGTTCATCAGGTTCTTGGGGTCGAAGGCGCCCTTGAGCTCGCGGAAGGCCTGCATGATCACGGGGCCGAAGACACGCTCGAGGAAGGGGCTGCGCGCGCGCCCGTCCCCGTGCTCGCTGGAGATGGCGCCCTCGAACTCGAGCACGAGGTCGAAGATCTCCGCGGCCATGCCGCGGACCTGCTCGAGGCCGCGCGCCGTCTTGAGATTGACGAGGGGCCGGATGTGTAGGCAGCCCACGGAACAGTGGCCGTAGTACGCGCCCTCGGCGCCGTGCTTGGCCATGATGTCGCGGAAACGCGGGACGAAGACGGGCAGATCCTTCGGATCGACCGCGGTGTCCTCGATGAAGGCGATGGGCTTGGCCTCGCCCTTGGTGCCCAGCAAGAGGCCGAGCCCGGCCTTGCGGAGCTTCCAGATCGACTCCTGCTCGGCAGGATCGAGGGCGACGTGCCCGGCATAGCCGAAGCGTCCCGCGGCGCGCCGCGCCTCGAGAGCCTCGACCTTGCTCTTGACCTCTGCCGCGGTGTCGCCGGCGTACTCGACGATCAAAATGGCCGCGGGATCGCCCTGGACGAAGCCCATGCGCTGGGATTGCTCGATGTTGCCGCGGGCGAGGTCCAGGATCATCTTGTCGGTCAGCTCCACGGCGTACGGGCCCGTCTCGAGGATGGTCTGCGAGGACTCGAGCGCCTCCTGCATGTCGTGGTAGTGGATGACGTCGACGGCGGTGGCCTTGGGGCGCTTCACGAGGCGCATCTTGGCCTCGAGGATGGTGACCAGGGTGCCCTCGGAGCCCACGATGACCCGCGCCATGTTCAGCGGCCGGTCCTTGACGAGCTCGTCGAGGTTGTAGCCGCAGACGCGCCGCCAGTGCTTGGGGTAGCGGGCGCGAATCTCGCCGGCGTACTGGTCGCGCAGCCGGGCCACCTCGCGGTAGATCTGGCCTTCGAGGCCCGAGGCCCGCATCTTGGCGCGGAAGCTCTCGGGGGTCACCTCGCCGAAGACGACCCGGCTGCCGTCGCCCAGGAGCGCGGTCAGCTCGATCACGTGCTCCACCGTGAGCCCGTAGGCGATCGAGTGGGAGCCGCCGGAGTTGTTGCCGAGCATCCCGCCGATGGTGGCGCGGTTGGAGGTTGACGTGTCGGGGCCGAAGAGGAGGCCCAAGGAGCGCACGTGGTGGTTGAGCTCGTCCTGCACGAGCCCCGGCTGCACCCGCGCCCACAGCTCCTCCTCGTTGACCTCGAGGACATTGTTCATGAAGCGCGAGAAATCCATGACGACGGCGCGATTGACGGTCTGGCCGGTCAGGGAGGTGCCGCCCCCGCGCGGGAGCACGGCGACGTTCCCGCGGTTGGCGATCTCGAGCACGGCCTGCACGTCGCCCGCGTGGCGCGGCACCACGACACCGATCGGCTCCATCTGGTACATCGAGGCATCCGTGGAATAGAGCAGCCGCGAATAGGCATCGAAGCGAACATCGCCCTCGACGGCGCGCCGTAGCTCTTGCTCGAGGTCCGTCATGGCCGGGATTATGGCACGCATCTTCGTAACCCTGCAATCCGCCGACGGATTCCTGGGCGCTCCCTCGAGGCGATGTCGGAGGGACTTACATTCGGGCGCGCCGGCCTCCTGGGTGTCTCCGTAGACGACGAATAGAACAGGGCTTCGGAGAGTGGCGACCGCCTTGCACTGTGGCCGATTCCACGATGACTCATCGGGGCCGGAGCCTCGCTCGCGTCCATCCCCTGACGGCAACGGCGCCACGGCCGAGGCTATACTATGCGCAGTGAGCCTCCTCGTCGCGTTCGCCCTCGCCTTCCTGAGTCTCCACGTGCCGCCCGCGGTCGCCGCCCCCGCCGCTCCGGCCATCCGGGTGCGCCTGCTCGACAGCGGCGAGACCTTCGACTCGCGCCTGCTCCTCGGCAAGAAGGTGCTGGTCGTGCGCTTCCAGGCCTCGTGGTGCAAGACGTGCGCGGCCCAGGCCGCCGGCGTCCAGCGCGTGTACGAGCGCTACCAGGACCGCGACGTCGAGTTCCTGGCCCTGCACGTGGAAGACACGGAGCGGGACGCTCGACGCTTCCTGCGCGCCCACCGGACCACGTATCACACCGCCCTCGATCCCGACGTCCGAGTGGCCAACCGCTTCGGCTTCAAGCGCGCCCCGTACACGATCGTCATCAACAAGCGCGGCGAGATCGTGGCGCGGCTGGAGGCCACGGCGGACGAGGCGCGCCTCGCCGCCGCCATCGACTCCGCGCTCAAGCCGCGGCGCGGAAAGGTGTTGCCCGGGACCTCCTGAGCGGACGCTTGACGTGCCCCGCGTGGCGGCATAGCCTCTCTGCCACGCTGGATCCATCCGACCTGCCCGAGGCGACCGTGACAGCTGCCGAGGCCGCGCCCATCGTCGTCGAGGGCGTGAGCAAGCGCTATCAGACCCCGAGCGGCGCCGTCACGGCCGTGGACGGGGTCTCCCTCACGGTGCGGCCCGGCGAGTTCGTCTCCTTGCTCGGCCCGAGCGGCTGCGGCAAGTCCACCGTCCTCCTGATGATCGGTGGGCTGGTGCGTCCCGACACTGGACGCATCGTGATCGAGGGCGAGCCGTCGAGCGGCCCCAACCCCAAAAAGGTCGCGCTCGCCTTTCAGGACCCCGGGCTCTTCCCCTGGCGGACGGCCCTCGACAACGTGGGCTTCGGGCTCGAGCTGCAGGGCCTCCCCGCGGCGCGGCGTCGCGAGATCGCCCTCGGATTGCTCGAGCCGATGGGCCTCAAGGGCTTCGAGGCCAAGTTTCCGCGCGAGCTCTCGGGAGGGATGCGCCAGCGCGTGGCCATCGCCCGCGCCCTCGCCCTCGACACGCCCATTCTTCTGATGGACGAGCCCTTCGGGGCGCTGGACGAGCAGACGCGGCTGCTCATGGGCGAGTGGCTGGTGGGGGTCAGGCGTCGCACGCGGCGGACCATCGTCTTCGTCACCCACAGCCTGCAGGAGGCCATCGCCCTCTCCGATCGCATCGTGGTCATGACGGCGAGGCCGGGCCGCGTCAAGGACGTGATCGAGGTGCCTCTCCCCTTCCCGCGAGACCTGGGCTCCCCCGAGGTGGCGGACCTGCGCGCCAAGCTCTGGGGACAGGTTCGCGAGGAATCGCTGCGCGCCATGGAGAGCTCGGCGTGAAGCTCTGGCTCGGCCGGGCCGTCGTGCTCGTGGTCGCCCTCCTCGCCTGGGAGGCCGTGGCGCGGAACCTCGACCCGATTCTCTACGTCGGCCCCTCCCGCCTCCCTGCAGCCCTGGGGCGTGTCATGAGCGTGCGGGACCTGCCGCCGCTCGGTAGCCACCTCTGGCTGACCCTCGGCGAGGTGGTGGTGGCTTTTCTCCTGGCCGTGGTGAGCGGGCTCTGGGTCGGCTTCGTGCTCGGGCTGCAGAAGACGCTCGGGCGCATCTACGAGCCCTTGCTGGCCGTCCTCTACGCGGTGCCCAGCGTCATCTGGTATCCCTCGCTGATGCTCTTCTTCGGCCTGGGACCCGCGTCCAAGATCGCCTTCGGCTTCCTGCTGGGCTTTCTCCCCGTGACCCTTTCCGTGCTCGCCGGCATTCGCCAGGTCCCCGAGTCCCTCGTCACCGTGGCCGTGTCCATGGGGGCGGGGCCGGGCGCCGTCTTTCGCAAGGTCATGCTGCCGGCCATGGCGGGAACGCTGGCGGGAGGGCTGCGCACGGGGCTCGCCCTCTCCGTGGTGGGCGTGCTCGTGGGCGAGGTGCTGGGGGCGCGGGCGGGCCTCGGCTACGTGCTGACCTACGCCTACGGGCTGCTGATGACGGCCGAGTACGCCGCGCTGGTGGTGATCGTGGCCGTCGCCGTCCTCACCGTGGACGCCCTGGGCGCCCTCGTCGAGGCGCGGGTGAGACGATGGGCCGACTAGCCGTCTTGCGCTGGCAGGCGCTGTCCGTGGCCGTGGCCTTCCTCGCCTGGGAAGCGGCGGTGCGCGTGGGGCTGCTCGATCCGCTCTTCGTGCCCGCGCCGAGCATGGTGTTGCGCGCGCTGCCCAGCCTGGCTGCCGAGGCGCTCCCGCGCCTCCTCGACACCTTCGGCAAGACCGCCCTCGGCTACGCGATTGCCGCCGCCGTGGGCGTGCCGGCCGGGCTCCTCCTGGGATCGCGCCGACTCCTCCACGACGTCGCTATGCCCTATGTCGTCGCCCTGTACGGCGTGCCGAAGATCCTCATCCTGCCCTGGATCGCCCTCGTGTTCGGCATCGGCCTCAGCACGGCGGTGCTCAGCGCGGCCGTCTTCGCCGTCTTTCCCATCGTGGTGCTGGTGGCGGCGGGCGCGCGGGACGTGGATCCGACCCTCGTTACCGTGGCCGTCTCCATGGGCGCCACCCGTGGCCAGATCGGGCGCAAGGTGCTGCTGCCCGCGGTGCTCCCCTCCGTGCTCACCGGCCTGCGCATCGCCATGGTCTTCGCCATCCTGGGCGTGCTCCTCGCGGAGATGCTTGCGGGACACCGCGGAATGGGGTATCTCATGCAGCGCCAGGCCATGGCCTTCAAAGCCCCCGAGCTCTTCGCCTCGACGGCCATCGTGTCGGCCTTGTCGGTCTCGGTGGTGCTGTTCCTGGAGCATCTGAATCGGCGTCTGGGGCAATGGAGATGAGCGGCCCTGTGAAGGGGCGACATCTGGACGGAGGCGAGTACATGGCAACGCGGCGAAGTTTTCTGAAGACGGCGACAGCGGGAGTGGCGGCGGCCGCCGTGGCGCGCGGCAGCAGGCTCTCTGCTCAGTCCCTCACACCGATCAAGATCGGGGCGGTCGTACTGGGCGACTTCGGGGTGGTCACGCCGACCACCGTGGGTATCCAGAAAGGCTACTTCAAGCAAAACGGTCTCGAGGCCGATCTCATCCCCTTCAAGGGGGGTCCCGACCTGCTCAAGGGTGTGCTCGCGGGGGCGGCCGACATCGGCATCACCGGAGCCACGGACCCTCTCGTCTTCCGCGAGCGCGGCACCCCCATTCGGGCCCTCTGCACCATCGTGGAGAAGAACCACTTCACCCTCACCGTCACGCCCAAGATCAAGCGGCTCGAGGACCTCAAGGGCGGCACGATCGGGGTGACGGTGGTCGGCTCCACGACCTGGGTCTTCGCGCGCATGCTCGCGCGCAAGATGAACTGGGACCCCGAGAAGGACGTGCGCATCATCGGCGTGGGTGGGATCGACGCGCAGGCCGCCGCCCTGAAGCGGGAGGAGACCCAGGCCGTCGTGTTCGGAGACGCGGGCGTCGTCCTGGAGGCGCAGGGGCTGGGGCGCGTGCTCATGCGCCTCGACGAGCTCACCCCCAAGTGGATCAGCCTGGTCGCCTACTCCACCGACGAGATCATCAAGACCAGGCGCGACGTCGTCCAGCGATCGCTCAAGAGCATCTTCCAGGGCGCGCGCTTCTGCCGCGACAATCCGGAGGAGAGCATCAAGATCGCCGCCAAGACGATCGACTGGAGCGAGCCCGCGACCAAGCGCGCCTACGAGCTCCTGCGGCCCCTTCTCTCCCTGGACGGCCGCATGGACCTCGACGCGATGAAGTTCATGCAGGACACGCTCCTGGAGCTGGGCGTGCTCAAGACCCGGCTGCCCCTGAGCGACCACTACACGCCCGAATTCACCCCGGTGAAGCTGTGAGCCGGCCCGCGACGCGGCTGGCCAGCGCGGTGCTCGGGATCGCCCTCTTCGTGGCGAGCTTTGCCGTCTTCCGTCTCTTCGAGAATCCGCCCGAAGGGGCAGGGGCGCTCGCCCTGGAAGTGGCGGGCTGGCTCGGCATGTTCATCGCGGCCCGCATCATCACGGGTGGCTGGCTCGCCCCCAGCCTCGTGGTCTCGGCCTGGCTGCTCCTCTTCGTCGGCAACGAGATGGGCGCGCGGCTCCTCCGGCGGGGGCATGACCGCGGCCTCCAGCTCGGCTTCAACTACGTGATGGCCCTCATCACGCTGGAGACGGGCGCGTGGCTCCTCGTGGCGGTCATGATGCTCGACGGCGCGGCCAAGCTCTGGCGCGAGGATTCGAAGCGCTCGCAGATTCCTGTTGTCGACGACTAGCTCCGCAGGTGGCTCAAAAGGGTCCAGATGCGAGGCGGCGCCCGAAGGCCGCAGGTGAGGCGTACTGCCTGTACGTTGAACCTGCGGTCGAGGGCGCCAACGAAGCAGATGGGCCCTTTTCAGCCACCTGCTAACTAAGGCTTCAGCATCACTTTGATCGCCTGGTCCTCCTTGCGATCGAAGATCGTGTAGCCGCGCGGGGCGTCGGTCAGCGGGATGGTGTGGGTGATGATGCGTGTCGGCGCGAGCCGGCCCGCCTGGATCAGCCCCATGAGCGGCACGATATAGTTCCGCGCATTGCAGATTCCCATCTTGAGCGTCAGGTCCTTGAAGAAGGCTTCGCGCACGGGAAAGCCGATCAACGGCTCGACATACACGCCCACCGAAGACACCGTGCCCCCGGGTCGGACGGCCTGGATGGACTGGGCGAACGGTGTCTCGTGCCCCACGCACTCCAGCACGGCGTCGGGCCCGCGGCCGCCCGTGAGCGCGCGCAGCTGCTCGGCGGGATGGCCACGGTCCAGGTTGACGGGAATGCCGCCGAGCTCCTCGGCGAGCTTGAGCCGGTAGCCCACCCGGTCCACCACGAAGATCCTCGCGGGGCCGAAGAGGTGCGCCGACTGGAGCGCGAGCAGGCCCACCGGCCCCGCCCCGAAGACCGCCACGCTGTCACCCGGCCGGATGCCGGCATTCTCCGCGCAGCAATATCCCGTCGAGAGGATATCGCCGAGGAAGAACGCGTCCTCGTCCGCCATGTCGGCGGGCACCGTCTCGCACATGTGATCCGCGAACGGCACGCGGATCCGCTCGGCCTGGCCGCCCGGATACTGCTTGCCGAAACGGCCGCCGAAGACGGCGCGGCCCGTGGCCACGCACTGGGTGGGTAGCCGCATGCGGCACCACTCGCACTGGCCGCAGGAGATGGAGAAGGGGGCGACGATCCGGTCGCCCTTCTTCACGCGCGCGACGGACGGGCCTACCTCCTCCACCACGCCCATGAACTCGTGACCCATCACCGAGCCGGGCTCGACGAGGGGCGGGGCACCGGGCGTGGCCCCACGCCCGTGGTACTGGTGCAGATCGGAGCCGCAGATCGCGCTCGTGGTGATGCGCACCACCACGTCCGTGGGATCCACGATCCTGGCATCAGCCACCGACTCCACCCGCACATCGCCGACTCCGTGCAGCGTGATCGCTTTCATGGCGCTCCTGCCCTCCGTCGCATCTCGTAGTGGACGAGCGCGGCCCCGCCGCGCACGGTCGAACGCTTGCTCTGGGGCACGATCTCGATGCGCGTCGACGCGAGGGCCCGCCCGAAGGCATAGCGCTCGAGCTGCGCGCGGATGCGGTGCTCGAGGGGCTTGAGCGACTCGGCCACTCCGCCCGTCACGATGAGCCGCTCGGGGTTGAGCCCGTTGACGATCACGGCGAGGCCCGCCCCGAGGGCGCGGCATGTCTCGCCCACGAGCTCCTGGCACGTCGGATCGCCCTCGCCGGCCATGCGGAAGACGTCGGCCGCCGAGACGTCGCGCTTGAGACGCTCCGTGCCCATGAGCGCGATGTCCGTGCCCGAGACATAGGTCTTGAGGCAACCCTGGCCCCCGCAGATGCAGGCCCGCCCGTCGAAGTTGATGGGCACGTGGCCCAGCTCGCCGCCGAAGCCGCCCTGGCCGCGCAGGAGCCTTCCTTCCTGGACGATGCCCCCGCCCACGCCCGTGCCGATGGCGAGCAGCACGAGCGAGCGGGCCCCCTGCCCCGCCCCGAACGTCCACTCCCCGAGCGCGAGCACGTTGACGTCGTTGTCGACGTAGACGGGGAGGCTCAGCTGGCCCGTCACGGTGGCCGCGAGGGGAGCGCCCGCGAGCTCCGGCACGTAGTGGATGTCCTGCCCGATGACGCCGCGCTCGGCATCCACGGTGCCGGGCACGCCGATGCCGATGCCTTCCACGGTGACGCCGAGCGCGCGCGCCCCGTGGTAGGCGCGCTCGATGACGTCGAGGAGGGTGCGCACGGCGGTTCCGGGCCCGCGCTTGCGCGTGGGCTCCTGCGACTGGGCGAGAACTTCACCGTCGTCGGTGACGAGACCGGCCGCGACGACGGAGCCGCCCAGGTCCACCCCGACCACGGCCCGCCGCGCCATCAGAGCCGTCCGAAGTGGGCGAGGCGGATGTCGTGACGCGCGATCGCCTCTCTCACCTCGGAGCCGGTGAGCCCGGCCATCTCCGTCTCCCGCTGCTTGCCGTAGCGGCTGTAGGCGAGGTCCTCGTCGAAGTAGCCGGGATGGGTCATGAACTCCGACA
This sequence comes from Candidatus Rokuibacteriota bacterium, assembly GCA_003220345.1. Taxonomy (GTDB): domain Bacteria; phylum Methylomirabilota; class Methylomirabilia; order Rokubacteriales; family CSP1-6; genus AR37. The sequence continues at coordinate 13,000 of QHSC01000129.1, read as the reverse complement.
CGCCGGCGGGCAGCGAGGCGAGGTGGGCGAGCGTGCGCTCGCGCGACCAGTAGGGCTCGGGGCCAGACTCGCCCATGAAGTGATCGGGCGTGGGGATGCCGCGCTGGCGAGCGGCCGCGCGCACGAGATCATCCTGGCTCCGCACCGGCACCTTGAGGGCGCGCGCGAAGTCGAGAACGAGGTCGAGGATGGGCGAGTGCCGGCCCACATGGTGATGGCTGTCGAGATGGGTGGGGAACCGTCCCATGATGGTCCGGAACGCGTCGATCTGGGTGCCGAGCTCGATGCGCGCCTCGTCGACGTTGGCGCGCGCGGAGGCCTCGCGCGCGTCCCGGATGAACCGGCCCTCCGCGTCCACGAGGGAAGGCACGCGCTTGGCGCTGGCCACGGGGCTGCCCAGGGTCAGGTTCAGGTGCACCCCCACCCCGAGGTCCGAAGCTGCCAGCTCCTCGATGAGGGCGGGCGGGATCTCGCGGTTGACGAGGAGCGTGGTGCTCGTGACGATGCCGTGGCGATGCGCCTCGAGAATGCCGCGGGACACGCCCGCAGTGAGCCCGAAATCGTCGGCGTTGACGATGAGGATCTTGGCCTGGCCGGCCGCGGGCGCGGCCGTCATCGCGGCTTCGTCCGGCCCTGCATCACGAGGCGGTCCACGCTCGTCGGCATCTTCACGACGGGGAGGGTGCCTTCCGTGTCCAGGCCTCGGATGTGTTCGAGGCGCTCGTAGCCGATGCGGGGAAACGCGTGCGTCTCGCGGGCGAGGATGGAGGGCTCGAGGCCGGCCGCCTCGAGTCTCGCGCAGGCGGAGCGGGGCCCCAGGAAGGCGAAGAGCGTGAAGACGAGGCGTCCGCCGGGCACGAGATGGGCGGGCGCGCCCGCGATGAGCCGACCGAGGATGTCCCAGCCGTCTACCCCACCGTTGTCGGCGGCGGCCGCGGCATCGTCGCGCTCCCGTCCGGGCGGTGTGGGCATCTGGGGCGGGCTCGCGCAGATGAGATCGAAGCGCCGGCCCGCCACCGGCTCGTAGCAGTCGCCCTGGAGCGCCTCGACGCGATCGCCCACACCGTTGCGCGCGGCATTGCCCCGCACGCAGTCCACCGCCTCCGGGATCACGTCCGTGGCGACCACGCGACACCCGGCGCGGGCGGCCAGCACGGCGGCCAGCCCCGTGCCCGCGCCGATCTCGAGCACGTGCTCGCCCTCGAGGAAATGAAGGTGACGGCAGAAGAGAAGAGAGCCTGCCTTGGGCGGCTGGACTCCGTCGGCCACGGCGAACTCGCAGCCGCGGTAGCGGAAGACCAGCTCGCCCTGATCTTGGGTCACTTGTGCCCTCGCGGCGCCTGCGGGATCAACTCTGCTCTCGTCTCGCAGCTTCGCCGCTCAACTCGAACGGCGGGCAGCGTTTCGGCTCGAAAGGCGTCACGGCTTCCCCATCACCCTCCGGAAGTAGAGGCGCAGCGCTTCCTTCAGCTGGGCCCGCGCCCCCGCCGCCGTCTGGGCATCCTCGAGCGTCTCCAGGTCGAGCTGGAGCGGCACGCCCTCCTTCTTCACGCCGTCCAGCTCCGCGGTAAGCCCGCAGCGCTCGTCGGACTCCGTGAAGACGAGCTTGGCGCGCGTGAAGCTCTTGTCGTCCTGGGCGATCTGCTCGACGGTCTCCGTCAAGAGACGCTTGATCGCCTCCTGGTCGGGGCCCATGACGGTGGAAAACGCGGTAGTCAGCGTGATGTCCATCAAAGGACCTCTGTTAGTGCCTCGCTCCCTCTCCCTTCCAGGGAGAGGGCCGCCGTTCGAGCTGAGGCGCTTGCCTCGAGCGGCGAGGCGAGGGCTGAGTGGGTGAGGGTGGGGTTCATGCTAGATGCCCGTCCTCAGATGCCCGCGGCCGCAGCGGCGTGGACAGGATCAAGGCCGGCCTCGAGGCCTTCCCCGGTGACGCGGATGGCTACGGGCTTGGAAAAGTAGAACGTTCCGGGCTCCACGTGGGTCGGGACCACGGGGTGGCCCATGCGCGTGAGCGCGGCGAGTGATGTGGTCCCCACGCGATCGTCCACCCAGAGCTCGCCGCCTTCCGTGTGCAACCGTGGCGCCTCGATGGCCGCCTGGGGCGAGTCGCCGAGGTCGACCATGTTCGCGATCACCTGGGGAATCGCCGAGACGATCTTCCGCCCGCCCGGGGCGCCCACGGCAAGGTAGGGAGCCCCACGCTTGAAGGCAAGCGCCGGCACCATGTTGACGAGCGGCCGCTTGCCCGGCGCCACCGAGTTGACGCGTCCCGGCTCGGGATCAAACCAGACCATGCCGTTCTGGAGAAGGATGCCCGTCCCGGGAACGACCATGCGAGATCCCCAGAGCGACACAGCGGTGTTCGTCAGCGAGACCATGTTCCGCTTGCGGTCGACGGCGCACAGGTGCGTGGTGCAGTCGGCGGCGCGGGCCGTCGTCTCGTAGCGCCACGGATCAGGCGCGGGACGGGTGCTGAGCGGGCCCCTCGGCTTGAGGCCCGCCGCCACCTTGGCGGCATACGCGCGCGAGAGGAGCGCGTCCCATGGCGCCTTGACACGCTCGGGATCGCCCAGATGCTCGAACCGATCGAGAAAGGCCCGGCGGATGGCCTCGGCGCGGAGGTGGAGTCCGCCCGGTATCTTCCACGTCGTGCGCGACTTGGGAAACTGGGCCAGGATGTTGAGCATCTCGAGGGCCGTGGTGCCTCCGGTTGCGCCCGGCGAGAACGCGAGCTCGAGGCCGCGGTACGTGCCCGTGAGCGCGGGCAGCACCCGCGGAGCGTAGCGGGCGAGATCGTCTCTCGTGAGCATGCCGCCCGTCGCCGCCATTTCCTCGTGGATGGCCTGCGCGATGGCGCCCGTGTAAAAGGCGGACGGCCCCTCCTTGGCGAGAAGCCTCAGGCTCCGCGCCAGGTCGGGCTGGCGGAAGATGTCGCCGTCGTTGACGACGGATGTCCGGTACACGTAATTGCCGTCACGCAGATAGGTCCTCGCCGTGAACGGAAAGGCGGCCAGCTCCTGGCAAGAGATCGCGGTGTGGAGCGCCACGTGCAAGTCGGGGGTGAAGCCCTCTTCGGCGAGCTTGATGGCGGGCGCGATCACGTCGGCCAGCTCCATGGTGCCCCAGCGCTCGAGGGCGAGACAGAGACCCGCCACCGAGCCGGGCACCGCCACCGAGCGTGGACCGAAGACGTTGGCGTCGTTGACCACACGGCGCCAGGGAAAGATCCCAATGGAAATGCCTTCGCCCAGCTGATACGAGCGCTCGTGAGCGGCAGCCGGCGCCTCCACGTTGAAGTCCACGCAGAGGGTCTCGCCGCGCCCGGCCAGATGGAGGAGCATGGTGCCGCCGCCCGCCAGGGTGGACATGAAGGGCTCGACCACCGTCATGGCGACCGCCGTGGCCACCGCGGCGTCCACGGCGTTGCCGCCGCGCTCGAGGATGGCCGCGCCGGCCTCGGCGCCCAGCGGATGCTGCGCCACCACCATGCCCCGCCGCGCCACCGGCGTGCGCTTCGTCACCACCCTGGTCGATCGGATCATGCCGCCTCCCGGTTGAACTCGAAGGGGTGGAACCGGCAGGTCCAGATGCCGGCATCGTTCTGAATGAGGAAGCAGACACGCACGGTGCCTTCGCCGCGCACGGTCCAGAGGAACACGCTCGCGTCCTCCGCCTCTCCGCACTCGTCGCAGACCCAGGCCGTGGCGAACTGCTCCGCCGTCTCCTGCGCGACGGCATGCGCCTCCGGGGTGACGAAGAGCGGCCGATCACCCGGCAGGAAAGCGCCGATGTCGGACAGATACGAGAGCACCGGCCGCTCGCCGAGCGCGCGCCAGCCATCGATCACGGTCAGCGCCGGCGAGGAAAGGGGCGCGGTCACCCACTCGAGCGACGGGTTCAGCTGGCCTCGGGCCAGGACGCAGGTGGAGAGGAAGTCGCGAAGCTCCGGCACGCCGATCCGGCCCCGGTAGAGCTCCCCCGCGAAGTCGTCGCGATCCGCGGGGGCGAGCAGGAAATACGGCGAGGCGGGCGGCATCTCCATCGCGGGCCCGGCCACCTCGTAGACGGGCACGCCGTCGGGGCTCTCGCCCTTCCCGCTATACCAGAGGAGGGTGGCGGCGTCCCCGGGCGCTATCCATTTCGGCAGCTCGGCCATCAAGGTTTCCAACGCCCAGGAAATATACCCTAGTCGTCGTCGCCCTTGTCCCACTTCCCGCGTCGACGGACGATCTCGACGACCGCTTTGTCGTCGAAGTAGAGAACCCAGCCGAGCGGATAGACCCAGGCTTCCTTGGCCTTGCTGGAGATGGCCGTCCACTGCTGGCTCGCCAGGGCCGCCATGAGCGCGGGGTCGATGGTGCGCTCGTCAGGGTCCTCGAGCAGCGCCTCGACCTCGCCCTTGCTGCTCCCCGGCGTCACCTGGCGCCAGAAGCGAAAGTCGCTGTAGCGCTGATCGTTCTGGATTTCTGGATGCTCGCGCAGGTACTTGAAGACACGCTCGGAGAGTTGATCCTCGAAGTAGCGCTTCTCGTCGAACGTCGGCTCGCGCCCATTGGCGACGAACGACCGGTAGATGTTCAGCTCGTACGCGTTGGGCCCGCGCGGCGTCCGCTCGACGTTGGTGATCTTGGGCGTCGCGCACGCGACGGCGAGCGCGCCCAGGAGGATCAGTCCCGCCACCCGCTCCCCTGCCATCATGAGCGCCTCCTTGTCAGATGAGGGCGGATTCGAGGACGATGCCGCGGTCGACCACCCGGGCTGCCCGGGCCAGCATGGCCTGGATCGCCGGCGGCACTTCCGAGGCCTCGCCGAGCTGCCGCAAGACGTCGATCAGTCGCCTCAGCGCCCGGATCAGATCGCCTTCGTGTCCGCCGAAGGACTCCTCCACGATGCCCGTCCAGTCGTCCTCGCCCGAGGCCCACCGGAACACCGAGGGCATGAAGCCCGTGGAGACGCCGACGGGCATGGGGAGGTGATGGTGCCGCTGGACTTCGAGCACGGTGTGGGCGAGGGACTCCAGCTCCTGGAGCTTGCGCCTGAGCTTGGGGCGCTTCTTCAAGAAGAGACGCGCCACCGCCGCGTCTCCCGAGCGTGACTCCTCGATGAGGCACGAGCAGAGCGCGGCCGCCTCGGCGAGCGTGGTGTCCTCGAGGATGCCGCGGTCCACCATCTCGGCGACGAGGAGCTCGTTGTCGTGCCGCAGACCCGAGATGAGCTGGCCCTTGGCCAGGAGCTTGCCGTCCTGCACGGCGCCGAATCTCTCGAGCACGGCCACGACCCGGCAGAACTCCTGCCAGTAGGCGTTCTTGAAAGCGTCGAGCATCTCGCGCTTCTGCCCGAGCCGTCCCTCCAGTGCCTCGACACCCTTCCAGGAATGATCGCAGCGGCTCTGGCTGCCCCACGGACAACGATGGCACTCGATGGCGGCGAGCGCGCCCTCCGGACCCTGGCTCCGCTCGCGCTCGACGAGCTCGGGGACGGAGAGGGCCTCGAGCTGCTCGCCGAGGCTCCGGGTCCGCCGCTCCCAGTCGCGCGGGAGGTGCAGGGGCGGCGTCTGCCAGAAGATCTTCTTGATGTTGCCTTCCTTCATCTGCACGGTGGTGCCGTGGGGCAGCAGCACGGTGACGAGCATGCGGTGCCGTCGCCGGTCGAGGCCGCAGATGATGCCGAGGGAGGCACCGCTCTTGCGCCTCACGAGGGCCAGGCGCCCGGGCTCGGCCTCGGCGACCGAGCGTCCGTGCCGGCCCGCCCGCCCCCGCGCCATTCGCTGCTGCTCGACCTGGGCGCGCGCGGCGCGATAGCGCCCGATCCTCGAGAAGTCGCCGCAGGGCGCCGTGAAGCGCCGCGCGTCCTCCACGGCCATCTCGAGGCTCGCGACCTCCGCCTCGAGCCCGCGGATCTTCTTTAGATTTTGGTACTGGCCGAACGAGGACTCGACGGTGCGCCGGATCGTTGCCATGTCCTGGCCCGTGGCGAGGAGGAGGGCGACCGAGCCGTAGCCCAGCTTGAACTGGCTCAGCACCGGCTCCGGCGGGCCGTCGACGACGCGCATCATGTCCTCGAGCCCGTCGCGCACGTCGAGGGCCATTACGCACTTGCCCTCGGGGTCGATGCCTCGGCGCCCGGCGCGGCCGGCCATCTGCGTCAGCTCGTTGTGCAGGAGCGAGCGGAAGCCGCGATCGGTGCGCTTGGTCAGGGACTGGAGGACGACGCTCTTGGCGGGCATGTGGATGCCCAGGGACATGGTCTCGGTGGCGAAAACCACCTTGCAGAGCCCGCGCTCGAACAGGAGCTCGATCAGCCGCTTCACGCTCGGCAGCACTCCCGCGTGGTGCAGTCCCACGCCCATGCCGAGGGCCTGGAAGATGGTCTGGTTGAGCGGCGACTCCGCCATGGTCGGCGTGTCGCTCACCGCCTCGCGGATGGCCTCATCCACCCGCTGCTGCTGGCTCTTGGTGAGGAGCGGCTTGCCCTCGGCCAGCACCGTCTCCATGGCCCGCTCGCAGCCCGCGCGGCTGAAGATGAAGTAGATGGCGGGGAGCCAGCCGCGGGATTCGAGCTCGTCCAGCATCACGGTGGGGTCGACCACGCGCCGCGTGTACCACCGGCCCTTGTCGTTGTAGCCGCCCTCCCGCTCCTGCCCGAGGAGGCGCACCTTGCCGTTGCGCACCGTCTCGTAGGTGTGGATCTCCCCCGACAGATCCGCCACCAGGTACTGGAGGGGCACGCTGCGATGCGGGTGCGTGATGGGCACGATGGGCCGGTGCACGAGGCTGATCCAGTCGGCGATCTCCGCGATGTTCTTGACGGTGGCGGAGAGCCCCACCAGGGCCACGTCCTTGGGCGCGTTCACGATGATCTCTTCCCACACCGTCCCGCGTCCCTCGTCGCCCATGTAGTGGCACTCGTCGAGGACCACGAACTCGAGGCTGTCGAGGCCGCCCGTGTAGAACATGTTGCGGAGGATCTCGGTGGTCATGACGATCACGGGCGCGCGCGTGTTGACCTTGACGTCGCCCGTGAGGATGCCCACGCGCTCCTGGCCGAACTGCCGGCAGAAGTCCGCGTACTTCTGGTTCGACAGCGCCTTGAGCGGCGTGGTGTAGGCGATGCGGCGCCCGCGCGCGAGCGCGGTGTAGATGGCGAACTCGGCCACGAGGGTCTTGCCGGAGCCCGTGGGGGCGGAGACGATCACCGACTTGTCGTCGATGATGGCCGCGATGGCGTCCTGCTGGAAGCGATCGAGCGGGAACGGGTAGCGGGCCTTGAAGGACTGCAGCAGGTCGTCTGTCACGTCGCGCGCCCCCTTCGACGCATCCTGAGCGTAGCACGGTCTTGCGGCGCCGTGAAATCCCGCTTACGCTGTCGGCCATGAAGCTCACGGGCAAGGTCGCCCTCATCACCAACGCGAGCGAGTTCATGGGGCCCGCCATCACCGAAGAGTTCTGCCGCGAGGGCGCCTCCGTCGCGCTCCACGATCGGAGCGAGGCGGCCGTCAAGCCCGTGGCGGCGATCGCGCACGGCCTGGGACGCGAGGTCCTCACGCTCGGCGGCGATCTCGCGCAGCCCGCCGAGGCCGATCGAGCGGTGGCGGCGGTCGTGGCCCGATTCGGGCGGCTCGATGTCCTCGTCAACAACAGCGCCAACCCGCCCACGGGCAGCCCCACCGAGCAGGTGACGGACGGCGAGTGGCGCGCCATGATGTCGCGGCTCCTCGACGAGCCGTTCTACTGCCTGCGCGCCGCCCTTCGCGTGATGCGCCCGGCCAAGCGCGGCAAGATCATCAACATGTCCTCGGCGGCGGCCTTCCCGGGGCTCGCCAACTACGCCGCGTACTCCGCGGCGCGGGCGGGCGTGAACGGGCTGACCAAGGCCGTGGGCCGCGAGGTCGCGCGCGAGGGCATCCAGGTCAACGCCATCGCGCAGAACTACGTCGAGAATCCCACGTACTTCCCGCCCGAGCTCGTCAACGATCCGAAGGCGCTCGCGCGCATGGTCAAGCACATCCCGGCGGGACGTCTCGCGCGCGGCGAGGAGTCGGCGCGGCTGGCCGTCTACCTCGCGTCGGACGACGCGGATTTCTTCGTCGGGCAAGTGGTGCCCTTCGCGGGCGGCTGGGTCACCCCGTGATCGTCTCCCACGTCAGGATCACCGCGGCCGACGACTACCTCGAGCGGCGGGCCGCGCATCGCGCGGCTCACCTGGAGCGCATCGTGGAGCTGCGCAAGCGCGGCTTCGTGATCGGGGGCGGTCCCTCTCCCGACGGGAAGACGGCCGATCTCGTGTACCGCTCGCCCCAGGCGGGCGATCTGCTGCGGCTCGTCGAGGAGGATCCGTACTGGACGGGCGGGGTGTGGAAAGCCTGGCACCCGACCGACTTCGCCCAGTTCCTCGAGCCGTGGGAGCTCCCGCCAGTGGTGACGGACGGCTCGCGCGCGGTGATCATCGTGGAGGGCGAGGCTCCCGACGTCGAGATGGCGTCGTTCGCGCTGATCGAGTCGCGGGGGGCCGGTCGCATGGCCTTCGGCGGCTTCTTCCCCGGCGGCCTCACCTGGGCGCTCATGCGCTCTGCCGAGCCCGACTCGATCCTGGCCGACCTCGCAGACACCGGCTTCTGGAAGCCGGGCACCCTGACCGCCCGCCCGCTCCTTCACGTTCTCTAGATCCGCACCGGGGGAATACCGTGACGACGCCTAGCCATCGCGACATGATCCTCGACCAGTTCAGCCGTCAGGCGGTGCCGTTCTCGACCTCGCCCGGCATCAAGGACGAGCAGGCCCTGCGCCTGATCGTCGAGTTCAGCGGCGCCGGCCCCGAGGACACCGTGCTCGACGTCGCCTGCGGCGGGGGCATCGTCGTGTGCGCTTTCGCGCGAGTGGTCCGCCACGCCACGGGCATCGATCTCACCCCGGCGATGATCGAGCGCGCGCGATCGCTCCAGGCCGAGCAGGGGCTGTCCAACGTCAGCTGGAAGCAGGGCGACGTCCTGCCCCTGCCCTGGCCCGACGGCGCCTTCTCCATCGTGACCTCCCGCTTCGCCTTCCACCACTTCCTCGATCCCAGGGCCGTCCTCGCGGAGATGCGCCGCGTCTGCGCGCCGGGGGGCAAGGTGGTCGTCATCGACACGGAGGCCTCGCCGGATGTCGCCAAGGCGGCGGAGTTCAACCGGATGGAGAAGCTGCGCGATCCTTCGCACGTGCGCGCCATGCCCCTGACCGAGCTGCGGGGGCTCTTCCCGCAGGCGGGGCTGCCGGCGCCCCGCGGAACCAGCTATCGGCTCGAAGGCGAGCTCGAGGCTCTGCTCGGCCGCTCCTTCCCGCTGGCGGGCGACGCCGACAAGATCCGCGAGATCTTTGCGGCCTCCCTCGGCGACGACCGCCTGGGGATCCCGATGGCGCGGGAGGACGCGCGCATTCGCTACGCCTACCCCGTGGCCGTCCTCGTCGCCGACCGTTAACCGGCCGGCCTCTCGCCCCTAGCCGTCTTCGAGTGCCCTTCCCTGCCGTGGAAGGGTGCCCTAAAATTCTGTTGACAGCGATCTCGTTGGTTAGGTATACCTAATTCATATATCACCAAGGGGGTGGCTCGATGAAGTGGATTGCGGTCGGAGTCGGAGCACTCGTGCTGGGCGCGCTGCTGGGGACGGCGCTTTCCGTGAGCGCTCAGTCGGCGCCGGAGATTCCCCTCGTCATCGAGAAGAACCGCTTCCAGCCCGACGTCATCAAGGTCAAGGCGGGGCAGTCGTTCGTCCTCGTCATCACCAACAAGGACAAGGGCCCGGAAGAGCTCGACATGCAGCAGCCGCGCATCGAGAAGGTCATCCCCGGCGGCAAGACCGTGCGCCTCAAGATGCCCGCCCTCAAGCCGGGCAAGTACCCCTTCGTGGGCGAGTACCACTCCGAAACGGCCAAGGCCACCATCGTCGCCGAGTAGATCCCCAGGGACAGCATGGGCGCCGCCTTCGTCATCACCCTGCGCGAGGCCTTCGAGGCCTCCCTCATCCTCGGCATCGTCTACGCCTATCTCGAGAAGGTCGGGGCCCGCGACGGCTTCCGGTTTGTGACGTGGGGCGGGACGGTCGGCTTGCTGCTGAGCGTGGCCATGGGCATCGCCGTGACCTTCCTCTCCGGCCCCCTGCTCGATCTGGGCCCCGACATCATCACGGTGGTCGTCATCTTCGCGGCCGTGGGACTGCTCACGTGGCACGCGTGGTGGATGCAGCAGCACGCGCGGCTCATGAAGGGACAGGTCCAGCATCGCATCGACGAGGCGCGGGCGAGCAATCGGCTGTGGGTCGTGGGGCTCATCGCCTTCACGGGCGTCTTTCGCGAGGGGGCGGAGACCGTCCTCTTTCTCTGGGGCATCATGGCCCAGGCCGAGGGCGCGGCGGGCTGGTCCAGCGTGATCGGCGGGGTGGCGGGCGTGGCGCTCGCGGCGGCCATCGGCTGGGCCATCTTTCACGGCGGCCGGCACATCAGCCTGTCTCGCTTCTTCACCGTCACCACCGCCTTCATCATGCTCCTCGCGGCCGGACTCTTTGCCACCGGCGTCGGCCGCCTCCAGGGCCTCGGACTCCTGCCGCTCTCGGAGCCGGTCTGGAACACGTCCTGGCTCCTGAGCGACAAGAGCGTGGCGGGCGGCTTCCTCTCGGGCCTCATCGGGTATCGCTCGCAGCCGACCGTCCCCGAGCTCTGCGTGTACGTCGGGTACATCCTCGTGATGGGAATCGTGCTCTTCGGTCGCCGGACACCGACCGGCGTCCCCCTGCCGGATCCGACCCAGCCATGATCGGGGAAGACATGGGGCCCCTTCGTCCCACAAACCTCGGGCCGTCGGTGCCCGCGCGTGTCGTCAGCTCGGATCTCTTCCGCGGAGGCCGGGAGATCGTGATCCTCCATCACGGCCAGGAATACCGGTTGTTCATCACCAAGGCAGACAAGCTGATCCTGACGAAGTAGCCCGAACCAGCCAGCCCGCGCTTCTTCTCCTCCGGCGCCAGCCAGCCACAGTCGCCGGAGGCAGCTCCGGCATGAAGGAGCTTCCATGCGCCATGCCTGCGCGCTGCTGGCCGCCCTCCTGCTCTGCCCGATGTCCGCGATGGCCGACGAGGAGCCAGACATCAAGTTCTTCTATCCCGTCGTCACGCGTCGGCCCGTCATCGAGCGCAAGCTGGAAACGAGCTTCCAGCACTCGAAGTCCCGTGAGGGCCGCGCGAGCCAGTTCTCGGGCGCTCTCGAGTGGCCCATCACGCCGTGGTGGCAGGTCGAAGTCGAGATGCCATTCCTGTATCGGAATCCGAACGACGCCGCTTCGACGGCGGGCCCGGGCGACCTCGAGCTTCAGAACAAGTTCCTCCTGTGGAAATCGGTCCAGCACCTCGTGCTCGTCTCCGGCGGATTCGAGCTGCGTCTGCCGAGCGGCTCGGAGCGCCGGGGCCTGGGCGGCGAGATCGCCGTCGAGCCCTTCGTGACGGGCGGGATCGGCTTGGGCCCCTTCGACGTGATCGCCGCCATCGCCTACGAGTGGAACCTGAACAATGTCCGGGGTCCCCGCGAGCAGGAGCTCACGGCCGACCTCGCCGTGGGCTGGCCCCTCTCGCGCTGGTTCACGCCCTTTCTCGAGCTCAACACGGTGAGCAAGATTCAGGGGCAGGAAGGCGAAGACGCCGTCAAGCTCCGCGGGCGGACGCAGCTCTACCTGACCCCGGGCTTCAACGTCCGTCCCCTGCCGGGCGCGACCTTCCGCATGGGAGTGGAGCTGCCGGTCTCCGGTCGCCGCGAGTTCGACTACCGCATTCACGCCGGGCTGGTCTGGGAATTCTAGCCGAGCTAGAATCACCGTCCTGATGCGACTCCTGCCCGACGTCGTCGTTGTGGAGGGTCGTTGGTTCAGCGACGAGATCGTCACGGTGCGAGACGGTCGGATCACGGACGTGGGCCCACGCTCGTCCGCGGACGCGACGGCCACGGACATCACGCGGCTCCCGGGGAAAGCGCTCCTCCCCGGCACCGTCAACGCGCACTGTCACGCCTTCCAGTCGCTCCTGCGCGGGCTCGGCGACGACCTCGACTTCATGGCCTGGCGCGATCGCGTGCTCTACCCCTACTCGGCGCGTCTCGACCGCGGCGGCATCTATCTCGGCGCGGCCTTCGCCTTCGCCGAGATGCTCCTCCACGGCGTCACCACGTGCGTGGACTTCTTCTATCTCCAGGACGAGGGCAACGACAATGCCGAGGCGGTGATCCAGGCCGCGCGCGACGTCGGCATCCGGCTCGTGCTGGCCCGGGCCATGTACGACTGGGAGGGCGCGCCCGCGCGGTATCGAGAGAGGCCGGCCGCGGCGGCGAGGCGCACCGCGGACCTGATCGCGAAGTATCGTCGCGATCCACTCATCCGCGTCCAGCCGGCCCCGCACAGCCCGCACGGCGCCTCCTCCGCGATGATCCGCGCCGGCTTCGAGGTCGCTCAGTCCGCCGACACGCCTTTCCACATCCACGTGGCGGAAGGCCAGTACGAGGGAGCGCAGACGCTGAAGGACCACGGGGCCACGCCCATCCGCTATCTGGACAAGCTGGGCGTGCTCGGGGAGCGGATGATCGGCGTGCACTGCGTGTGGCTCGACGACGAGGAAGTCCGGCTCATGGGCGAGCGGGGAGCGCGGCTCGCGTACTGCCCGTCGTCGAACATGATCCTGGGCGACGGCATCACCCGGATCACCGAGCTCGCGGCGGCGGGCGTGCTCATCGGCCTGGGCACGGACGGGGGCTGCACCAATAACCGTCTCTCCGTCTTCGAGGAGATGCGCATGGCCGCCCTGCTTCAGAAGGTGCGCCACCTCGACGGCACGCGGCTCCCCGCCGAGCAGGCCTTCCAGATGGGGACCCTCGATGGCGGCCGGCTCCTCGATCTCGAGGTCGGAGACATCAGGCCGGGAATGCTCGCCGATCTGGTGGCCGTGGACCTGACGCACCCGTCACTGCATCCGCCCACCGATCTGCTC
>QHSC01000128.1 GCA_003220345.1 Candidatus Rokuibacteriota bacterium | reverse complement strand
TTGAGACTGGGCCGCGAGTTCCGGACATCCCGCCTTCTCCTGTCACGGCCCGCGACAACATATCGGGCAACCGTGGCTAGGTTGCGCGGAGAAGTCGATGTTGGACTTCATGGCTGAACAGCAATGCCAGTCCGTCGGCATCGACCCGCCACACGAGCGCTCCGACGCGGAGCATCGGTCCCTCGTGAGGAACCAGCTCCAGCTGCACCGTGGTCCCGGTCTTCAACAGTGCTTTCGTTCTGACTTTCGCACCATGCGTGCTGATGTCCACGGAACTTGCCACGTATCGGTTCGTCCCTACCTTGACGAGAACGGGCCACGACATGCGGGCTCGCGGATGGTGCCGTCGGTCTTGCTGTCGTGGAACAGGCATGAGGCCCTTCGCAGCAATTCGCGTGCCGAAGGGAGGCAATTTCCCCTTTCGCGAGGTGAAGGTAAGTTGTGCGAAGCGTCCCGATGATTCATACTCTGCGCCATGGCGACGTGGGGGAGGTTTCCGGACGAGGAGGCGCCCAAGGTGGTCGTGGCCCTCGCCGAGCAGGTCGAGCGCGACGGAGGCTTGGCCCTCGCCCTCTACCGCGAGCCGGTGGGCGATCACTGGCACATCTTCTGTCTCCTGCCCATGGACAAGGTCGAGCCGACACCGTATCAGCGCGACCTCTCGCCCACCCATGCCAAGCGCCTCCAGGAGGTGGTCAAGAAGATCGACCGCTTCGTGGATCCCATCGTCATCATGTCGCCCAAGCCGGGGCTCTACTGGACGCCCAACGGCAATCATCGCCGTGTGGTGCTGGAAAAGCTCAAGTGCAAGCTGGTGCCGGCCATCCTGGTGCCCGAGCCCGAGGTCGCCTTCCAGATCCTCGCGCTCAACACGGAGAAGGCGCACAACCTCAAGGAGAAATCCCTCGAGGTCATCCGCATGTACCGGGGGCTCGTGGACGACGAGCCGGAGAGCGGCGAGGAAGGCTACGCCTTCCAGTTCGAGGCTCCCCACTTCATCACCCTGGGGCTTCTCTACGAGAAGAACAAGCGCTTCGCGGGCGGCGCCTTCGCGCCCATCCTCCGGCGCGTCGACAAGTTTCTGAAGGGGCGCTTCCCGAAGACGCTCGGGGAGCGGGAGGAGCGCGCCGAGCTGGTGCGGGAAGCCGACGAGGCGCTCGTGGAGGTGGTGGCCAAGATCAAGAAGCGCGGCATCAACCATCCCTACGTGAAGAACTTCGTGCTCGCCCGCACGACGCCCCTGACCAGACAGCGCAAGACCCTGCCCTCCTTCGACCAGACCTTCAAGAAGCTGAAAGAGAACATCGAGGACTTCGACATCGCCAAGGTCCGCTACGAAGACATCCAGCGCTCGGCCATCATGGGCGCGCCGGCGGCGGGCTGAGCACCAGCCCGCATGGCCGCCCCCACCAAGCTTGCCGAGGCCGAGGTTGCGGCCCGACTCGCCAAGCTGCCCGGCTGGACCATCGAGGGCGGCAAGCTTCACCGCGCCTTCGTCTTCCGCGACTTCGTCGAGGCCTGGAGCTTCATGAGCGGGGTGGCCCTCGCGGCGGAGTCCATGGGCCACCATCCCGAGTGGTCCAATGTCTGGAACCGTGTCAACGTCGATCTGACCACGCATGACGCGGGCGGCCTGACCGCGCTCGACTTCGATCTCGCCGCGCGCATGCAGGCGCTGGCCGCCCGGCTCGCGTGACGGGTCGCGTCGCCATCGTCACGGGGGGCACGGGCGCCCTCGGGCAGTCGATCGTCCTCCGCTTCCTCCGCGACGGCGCCTCCGTGGCCGTGCCCTGGGTCGTGGTCGAAGAATGGGCGACGCTCGAGTCCCGCGCGGCCGACGCGCGGCCGCGGCTTCACGGCCTCCGCGCCGACGTCACCGACGAGGCGGCCATGGCCGCCTTCCTCTCCGACGTTCTCGGCCGCCTTCAGCGCGTCGACGTGCTCGTCAACGCGGTCGGCGGCTTTGCGGGGGGCGATCTCGCCTCGACCCCGTTGCCCGAATGGCGGCGGATGATGGATCTCAACCTGACCTCGGCCGTCATTGCCTCGCGCGCGGTCCTCGCGCCGATGACGGCCGCGCGCCGGGGACGCATCGTGAACATCTCCTCGCGCGCCGTGATCCCGCCCCTGGGCGGCTTCATCGCCTATACCGTCGCCAAGAGCGCGATCATCGCCCTCACCCAGGCCCTGGCCCAGGAGGTGCGCGGCCACGGGATCACCGTCAACGCCGTGATGCCGAGCACCATGGACACGGCGGCCAATCGCCGCGCCATGCCCGACGCCGACCGCTCGGGCTGGGTCAGCACCGAGGCCGTCGCCGACGTCATCGCCTATCTCGCCTCCGATGGAGCCGGCGCCGTTTCCGGCGCGTATATACCGGTGTGACGATCTACGCTAGAATGCGCGGCATGGCGTTCGCTCCCCGCGCCGCGGCCGCCCTCGTCGTGGCCGCGGTCTTCGCGTCAGGGTGTGCCACGGCGAGTGTCCGCGCCACCGCGCCCGCGGGGGAGCCGCCCCCGCCCGTCCTCCAGGTTCTGCCGAACGGCCTCACCCTCATCGTGCAGGACCACCGCGCGGCCGACATCGTGGCCGTCTATCTCTGGGTCGCCACCGGCGTCCGCTACGAGCGGCCCGACGGCCTGGGCTACGCGCATTTCCAGGAGCACATGCTCTTCAAGGGCACCGAGAAGTTCGGTCCCGGGTACATCGACCGAGTGGTCGAGGGGCAGGGCGGGCGCGACAACGCGTTCACCTCGTTCGACTACACGTCGTTCCAGATCACCGTGCCCAGCGAGGCTACCCGCACGGCCATCGAGCTGCTCGACGACATGGCCTTTCGCTCCACCTTCGATTCCAAGGAGATCACCGCGGAGCGCGAGGTCATCTTCGAGGAAGCGCGGATCGAGCAGGACAATCCAAAGACCGCCATCATCCGCCAGCTCTACGGCCTCGTGTTCGCCGATCATCCGTACGGGCGGCCGGTCCTCGGGACGACCGAGACCATGAACGCGGCGACCCAGGAGAAGCTCAAGGCCTTCAACCACCAGTACTACACGCCGGAGAACATGGCGCTCGTGGTCGTGGGCCCGGTGGAGGTCAAGGCGCTGCGGGCCATGGTCGATCGCACCTTCGGGCGCGAGCGCCGCACCGGCTACGCGCCGCCCACGCCGCCCTCCCTCCGGCCCCTCACGGGCATCGTGAAGCGCACGGTGGAGCGCCCGGAGCAGCAGGCGCACCTCGCCCTGGGCTGGCAGGCCCCCAGCCTCAGCAACCCCGACAGCTTCCCCCTCGATCTGCTCTCGACCATCCTGGCGGGCAGCGAGAGCTCGCGGATGGCCAAGACCCTGCGGGACTCCGAGCGGATCGTGTCGAGCATCAGCATGACCAATTCCTCGCTGCAGCTCTCCGGCATCATCTACGTCCAGGCCGCTCTCGAGGCGGCCGACGTCGAGAAGGCCGAGCGACGCATCCTCGAGGAGATCGCGCGCATCCAGCGGGAAGGGCCGACGGAAGAGGAGCGGCAGCTCGCGGTGACCAAGGCAGAATCCGAGCACGCGTTCTCCTACGAGACCTCGGACGGCGTCGCCGCCGCCTACGGCCTCGCCCAGACCATGGGCAAGCTCGAGGACGAGCTGCGCTACCTCGAGCGGTTGCGCACGGTGACGCGCGAGCAGATCCGGGACGCCGCTCGCAAGTATCTTCCCTTGACCGACTACGCACGCATCGCCTTCGTGCCGGGGAAAGCCAAATGATCTTCGAGCTGAGACACTGCCGAGCTGCCGTAGGCACGAGAGTGGCGAGGCGAGAGCTGGATAAGTCTTTCGAGCTGAGACGCTGCCCGCCTTTCGAGCTGAAGGGCGAAGCCCTGAGGCGAGAGCTGAATAGATCCCGCAGGCCCGACAGCGGCGAGGCGAGGACCACTCAATGATCTTGCGCGTTGCCCTCCTGCTGGCGCTCCTGATCCCGTCCATCGCGGCGGCCCAGACGGACGGCGTGACGCGGACCAAGCTGCCCAACGGCCTGACTCTGCTCGTGCGCGAGAACCCGATCGCGCCCGTCGTCGCCTTCTCGGTCATGGTCAAGATGGGGACGCGCACGGAGACGCCCGCCACCGCGGGCATCTCCAACCTCCTCCAGCTCCTGATGGTGCGCGGGACCGACAAGCTGGGAGGGGAGGAGATCGTGGAGGCGGCCGACCGCATGGGCGGCAGCATCGATGCCTACGGCGACGCGGACTACTCGGAGGTCACCGCGACGGCGCTGTCCAAGCACTGGCAGGAGATGCTCGAGCTGGTCACCGCCATCGCGCTGCGCCCCTCGCTCCCCGAAGGCACCTTCGGGCCCGTGCGCGACTTCCTCACGCGCCAGATCAGGAACCGCGGTGACAAGCCGTCCGACGTTGCCATGGACCGCATGCGGGAGGCCCTGTACGGGTCGCATCCTTACGCCTGGGATCCCACGGGGCGCCGCGAGAGCCTCGAGAGACTGACCCGTGATGCGCTGGTCGCCTACTACCGCGCCCACTACGTGCCCGAGGGCATGGTGGTGGCCGTGAGCGGCCAGGTGAAGGCGGCCGAGGTGCAGGCCCAGGTCGCGCGTCTCTTCGGCGGCATGCCTGCCGGCAAGCCACCCACGCCGAGCCCGCCCGCGCCGCCGCCCCTGGCCGCCACGCGACAGGTCTTCACGGTGCCCGGAGCCCAGGCCCAGATCGTCATGGCCGGGCTCGCGCCGGCTCTCACCGACAAGGACTACGCGCCGACCAAGGTTCTCGCCTCCCTTCTAGGCGGCGGCATGGCCGGGCGGTACTTCTCCGAGCTCCGCGACAAGCAGGCGCTCGCCTACACCACTTTCGCCCAGTACGCGACCCGCGTGGACACGAGCGCCTTCGTCAACCTGCTCGGCACTGCTCCCGAGAACGTGACCAAGGCGGAGGCCGCCCTCAGGAGCGAGCTCGCCCGCGTCCAGAACGAGCCGGTGCCGGCCGAGGAGCTCGCGATCGCCAAGGCCTATCTCCTCGGCAGCCAGGCCATGGACCGGCGGACCAATCAGCGGCAGGCCTGGTACCTGGCCTTCTACGAAGTCGCCGGCGTCGGGCCGGAGTTCCTCGATCGCTTCGCCGCGGACGTGAAGCAGGTCACGGGGGCGGACCTCCAGCGCGTGGCGAGGCGCTACCTCGGGACGGTGCGCACCGTCATCGTTGAGCCGCCCAAGTAGCTCGGCCTCCCCCTCGCGACCGAGGGTTCGGAGCCGCTCAAAGGGGGGTCCGCGGGACATGCGTATGAGGGCTTTTCGTCTGCCGGTGGCGATGAGCCTGGCGTTTGCCCTCTTCGCCATGCTCCTCCCGGCTGATGCGCAACCGGCGACCAAGGTCCCGCGCGTTGGCCTCCTGCGGCTTGAGGCTCTGTTTCTTTTTGCGGACCCGTTTACGGTTACCTACCAAAAGCGAATCTTTGAGAAGGGTGCGAAGCCTGCTGACCTCCCCGTCGAGCAAGCCACCAAGTTCGAGTTGATCGTCAATGCGAGGACCGCGAAGACGTTGGGCATCGTCATCCCGCGCTCGATCCTGGGTCGCGCGGATCGGGTCATTCAGTGACCAGGGAGATCAGGCACCCCGCCACGAGCGGGGTGCCTATGTCAGGCTCTTTTCCCTACGTGAGATCGATTTTCTAGAAGGGCACGGGCCCCGCGGAAGACTCCGCGGGGCCCATCGAGTTGGAGCGGCCGACCGGATTCGAACCGGCGACGTCCAGCTTGGGAAGCTGGCATTCGGCCACTGAATTACGGCCGCCGGGGAAACGCCATCTTGCTGTGCGATCAGCTGCCCTCCTTGAGCGACATGTCGTAGGCCTTGATCAGCTCGTCGCTGCGCGACTTCCAGTTGAGCCTGCGGCTGGCCCCGTAGAGGTCGATCTGCTGGTAGAGAGGTACGGCCGCCTGGTCGTCCAGCCACAGCTTGTTGATGCGGTGGTACTGCTCCAGGCGCTTCTTGTCGTCCATGATCGTCTGCGCCTCGTCCACCATCCGGTCGAAGTCGGGGTTGTGGTAGTTCGAGAGCAGGTTGCCCGAGCGGAAGAGCGGCACATAGATGCCCTCGGCGTCGAGCGAGCCCTGGCCCCAGCCGATCAGCCACACCGGCCCCGCCCTGTGCACATAGACCATGTTGTTGAGGTAGTTCACGAACTCGTAGGTGCGCACGGTGACCTTGAAGCCGGCCTTGGTGAGCTGGCCGGCGACCGCCTCCAGCACTTCCTTGTCGCGCACGTAACGGCCCTGGGGGCCGTGCACGGTCAGCTCGAGCCCGCTGGGGAAGCCGGCCTCGGCCAGGAGCTTCTTGGTGCGGGCCAGGTCCTGCTTGGGCGGCTTGAGCGAGGGATCGTAGCCGAAGTGGAAGCTCGGGAGCATGGTGGCCACGCGCTGGCCCTTGCCGTCGAGCACGCCCTTGATGATCTCGTCAACGTCGATGGCCGAGGCGATGGCCTGGCGGATGCGCTTGTCGGCCGACGGTCCCTGGTAGGAACCGACCAGCTTGTTGTCCTTGTCGTACTGGTGCGTGTAGAACATCAGCTGGATGGTGCGGATCGACGGCGCCGTCGACAGGAAGATCTTCGGGTGCTTGTCGATGATCGCCGCCAGGTGGGGCGGGATGTTCACGGCCACGTCGACCTCGCCGTTCTGGAGCGCGGCCACCCGCACCGCGTCGTCGGGGATCGGCCGGAACACCACGCTCTTGATCCGGGCCGCGCCCCGCCAGTAGCTCGGGTTGGCCTCCAGCACGATTTCCTCGTCCTTCGACCAGCGCACGAACTTGTAGGGCCCGGTGCCGATCGGGTTCTTGGAGATCTCCGCGCTCTCTTTGCCCGCGTAGGCCTTCGGCGGATACATGGCGGTCTGCGGCGCGTTCATCATCACCGCGAAGATCGGCCACGGCTTGCTCGTGTGCACCCGCACCGTGTACGGGTCGACGATCTCCACGCGGTCGATGGGCCGGAAGTTCGAGGACGCGCGCATCTTCGAGTCCTTGGCGCGCTCCAGGCTGAACTTCACGGATTCGGAGGTGAAGTCCTCGCCGTTGTGGAACTTCACGCCGCGGCGTAGCTTGACCTCCCACACCTGCGGCGACACCAGCTTGGGCAACTCGGCGGCCAGCGCGGGCACCAGCTTGAGGTTCTGGTCGCGCTCCACCAGCATCTCGAAGATGTGCCGCCCGACGACCGAGGCGGGCGTCTCCTGCTGGTTCATGATGTCGAGCGTCGTCGGATCGACGCCCTGGGCGATCACGACCTTCCCGGCCGGCGCGGCCGGCGCGGCCACCGGCATCGCGAGCAGAACGCACAGAACCAACCCGATCCATCGAGTCATGAAAACCTCCTCGGGCGAGGATGCGACTTATGTCTACGGTGGACGTACTTTATGAGTCGTCGCGCGGGGAGTCAAGGTAGGCCCGGGCCTCGTCTTTGGTTCAAACAGAGACGACGGATCGAAAGGGGTGACCCCGCTTATTCCCTCTCTCCTAGTTGAAGAGGGTCAGGGTGAGGGAGTCGGGTCCAAGAGCTCGCAGAATTCCCTGACGATGCGGTGGGGACGCACGGCCGTGCCCTCGGGGAGGCCCGTGCGGTCGCGGTCCACCCAGATGCCCCGCAGGCCGAGCCGCTGCGGCGCTGCCACGTCCCACTCGATGTGATCGCCCACCATCCACGCCTCGGCGGCCGCGATCCCCAGACGCTCGAGGGCGTGGCGGTAGACGATCTCCTCGGGCTTGCCGGCGCCGAACTCGCCCTCGATCACGATCACCTCGAAGAAGCGGGCGAGATCGTAGGTCTCGATCTTCCGCCGCTGTTGGCTCTTGTCGCCGTTGGTGACGAGGGCCATGGGCACACCGGCGGCGCATAGCCGCCCCAGCGCCTCCGGCACGCCGGGAAAGAGGCGCATGACGGCCCAGCGGCGCGCCGCGAAGTCCTCCGCGATGCGGGCGGCCAGCTCGGGGCTGGGCGCGCCCATCCGCTCGAGCCCGTTGGCCGCGACCTTGGTCCACGCGCCCATCATGTTCACCCGCTCGATCCGGTGCCGGCTGACGTCGTCCCAGAACCGGCGCCGCTCGATCCTGACGGCATCGGCGAGCGCGACCGCATCCACGCCCGCCGTCGTGGCCAGGGCCTGGCAGGCACTCCGCCATGAGTCCTCGACACCGCCGGAGTAGTCGAGCAGGGTGTCGTCGAGATCGACGAGGAGGGCCTTCACGAGCGTTGTCCGGTTCCCGGGGGAAGCGGCGCCGCTCCCTCCATGTCTTCCGGTTTCGAGAACGGCGGCAGCTCGGGGCGGCAGACCGCCCGGAAGTTGCACCAGCGGCAGATGCGCAAATCCTCGCTCTTCTCGAAGTTCGCCTCCTCGGCGAGGTTCTTGTCCGGGTCCTTGAGGTAGGCGCGCATCGCGCGCACGGAGAGGCGGATGTGCTCGCGCACGCGGTCCAGGCTCACCTCGTTCCAGGGATGCACGGTCACCTTGCCCGCCCCGAGGTTGACCTCGAGCAGATCCACGCGCGGGAGATCCACGCCCATGACCTCCAGCGCATAGAGCGCGTAGCCGCCAAGCTGGATCGCCGCGCCCTCTCCGCCGTTGCCGCCGGTCTTCCAGTCCACGAGCTGAAGGCGGTCCGCGGCGTTCCAGAAGCCGAAGTCCGGGGCAGCGAAGACGCGCGTGCCTTCGAAGGCGAAGGAGCCGATGTTCTCGATGAAGGACCAGCGGTCCGCGGGAACCTGCTTGATCTCGGCCAGGAGGGGCAGCCGGTAAAAGTTGCGCAGGCAGCGGACGACATGGTCGCGGAGGGCCTGCCACTCGGCGTCCCGGATGCGCACGGCGTACTCGTGCTCGAAGAGCCCCGTGCGCTTCGGGAACTCGTGGTAGATGCCGTCCCGGGAGCCGCGCCACTCCCCGCGCATCTGCCGCACGGTGTCCTCGATCAGCGCCGCCTCGGAGAGCGCGTAGCCGTCGCGCATGGCGAGAAGCGCGCGCTCCACCGCCTCGTGCACGAGCCGCCCCGCCCACATCTGACGGGTTCCGAGCTGTTTGAGGACGTAGAGGCGGCGCACGAGCGGGTCGGCGTCGGCCTCCCAGCCGCCCCAGGCGCCGTAGTACTGGTAGAAGTAGCGCCGGCGGCAGTCCTTGAAGACATGGTCGCGAGTGCGGGACCAGGAAAAGTCGTTGACGAGGTCGGCCACGGTCCGAGTCTATCAGGTCGGCCGTTCCAGGAGCGCGCATTGACAGGCGGGGGGCGCGCACCTAGACTGCGGGGCACGCGGGCCAGACGCCTCCCGAATCCGGGCGGCCAGGACGTTCCTCGGCGCGACACAACACACGGAGGAATCACGAATGAGCGACGTGCCGGCGCGGGATAGTGAGACGACGGGCGGGCTCACGCGACGGCAGATGCTCAAGGTGGGGGGCGCCACCTTCGCCGGCTACGCGGTGGCCGTGGACAAGGTCCTGGCCCAGGCGATCAAGACCGACACCACGGGCATCCAGGCCGGAGACTTCGAGGTCAAGATCGGCGACTACATGATGCCGGTCTACGAGGCGCGCCCCGCATCCGGCGGACCCACTCCCATTGTGGTCTGCATCTCGGAGGTCTGGGGCGTGCACGAATGGGTGCGTGACGTGACCCGCCGTTTCGCCAAGGCCGGTTACTACGCCGTGGCCCCGGAGCTGTTCAAACGCGAAGGGGGTACCGCCCAGATCCCGAACGTTCAGGACATCATGAAGATCGTTCTCGCCGTGCCGCGCAAGCAGTTGATCGGCGACGTCGCGGCGACAGTAGACTGGGCGAAGAAGCGGCCCGGCGCCCGCGCCGACCGCGCGGGCATCACCGGTTGGTGCTGGGGCGGTTCCACAGTCTTCCAGGTCGCAGCCACAAGCCCGGACATGAAGGCAGCCGTCGCCTGGTACGGCTCGCCGGCGCGTCCCTTCCCCGACGAGCCGGTGCCTGTCACGGGCTTCGACGTGGCGAAGGACATCAAGATCCCGCTCCTCTCCCTCAGCGGCGAGGCGGACACGAGTCCCTCCCCCGCCGATGCCCGCAAGATGGGCGATCTCGTGAAGCAGCACAATCCGAACGTCGAGGTCGTGGTCTATCCGGGCGCCACCCACGGCTTCTTTGCTGACTATCGCCCGTCGTTCAACGCGACGGCCGCCGCGGATGCCTGGAAGCGCTGCACCGACTGGTTCGCCAAGTCCCTCAAGGCCTGAGCCCGACGCGCTCACAGGAGAGCCGCATGCCATTCGTCAACATCCGCATCTATGAAGGTTGGGGCAAGGAGCGCAAGGACGAGATCGCCAAGCGCGTGACCGGCGCCATCACCGAGGTCACCGGCCTGCCCAAGGAGGCCGTGTGGGTGGTCATCGAGGAGGTCAAGCCCGCCGACTGGTACGCCGCGGGTAGGCCCGGGGAGCCGCTCAAGAAGTGACGCTGGAGATCCGCGACCCTCGCCTCACCGCCGTCGTGGGCGCGAAGGTCGAGTTCGAGAAGATCGCGGGCGACTGCCTGTTCACCGAGGGGCCGCTCTGGCACCCGACGGGCAAGTACCTGCTGTGGAGCGACATGCCCGGCGATCATCTGCGCCGCTGGTCGGTACGTGACGGCGTCACCACGTTCCGCAAGCCCTGCAACAAGTCCAACGGCCTGACCTGGGACCGTCAGGGCCGGCTCCTCGCCTGCGAGCATGCCTCGAGCCAGGTGTCACGGACGGAGCCCGACGGCCGCATCACCTCCATCGCCACGCACTACGAGGGCAAGCAGCTCAACAGCCCCAACGACATCGTATGCGCCGCCGACGGCGGCATCTACTTCAGCGACCCGCCGTACGGCAGGGCGGACTTCTATGGAGTCAAGCGGGAGCAGGAGCTGTCGCACCAGAGCGTGTACCGCGCCGGCCACGACCCGAAGCATCCCACGCTCCTCGTGGACGACTTCGACAGGCCCAACGGGCTGTGTTTCTCCCTCGACGGTCGCCGGCTCTTCGTCAACGATACCGCGCGCAAGCACATCCGCGTCTTCGACGTGAAGGCCGACGGCGGCCTCGCGGGAGGGCGCGTGTGGGCCGAGACCACGGGGGAGGGACGCGGCGCGCCCGACGGCATGAAGCTCGACTCCGCCGGCAACGTGTATTGCTGCGGCCCCGGAGGCGTCCACGTCTTCACGCCCGAAGCCGCCTGTCTGGGCGTGATCAAGGTCCCGGAGCCCACGGCCAACTTCGCCTGGGGCGACGATGACTACCGTAGCCTCTACATCACCGCGTCCACATCCGTGTACCGGATCCGGGTACAGGTCCCGGGGTTCCCGGCCCTGTAGCCCCGCCTGACAAACCGTCAAAGGAGGCTGGTCATGGTCCGCTCACTGATTTTGCTCCTCGCCGCGCTGCTGGCGCTGCCGCTCTCGGCCGAAGCCCAGAAGCCGATCAAGGTCGGCGTGCCCTTGCCCCTCTCCGGCCCCCCTGCGCTCTTCGGCGAGCCGGCGAGCAAGGGCGCCCAGATGTACGTGGACGAGCTCAACGCCAAGGGTGGCGTCCTCGGCCGGAAGATCGAGCTGCTCATCCGGGACTCCAAGGCTGACGCCAACGAGGCGGTCCGCGTCTCACGCGAGCTCATCCTCAAGGAGAACGTGGACTTTCTCATGGGGACGCTGACCTCCGCGGAGGGCCCCGCCGTCTCCGTGGTGGCCAAGGAGAACAAGATCGTCTTCATCGCGCCGATCCCCAAGACGGACCAGCTGACGGCGGCCGACAAGCTCCACCCCTATGTCTTCAGGGTGGCCGCGAACACGACCATGGAAGGCCGGAGCGCCGCGGAGATCGTGGCCAAGTGGCCCGTGACCAAGATCGCCACCATCGCCTTCGACTACGCCTACGGCCAGGACGTGACCAGGTCCTTCGTCGAGCACATCAAGCGGATCAAGCCCGGCGTGGAGATCGTGGACCAGCAGTGGCCCAAGCTGGGCGAGCAGGACTACAACCCGTTCATCAATGCCCAGATGGCCAAGAAGCCGGACGCGGTGGTCTCCTCGATCTGGGGCGGCTTCTTCGTGACCTTCTCGAAGCAGGCCAAGGCCCTGGGCTACTTCGACGCGATCAAGTACAACTTCATCGGGCTCGGCGAGGCGGGCTCGCCCGAGACGACCAAGTCGATGGGCGCGGACTACCCGGTAGGGATCTGGGGCAACTCCTACGACGCCTTCTACTGGGAGGACAATCCGGGCCCGCACAAGGACTACACCGCGCGCCTCTCGAAGTACCTGAAGGACGAGTACCCCTCGTCGTGGGCCATCCAGGGCTACATCGGCATGGCCTTCCTGACCGAGGCGATCAAGAAGGCGGGGAGCACGGACTCGGACAAGGTCTCCAAGGCGCTCCTCGGGCTGACCATCGACACGCCCATCGGCAAGCAGACCCTTCGCGAGAAGGATCATCAGGCGAACCGCGGCCAGCTCTACGGAAAGACGGTGAAGGACCCGAAGTACAACTTCCCGATCATGAAGCCCATCACCTACATCGATCCGACCAAGTTCATGGACTAGGTCTTCTCCCCTCACCCTGCCCTCTCCCCTGAGGGGAGAGGGATCGAGAAATTCCTCTCCCCCGTCGCGGGGGAGAGGGCAGGGTGAGGGGGCCTGTCTCGATGCCCGACCTCTCCTTCGCCTTCGCGCAGTCCCTGAGCGGCCTCACCGCGGCGATGTTCCTCTTTCTCATCGCGGCGGGCCTTTCGCTCATCTTCGGCGTTCTTCGCGTGCTCAACTTCGCCCACGGCACCTTCTACATGCTGGGCGCGTACTCGGCCTATCAGATCGTTCAGTGGCTGGGGACGGGCCCCATCACCTTCTGGATAGCCGCGCTGGGGGCGGCCACGGGGGTCGCCCTCCTCGGCGGCATCGTCGAGCGCTTCCTCTTCCAGCGTCTCTACGGCAAGGAAGAGCTGTACCAGCTCCTCTTCACGTATGCCCTCGTCCTCATCTTGAGCGATGTCGCCAAGATCATCTGGGGCACGCAGCAGAAATCGGTGAGCCGCCCCGCCGGCCTCACGGGCGCCGTGAGCGTCTTCGGAGCGACCGTCCCCGACTACAACCTCTTCATCATCCTGCTCGGCCCCGCCATCGCGCTCGGGTTCTGGTACGTGCTCCAGCGCACGCGCGTCGGGCGATTCATCCGCGCGGCGGCCCTGGATCGCGAGACCCTGGGCGCCCTCGGCGTCAACGTCAAGGCGCTGTACACGGGCGTGTTCATGCTCGCCTCGTTTCTCGGCGGGCTCGGCGGCGCTCTCATCTCGCCCATGCGGGCCATCGTCCCCGGCATGGACACGGAAGTCATCGTCGAGGCCTTCGTGGTCGTGGTCATCGGAGGCCTCGGCTCCTTCTGGGGGACCTTTCTCGGCGCCCTCATCTACGGCCAGGTCCTCTCCTTCGGGATCCTGTTCTTCCCGCGCTTCTCCATCTTCTCGATCTTCGCCCTCATGGCCGCCGTCCTCATCATCCGGCCCTGGGGCCTCCTCGGGCGGCCGCTAAAATGACCGCGCGCGCTGTTCGCCCGAACGACGGGCGCCGGAGGCCCTGCGCAGGCGCCTCGGCGGCCAAATCCCAATGACGGTGTCATGAAGAGGCTGGGCTCTCGCTGGCCGGTCCTCGTGCTCATCGCCGCCTTCTTCGTGCCCGCGCTCGGCTCGCGCTACTACACCTTCCTGGCCAACGACGTGGTCATCTGGGCGCTCTTCGCCACCAGCCTCAATCTTCTCGTGGGCTATACGGGGCTCGTCTCGTTCGGCCACGCCGCCTACTTCGGAATCGGCGCGTACACCACCGGGCTTCTGATGAAGAAGATCGGAGTCCCCTTTCTCCTCGCCTTCCCCGCCGCCGGCCTCCTGGCCGGCCTCTTCGCCCTCGTCTTCGGCTTCTTCTGTGTGCGCCTGACCCGCATCTACTTCGCCATGCTCACGCTGGCCTTCGCCCAGATCGTGTGGGCGATCTGCTTCAAGTGGAACGAGGTCACGGGCGGGGAGCAGGGCATGCCGGAGATCCCCTACCCGGATTTCGCCTGGCTCGAGCGCGTGGCGACCGCGGCGCCGTTTCTCAGCTATCGGACGTCGGAGTACTTCTACTTTCTCACCTTGCTGATGGTCGCCCTCTGCCTGTGGCTCCTCCGCCGCATCGTGGGCTCGCCCTTCGGGCGCATGCTCACGACCATCCGCGAGAACCCGGAGCGCGCGGAGTTCATCGGGGTCAACGTGCGGCGCTACGAGCTGGGCGCCTTCGTCATCGCGGGCGCCTTCGCGGGCCTCGCCGGCGGCCTCTTCGGTATCTTCAACCGAGGCGTCTTCCCGGACTTCGCCTACTGGACCAAGTCCTCCGAGGTGCTGATCATGACGCTCCTGGGAGGCATGGGCACCTTCTTCGGTCCCGCCCTGGGCGCCCTCGTGCTCCTCTGGCTCAACCAGCAGATCGTCTCGTACACGCAGTACTGGCCCCTCATCCTCGGCACCATCCTCGTCGTGCTTCTCTTCGTCTTTCCCGGAGGGATCGCGGGCGCCGCCCTTGGCCTCTGGCGCAGGCTCTCGCGGAGGCCGGCGAGTGCTTGAGGTCCGCGAGCTGCGCAAGAGCTTCGACGGCTTCCAGGCCGTGGGCGGCGTGAGCTTCTCCGTGCCGCGCGGCTCCGTGAGCGCCATCATCGGGCCCAACGGCGCGGGCAAGACCACGCTCTTCAACCTCATCACGGGTCATCTCCGTCCCGACGCGGGCAGCGTCAGCTTCAAGGGCCGGGAGGTGACGGGCATCGCGCCGCACGACCTCTGCCGCCTCGGCATGGGCCGCTCCTTCCAGCGGACGAACATCTTTCCGCAGCTCACGGTGTACGAGAATGTCCAGGCCGCCTACGTGTCCCATCGCGGCCGCGGCTGGAGCCTCTTCGAGCGCGTGGAGCGCCTCTTCCGGGAGGAGGCCGAGTCCGTGCTCGCCTCCGTGGGCCTCCTCGACAAGGCGAGCGAGATCGCGGGATTCCTCTCTCACGGCAACCAGAAGCAGCTCGAGCTCGGCATCGCCCTCGCCCTCGAGCCCGAGATCCTCCTCCTCGACGAGCCCACGGCCGGCATGTCGTCCCAGGAGACGCGGGAGTCGATCCAGCTCATCGAGCGCATCGCGCGCGAGCGCGGACTCACCCTCCTCTTCACGGAGCACGACATGGAGGTGGTCTTCGCCATTTCCCAGCGCATCACCGTGCTCCACCAGGGCCGCGTCATCGCCGACGGAGCTCCCGACGAAGTCCGGCGCCATCCGGAAGTCCGGCGCGTGTATCTGGGGGAGCGTCACTGATGGCGGCCATCCTCGAGGTCCAGCAGGTCTACACCTCCTACGGCCTGTCCCAGGTGCTCTTCGGCGTCTCCCTCGAGGTGGCGGCGGGGGAATGCGTGTGCCTCGTGGGGAGAAACGGGGTCGGCAAGACCACGACCATGCGAAGCATCATGGGGCTGACGCCGGCCCGGCAGGGGCACGTGGTGTGGAAAGGGCGAGACATCACGCGTCGCGAGCCCTACGAGATCGCCGGGCTCGGCATCGGCTTCGTCCCCGAGGACCGGCGCATCTTCGCCGACCTGACCGTCTGGGAGAACCTCGACGTGGCGGCGCGCCGTCCTCGTGGCGACGGGAGGGAAAGCCAGGGCTGGACCCTCGAGCGGGTCTTCGATCTCTTTCCCAAGCTCCGCGAGCTGGTGGATCGGCAGGGCGGACACCTGTCGGGCGGCGAGCAGCAGATGCTGACGATCGCGCGCACGCTCATGGGCAATCCCGAGCTGCTGCTCCTGGACGAGCCCTCCGAAGGGCTGGCGCCGCTCGTGGTCGACCACCTCAAGGACCAGATCGGCCGCCTCGCCCGCGAGGGGCTGACCATCCTGCTCGCCGAGCAGAACGTGGACTTCTGCCTCGACCTCGCCGACCGCGTGTACGTGCTCGAGAAGGGGCACATCCGCTACGAGGGCACGGCCAGGGCCTTCCGCGAGGACGAGTCCATCCGCGCCCAATACCTTGCGCTCTGATTTTCTGGTAGGGTGTGGGCCATGGCGACCTTCATCATCACCTGCCCCTGCTGCAACGGCCGGCTGACGATCGACCCAGGCCTCGAAGCGGTGGTCGCGCACGAGCCGCCGCCGCGGAAGAGCTCGGGCCTGGGACTGGGCGAGGCGATCACCTCGCTCAAGGGCGAGGCGGCCAAGCGCGAGGAGCGCTTCCGGGAGCAGATGAAGGCCGAGCAGAACAAGGGCAAGGTGCTCGACGCCAAGCTCCAGCAGGCGCTCAAGAAAGCCAAGGACGACCCCAGCAAGCCCATCAATCCGATGGAACTGGATTAGTCAGGGGAGGTTACGTCAGAGGGGAGCGAGCGCCGCTCCTCCCCCGACCCCCCCCCACCGGGCTGGCGTGGCCGCATATGCCTTCAGCTAATTTGACGGGCGATCTTCTCAAGCGCGTCAGCCGCTCGTTCTACCTGTCCCTCGCGGTCCTCCCGGCTCCGGTCCGACCTATCCTGGGGTTGGCATATCTCTTTGCTCGGGCGGCCGATACCATCGCCGACTCCCGCTTGATCGGCCGGGAGCAGCGGATCACCCATCTGCTCGCCTTCCGCGACGAGCTCGACGGCCTGGCCCCGGGCCGGCTCGCCGCCATCGTCGCCGCCACCCGCGGCATCCAGTCCCTCGAGGCCGAGCGCACCCTGCTCGAGCGCCTGCCCGAGTGCTTCGCGGCTTACCAGGCGCTGCCCGCGGCGGACCGCCGGCGCGTCCGCCATGTCCTCGAGACCATCATCGAGGGAATGACCGAGGACCTGAGCCGCTTTCCCGGCGAGAACGAGGGCGGCCTCGCCGCCCTGGAAACGCGCCACGATCTGGACCGCTACACCTACCTCGTGGCCGGCTGCGTCGGCGAGTTCTGGACGGAGGTCCACGTCGCCCACCGGCCGAGGCTCAAGCACTGGGACCTCGAGAAGATGAAGTCGCTGGGGATCCGCTTCGGCAAGGGGCTCCAGCTCACCAACGTGCTGCGCGATATCCCGCGCGACCTTCGGCAGGGCCGCTGCTATCTGCCGAGCCGCGACCTGGCGCGGCTGGGGCTCGAGCCCAAGGATCTCCTCGAGCCCGCGGCGGGGGCGGCGCTCCGACCGCTGCTCGTCGAGCTGCTCAACCTCGCCCTCGATCACTACGAGGCCGGCTGGCAGTACACCTTTGCCATTCCCAAGCGCGAGACCCGGATGCGCCTGGCCTGCGCCTGGCCGCTCCTCATCGGTCTGCGCACGCTCGATCTCCTCGCGCAGTCGCCGAACTGGCTCGACCCCGACGTGGTCCTCAAGGTGCCGCGCTTCCGCGTCTACGGCATGATGGCGCAGTCCATGGCCACCGTCTGGTCCACCCGCATGCTTGCGAGAAAGGCGCGCCAGCTCCGCGAGCGCATCCGCCTGTGATCCCCATCTTCCAGGTGGACGCGTTCGCGGAGAGGCCCTTCGCGGGCAATCCCGCCGCCGTCGTCCTGGATGCCCGCGGACTCTCGGACCAGCAGATGCAGGCCATTGCCGCGGAGATGAACCTGGCGGGCACGGCCTTCCTGACCCCGGCCCGGGGCGGCGAGGGCGCGCACTGGCACCTGCGCTGGTTCACGCCGAAGCGGGAGGTCGCCTATTCCGGCCACACGACGGTCGCGGCCGTGCACGCTCTCCTCGAGGCGGGGCGGCTTCGCGGCGAGCACGTCGTGTTCGAGACCATGTCCGGGCCCCTGGGCGCCAGCGTGGTCGCGGACAAGACGCGGCGGCTGATCTGGCTCGAGCCCAGGGTGCCCACGCTTCATCCGTTCACGGGGCAGCTCGCCCACGTGCGCGAGGCCGTCGGTCTCCCTGCCGCCGCGGGCTGGGCGGCCGCCGTCACCACGCCCGATCATGACCTCGTCATCCCGGTCGCCGGGCTCGATCTTCTCCGGTCGCTCAGGCCGAACATGACCGCCCTCGGAGACGCGGCCACCCACGCGGGCCTCCGCGGAGTCTGCCTCGTCTCCCGCGAGACGGTGGAGCCGGGCTCCACGACCCACAGCCGCTTCTTCGCGCCCCACTACGGCATCCCCGAAGACATCGTCACCGGCTCGGTCCACTCCTCGATCGGCCTGTGGCTGCTCGAGGCGGGGCTTCTGCGCCCCGCCGGCACCATGGTCGAATTCACCGCCGAGCAGGGCGATGGTCTCGGGCGCCCCGGGCGGCTTCGCGTCGAGCTCCTGGTCCGGGACGGCGTTGTCGGTCGGGTGCGCGTCGGCGGCTCGGCGGTGACCGTGATGGCCGGCAGCATCGCGCGCCCGCCCGCGTGAGATTTCTCGGCGTCGATCTCGCGTGGAAGGACGGCAATCCCTCCGGCGTCGCCCTCCTGGCCGGGCAGCGTTTCCCTCTCCGCCTGCGCGAGATCCCTCACTCGCTCGGGCGACACGAGGATGTGCTGGGCTGGATCGCCAGGCACGTCGCCCGTCACCGGGCCTCGGTCGCGATCGACGCCCCGCTCCTGGGCCTGGGGACGGGTCGACGCATCTGCGACAACGAGATCTCGAGCCGCTTCGGACGCTTCCACGCCTCGACCCACAGCCCGCCACGCTACCCCGGCCTCGACGCCTTCATCGCGGCCCTGCTCTCGGCCTATCCCCTCGAGTCCTTCGGCCCGGCATGGCAGCCGAGGAGCGCGTGCCCGGCCATCCGCGAGATCTATCCGAATGCGCTGCAGGTCCTGCTCTTCACGCTTGACCGCACGCCCGGGCTCACCATCGTCAAGTACAAGCAGCGTCACTTCGGCGACCGACGGCGCTGGGTGGAGCGTGGGCTTCGGCCTTTCATCGAGCGCTGCGCGACGGCGCTCGGCGGGCGCTACGTGGTCACGGGAGACACGGCCTGGCGCGCCCTCGTCGCGCTCCGCCCGAGCGCGTCCATGTCGGGCGCCGAGCTCAAGTCGATCGAAGACCGGTGGGACGCCATCCTCTGCGCGGTCGGGGCGGCGCTCGAGTTCTTCCAGAAGCCCTCGATGCGCTTCTATCCCGACGGCGCCGAGGCCTGGCGGAGCGGCTTCATCCTGGCCCCTGCGCTACCGTGTCCGAGATAGGAGAATCGCGCGGGCCTGCTCCAGGTGGCGCTGCGCGTCGGCATAGCGGCCGAGACGGCCGAGGGCAAGGGCGAGGTTCGCGTGCGCCTCCGCATAGCGTGGATCGATCTGGAGCGCAGCCTCGTAGTGTCGCGCCGCGTCCTCCCAGCGCCCCTGCTTCGCAAGGGCGATCCCCCAGTTGTTCTCCGCATGCGCAAGTCGAGGGTTGACGCGCAGGGCCTGTCGGAAGTGGGTGATCGCCTCCTCGGGCCGCCCGCGTTCGTCGAGGGCGACGCCGAGGCTCGAATGCGCGATGGCAGACGGCGCCGTCACGAGCGCGTGCGTCCATAGCGTCTCCGCATCGCGCCACACGCGAATCTGGCCGACGGTCAGCCAGGCCAGGCACCCGACAGCGACGGCGGCGACGACGATCGACCATGCGCGTCTCCAGAGCACGCTCACGAGCCCTCCGAGGAGGATGGCCCAGGGCAGACACGGCAGGTAGGTGTACCGGTCGGCGGCGATCTGCGGCCCGTTGTGGGCGATGCCGACCACGGGAAGCAGCATGACGATATAGGCCGCCCACGCCGCGAGGAGCCACGGCCAGCGCCGGCGCAGGAGGAGGGCGGCGATCGTGATCGCTGCGACCAGCGTCAGGCTCAAACGGTACATGGGAGATCCAGGGTCGAGATCGAGTGGGAGCTCGTACAGGGGGGAGAGGCCGGTCGGCAGGAGCGTCTTCCATAGGTAGAAGACGACGGAATACCCCGAGATGGCGAGACGCTGGGCCACGCCGAGGTCGCCGAGGCTGCTCACGCTGCCTCCCGAGCGCACCGCGACCATGGCGATGGCGGCCGCGAGCAGGCTCAGGAGCGCGAAAGGCGCCTTCTCCATCAATCGCGCCCGCCACGCTCCCGTACTCACGCGGCCCAGCGGATAGGCGTCCAGGACGAGCAGCACCACCGGCAAGCTCACCGCCATGGACTTGGATCCGAGCGAGAGGGCGAAAGCGCCGAGAGCGAGCCAGCTCCAGCCGCTCCGCCAGAGGGACTCCTCCCGCACTGCCCGCAGGTAGGCGAGAATGGCGAGAAGGAAGAAGAAGGCCGAGAGCACGTCGCGGCGCTCGGTGACCCACGCCACGGACTCGACGCGGAGCGGATGGAGCGCAAAAGCCAGCGCGGCGGCGGCGGCGCCCGCGAGGCGCGCTGTGCCCCCGACACCACTCGCCGTTTCGAGGAGCCGCATGACGAGGAGGCAGACGAGCCCGGCGTTGGCTCCGTGGATCAGGACATTGGTCAGGTGATAGCCGCGTGGATCCATGCCCCAGACGAGGTAGTCGACGGCAAACGAGAGCCACGTCACGGGAATCCAGTGGCCCTTGTGAAAGCTGGTGAGCATCCAGCCGAGCTGCGACGGTCCGAGGCCGCGCCAGGCGCGGTTCGCGACGAGATTAGACTCGTCGTCCCAGGGCAGGAAGCGGCCGTCGAGGGCGGGAAGGAAGACGAGACAGGTCAGCGCCGCGACTGCGAGGGCGACCAGCATGCCGGCGAATCGCCCCTCGGCCGCCCGCGCGATGGATCGCGCCATCCGGGACAACGGGCGGCTCAGTCCCTCACGGGCAGCGCGAGCAGCCCTGCGGGGTCCACGCGCGCGCGCCGCAGCTGGGCGCTCCAGTGCAGGTGCGGCCCCGTGGCGCGCCCCGTGCTGCCCACCGCGCCGATGGTGTCGCCCCGCTCCACGAGGATGCCTTCGGCCACCTGCACGCGATCGAGGTGCATGTAGAGCGTGTAGAGTCCCTGGCCGTGGTCGAGGGCCACCGTGCGTCCGCCGAAGAAGAAATCCCCGATGAGTGCGACCCGGCCCCGGTTGGCGGCGACGACCGGCGTGCCCGTGGGTGCCGCATAGTCGAGACCGGAGTGAGGCGAGCGGGCCTTGCCATTGATGACCCGTCGCGCCCCGAATCCTTCCCCCGGTCCCGTCGAGGTCACGGGCCTGGTGAAGTGGCCTCGCCAGAGCCGTTCGCCCGACGACATGCCGTAGAGCGTGTTGAGCTGGGCGGCTTCCCGGTCGGCGCGTTGCTCGGTCACGCGGTCGAGGTCGACCAGGTTGCCGGGCAGCGACAGCTTCTGCACGGGAAACTTCCGAGACTTGATCTTGATCGTGCCCACGGCCTTTCTCGGATTGCCCGCGCCGTCCACCCAGCCCACGCGCCATGTCGCCGACCCCGTCGGCGCGGCGAGGTCCACCCCGATCAAGGCCGCGTAGCCATCGGCATACGGAAAGAAGATCAGAGGCCGGTCGCCGACGCTGCCCTCGATGAGCTTGGCCTCAGGGACGCCCGTGACGATGAGCGCCCCCGCGTCTCCCTGCCGCAGTGACGACGGCGTCGCCGTCACCTTGACCCCACCCTCCGCCGGCGCCACCACCACTACCGAAATCGCCGCCGCCACCGTCATCATCACGCCGACGCGCTTCATCATGCGCCGATTGTACGCGCCGGGCCGATAACACCGAAGAAACCGCGCGGATA
>QHSC01000322.1 GCA_003220345.1 Candidatus Rokuibacteriota bacterium | reverse complement strand
GACGCGGAGGACACGCGCGTCCATCGTGCGGTTCGCCGGCACTTCGAGCACCTCGACGTGCGCGACCAGTTCTCCCGACCCGAAGCGCTCGCCGGCCGCCTGGAAGGGTCGGAACATGCAGGTGAGGGCGAGGGCCGGCGCGGGGGCGACGACGAGGCCAAGCATGGCCAGCCCCGCCGCCGCGAGGAGCCGCATCAGAAGCGCACCCGGATTCGATAGCTGAGCTTGGCCTCGCCCTCCCTGGGCACTGCCACGTTCCACTTGGCCGTGAAGGCCTGCACCTTCTCGTGAGGCTGGCTGGCGCGGAGCACTTCCCAGTCGCCGGGCATGGGCTCGAACACCTCCACGGTGATGCTTTCCTTCTTGTGGTTGCGCAGGGAGATCTCCCACTCGACCTCGTAGAGGTTGGAGGCGATGCGCTTCCAGTCCTTCTGGATCCGCTCGCCTACCACGTCGAAGGCATTGCCCATCTTGATCTTGATCTTCTCGTCCTTCGGAGTGTGGTCGATCCAGTCTTCGCCGATGAGCTGCTGGCTGCCCGAGGCGTCCGCCTTGTACACGCGCACGCGTCCCTTGGGCAGAGGCACGCCGAGACGGTTCTCCTTGCTGTTCTTCAGCTCGAGATAGACGCCGACTTTCTGGTTCGAGACGGGCAGCCCGTAGGAGGTCCGGTAGTAGTCGGCGGCGCCGTAGTAGATGAAGTGCTTGTCCACGGGGACGTCCGCAGCCGACATCAGGGAAAGCTGCTTGGTCTGGTTGTCCTTGATGGTCGTGCGCCCGTCGAGTGAGTAGAGGTGGTACTCGAAGAAGGTCTCTTCCCGGAAGTCCCGGCTGGCGTTGGACGCGGGAGAAGCCATGGCGGCCTTCTCGAGCACCCGGCCGTCC
Source organism: Candidatus Rokuibacteriota bacterium (assembly GCA_003220345.1). Lineage (GTDB taxonomy): Bacteria > Methylomirabilota > Methylomirabilia > Rokubacteriales > CSP1-6 > AR37. The sequence continues at coordinate 6,117 of QHSC01000322.1, read as the reverse complement.
CGACGAGGGTCGGTGGCGCGGTTGATGTCGCCGGCCACCAGCTTGAGGGCGGCGTTCGGGTAGGTTCCGCCGCTCTTGTTGTCGATGGTGACCCAGCCCGTGAGGTCGGAACGCGTGTCGGTGGGATTGATGACCATGACGTAGTCGGCCTTCCAGGTGATGCCACCCGTCAGGTAGGAAGCCTCGACGCGCTGGGCGGCCGCCCGCGCGTTGCGAAGCAGCCAGACGAGCGTGGGCTTGGAGACCAGGTTGTCAGGCAGGGCGGGGAGGACGACCTGGCCGTAGTGCCCCATGTGGATCTGGCCGTTGATCTCGTAGACCGGCCCGTTGGTGCTGAGGAGCGTCGCCTCCTGGTAGGTGCCGTTGGACTGATAGAGGCGCACCTTCTTGCCCACGTACTTCTCCATGAGCTTGGCCGACGTCAGGAGGTCGTACTCGTAGTTCTGCTCGAGGATCTTGAGACCTGCGGGGTCCGTGAGCGACTTGAGATGCACGCTGGTCGGATCGATCTGCGCGGCGACATCGCCGAACTGCACCTCGAGCATGCCCGCGTCGAGCCTGATCTCGCGCGTGTCTTTCACGAGGCCAAGATTGCCGTTGTAGATGGTCACCATCACGTCCTTCTGGTCATCGCGCGTGATCGACTGGGGCGCTGCCGCCGCCGCCAGGTTCGTGTTCCAGAGCAACAGCGCTAAGGCAAGGGCACTGATCCGTCTCCACATTGGTCTAGCCTCCAGATTCTTGGTCGATTCCTTCTGGAGGGTTAGACCTGGGTGCCACGGGGAAGTTCCCGCGGCTAGCCTGCGGGATCAACTCGGCTCGGCCCAGCTCGAAGTGCTATTCGGAGATGCGGATGGTGACGCGGAGGTGGGCGGGCTCGGTCGAGAGGACGGTGGGATGCGGCTCGGGACTCCAGACACCGAGCGCGGTGAGGCCGCGGGCGAACTCGGCATAGCGGGCCTCGGGCATCGACACCTCGACCACACTCTGCGCGGCGTCGCGACGGCGGGAGATCTCGCTTCCGCCCACCCGCGCGAGCAGCTCGGCCAGCCCCTGCTCCGCGGCTCGGCGGTCCTTGACGGCGAGCAGGCCGGAGAAGCTCGGAGCGGCCGCCTGGCGATTGGCCTGAGCGGGCGGCGCGGGGGCGAGAATCCGCGGCGGGCGCTCGGGCGCCTCCTGGCTCTTGGCGCGCGACTCGGGCAACGCCTGGGGGGAAACAACCGCCGGAGGCGGCGCCGGAGGGGACGTCGCGGGTGCCGCGCTCCGAGGCGCCTGGTCTTCTTTCTGGAGACGCTCGAGATCGGCTTCCTTCTTCTTGTCGGCCAGCTTCCCTTCGGCCACGGCGGGCGGGGAGGACGGGCTGGTCGCGCTGGGCTCGTCCGCCGTCCCACGCTCCGCATACGAGAATTTCTCCCGGGCGCGCTCGAGGGCGGTTCCCTTCTCTACCTTGCCGGCCTTGAGGGGCGGCTTGGCGAGGGAAGAAAGCGGCTGCTCCTCGCGCGGAGCGGGTGCTTCGGCACGAGGCGGGGTCGCTGGGAGATCTGGTCTGATGGATCGCTGCAGCTCGGGGTCGCGCTGGAAGAGAAACACGGCCAGAATGGCGACCAGGGCCATGGCGGCGGCCTCGGCGGGCAGCTTGACCGAAAGCGGCAGGAATATCCACGCGGCCAGCCGCCGATACCACGGGACCGGGCGCACCGCCGCCATGACGCGATCCACGAAGCCGACCGGCGCGCGCACGGGCTCGACCCGCCGGAGGATCGAGACAGTGGCGCGCAGCCGCTCCAGCTCGCGCCGGCACTCCTGGCAATCGGCCAGGTGGGCCTCCACCAGGGCGCGCTCCCGGGTAGGGAGGGCCTCATCGAGGAGCTCGGACAGCCGCTCGCGGGACTCGTGACAGGTCATGGCAGGAACCGCTCCATCTTCTCCTTGAGATCCAGGCGGGCGCGATGAAGACGCGAGCGCACGGTATTCAATTCGAGGTCGAGGGCCTCGGCGATCTCCTCATACGAGAGACCCTGGAGATCGCGGAGTATCACGACAGCCCGACGGTCTTCGGGCAGCTCGGCGATGGCGCGATGCAGGGCCGCCTCGAGCTCGGCGCGCTCCACGCTTGCGTCGGGGCCTCCCTGCGGATCGGAAAGCCGCAGGAGCGTCTCTTCGCCCTGGCGCCCCGCCCGCCGCTCCCCTGAGGCGAGACGGCTCAGACACAGGCGCGAGACGATGGCGTAGAGCCAGGTGGAAAGCTTGGCGTCCCCGCGGAACTCCGACAGGCTCCGGTGAGCCCGCATGAAAGCCTCCTGGGCCATCTCCTCGGCTTCGGCCGCGTTGCCCAGCATCCGGAAGGCCACGCCGAAGACGCGATGCTGATGGAGGGTGACGAGCTGCTCGAAAGCGCCAGCGTCTCCGGCCCGCAGCCGCGCGAGGAACTCCGGGGCGTCGGCGGTGTCTCCCTCTCGCATTCTTAGACCATAGCGTGCCGGCAGAGTTCCCGTTAAATGAAATGATAGACTTCTAACCGTGACGAAGCGAGAGCGCGTCCACGCGGCGCTTCACCGGCAGCCTGTCGACCGGCCGCCCGTGGCCTTCTGGCAGCACGTGCCACACCTGGATCACACGGCCCGCGGCCTCGCCGACGCGATGCTCGCCTGGCAGCGTCGGTGGGACCTCGACCTCGTCAAGATCATGTCGAGCGGGGTCTATTGCGTGGAGGACTGGGGCTGCAAGGTCGCCTATCAGGGCTCGCCCAATGGCGCCAAGGTCTGCACCCAGCACGCGGTGAAGCAAACCGCGGACTGGGCCAGGCTCAAGCCGCTCGATCCCGGGCGCGGGGCGCTCGGGCGCGAGCTCGAAGCGCTGCGCCTCATTCTGAGCGGCCGGAGCGACGACGTGCCTGTGCTTCACACGGTCTTCGCCCCGCTGACCATCGCCCGCAAGCTCGCGGGGGAGCAGCTCGATCGCGACCTGCGCGATCATCCCGACGCGGTCCTGGGCGCGCTCGACGTCATCACGGAGACGGTGATCCGCTACGTGGCGGAGGTGGGCAAGGCCGGCGCCGACGGCATCTTCTACGCGTCCCAGACGGCCAGCAGGGACGTGATGGCCGAAGGAGATCACTCGCGATTCGGCATGCCGAACTCGTGGCGCGTGCTGGAAAGCCTCGGCGGCAGCCCCATGTGGACCATGCTCCACGTCCACGGCCGGCAGATTTACTTCGACCGCTCGGCCACCTTGCCCGTGGCCGCCATGAACTGGCACGACCGGCTGACCGCGCCTACCTTGGGCGACGGGCTTCGCCGCTTCAAGGGCGCCGTGGTGGGTGGGCTGAACGAAAGCGAGACGCTGAGGACCGGCAGCCCGGCCGCAGCCGCCGCCGACGTCGCCGATGCCATCTCCCAGACGGCGGGCACGGGAGTGATCATCGCTCCCGGCTGCGTTCTTCCGCTCGACGTCCACGAGGAAAATCTCGAGGCCGTCGTCTCCGCCGCGAAGTCCCCGCGCTGAAAAGAAGCCGTCCATGAAGCCCTGGATCGCCCTCACTGTGGCCGTTCTCCTGATTCTGCCCGGCGTGCCGGCCGGCGCGCAGCCCCAGGGTGAGCTCAGGGTCGCCATTCCGTGGACGCCCGAGAACCTCGATCCGACCATGAACCTGTCCTCGATCCGGGCCACGGTGGGCGTGAGCATCTTCGATTCCCTCGTCGGCCGGGACGCGGACCAGCGCATCGTCCCGCAGCTCGCCGAGTCCTGGAAGCTCCTCGATGACAACACCTGGCAGCTCCGCCTCCGGCGCGGGGTGATCTTCCACGACGGCGAGCCTTTCAACGCCGAGGCCGTGCGCTTCACCTTCCAGCGCGTGCTCGACCCCGAGCAGCGATCGCCCAACCGGGCCACCATCGCGGAGATCATCCGCGTGGACATCGTGGACGACCTCACGGTCAACCTGGTGACCCGGCAGCCCTACGCTCCCCTCATCAACCGGCTGCTCGACTTCCCCATGCTCCCGCCGAAGTACACGGCCGAGAAGGGCAACCAGGGCATGGCGCTGCGCCCCGTGGGCACCGGACCGTTCCGCTTCGTCGAGCTCGTCAAGGACGACCGGCTCGTCGTGGAGGCGTTCGACCGCCACTGGCGGGGGACGCCAAGGGTCCGGCGCATCATTTACAAGCCCATCCCCGAGCCCTTCACCCGGGCGGCCGCGCTTCGCAACAACGAGGTCGACCTGATCACCACCGTGCCGCCGAGCCTCGCCCGTGAGCTGGAACGGGTGGGCGGCATCCGGGTGCAGCGGGTGCCCAGCACCTGGATCATCTATCTGGGGCTCAACGCTCTCAAGAAGCCGCTATCCGATGTACGCGTGCGACAGGCCCTCAACTACGCCACGGATGTGGACGCCATCATCAAGAACGTGCTGGAGGGGCAGGGGCGACGGCTCGAGGGACCGCTAGCCCCGCACGTCTTCGGCTATGACGCCTCGGTCAAGGGCTATGCGCCCGACCCCGCGCGCGCCCGGCGGCTCCTCGCCGAGGCGGGGTACCCCGACGGCCTCGAGGTCACGCTCGACTCGCCGTCCGGCCGCTATCAGGGCGACAAGGAGATCGCCGAGGCGCTTGGCGGCCAATGGCAAAAGGCGGGATTCAAGCCCAAGGTGCAGGTGGCCGAGTGGGGCGCCTACTTCAAATGGTACCTGGGCAAGCAATTCCAGGACGCGTACCTCCTCGGCACGGGCGGTCCCATGCAAGATGGCGACGAGCTCTTCAACCTAGTCTCCTCCAAAGGACGGGGGCTCTACTACAAGAACGAGCGGGTGGATTCACTTCTCGATCTCGGGCGGAGCACCACGCACGCGACCAGGCGCCGGCAGATCTACCGCGATCTGGCACGGGCCATGCTGGACGACGCGACGTGGGTCTTCCTGCTCCAACAGGTGGACATCTATGCTTCGCGCGACCGCCTGACCTGGGCGCCGCGCGGCGACCAGTGGATGCCGCTCCACGACGCATCACTGAAGTAGACGGCTCGACTGCCGCGCCAAGAGGCGATTTGCTCTTAGTGCGCGAAATTTCATCGCGTGGCTTCAGATGCCCACAGGCTTATCCACCGCCCTCCCACAAGAACGGTGCATGGGAAGCGAGGGCCAGCGGCCCGGTTGAGCGCCAGGTAGCCTATGCGAGCGGTCTTGGTTGCCTGCTGCGCCTCGGCGGCGCGCAGGGCGGTGAGGAGCACAGCACCGGTGCCAGTTAGGAATGCCCGCCGGTCCATCACTGGATAATTTCATCCGCCCGCTGCAGCAAGGACGGCGGGATCGTCAGGCCGAGGGCCTTGGCGGTCTTGAGGTTGATGACCAGCTCGAACTTCGTCGCTTGCTCCACGGGTAGGGCAGCCGGTTTAGCACCTTTCAGGATCTTGTCGACATAGATGGCGCCGCGCCGGTAGAGATCCTCTTGATTGGGGCCGTAGGTCATCAGGCCGCCAGCCTCCGTGACCTCCTTGAGAGTGGACATCGTCGGGAGCCGGTGCTTGATGGCCAACTCAGCCACGCGCTGTCTCTCAGCGAAGAAGATTGGGCCGATGAGCACCAGAACGGCCTGCGCGCGCGCTCGGGCCATGGCCGCAAAGGCGCCCTCCAACTCTGCCGCGGTGCGCACCCCGACGGGCTGCAGGTGCACCCGGAGCGTACGCCCTGCCTCCTTTACCGCCTTGAGGGCCGGGGTGTGAGAGGGGGTGTCTGGGCTCCAGAGAACCGCGATCCGCGTGGCCACCGGGACGGCAGAGATCAGGAGCTCTAGCCCTTTGGGGGCGAGGTCGGTCATCAGGACGGCCAGTCCTGTGATGTTCCCGCCGGGCCTGGCAAGGCTCGCAACGTGGCCGGTCCCGACTGGATCTGCATGAGTCAGGAAGACGATGGGGATCGAGGATGTCACCTCTTTTGCAGGCTGCACGAAGATGGAGGCCCGAGCCACGATCAGGTCGACCTTGAGCCGGACCAGTTCGGCCGCGAGTTCTGGAAGCCGCGCGGTGTTGCCCTCGGCCGCCCGGAACTCAATCAGAATGTTCTGGCCCTCGATCCAGCCGCGCTCCCGCAGGCCTGACCGGAAGGCTTGCCACAGACGAGCTTCC
>QHSC01000420.1 GCA_003220345.1 Candidatus Rokuibacteriota bacterium | reverse complement strand
CGTGCGCCTCGCGAGCTATGTCACCCTGGCGCCCGGAGTGCGAATCGCCGGAGGGGTGAACGTTGGAGAGGGTACGGAGCTGGGCACGGGTTGCGACGTGATCCCGCGCGTCAACATCGGCGAGTGGGCCGTCGTCGGAGCGGGTGCGGTCGTGACCCGCGATTTGCCTGCCAACTCGACAGCGGTGGGTGTCCCCGCCCAGGTGGTGCGGACCCGCACCGTGGGCTGGCACTTGTCCGTGTAAGGAGGATACATGCCCAGCGCGCCCACTCCCTTCCCTGAACCGGTCTACGTCGCCCGCCCGCTGCTTCCGCCCCTCGAAGAGTTCGTCCGCGAGCTTGGCGACATCTGGAGCGCGGCCTGGCTGACCAACAACGGCGCGAAGCATGTGGCCCTGGAGCAGGCGCTGAGCGATCATCTGCGCGCTCCGCATCTCTCCCTTTTCAACAACGGGACGATCGCGCTCATCGTCGCCTGCCGCGCCTTGCGGTTGGCCGGGGAAGTGATCACGACACCCTTCACCTTTCCCGCCACCCCCCACGTGCTCTCGTGGAACAACATCACGCCCGTCTTCGCCGACATCGACCCGGTGTCGATGACGATCGATCCCGCGAAGATCGAACCCCTCATCACGGCTCGAACCACCGCGATCCTCGGGGTCCACGTGTACGGTATCCCCTGCCAGGTTGACGCCATCCGCACCATCGCCGACTACTACGGTCTCCGCGTAATCTACGACGGCGCGCACGCCTTCGGCACCGAACTCGACGGACAGCCGATCACCGCGTTCGGCGATGTCACGATGTTGAGCTTCCACGCGACGAAGCTCTTTCACACCGCGGAAGGCGGTGCGCTCGTGGTACGTGACGCGAGGCTGAAGCACCAGATCGACCTCCTGAAAAACTTCGGAATCAGGAACGAGGAGGAGGTCGTCCTCCCGGGAATCAACGGCAAGATGACGGAGCTCCAGGCCGCGATGGGGTTGGCCGTACTCCGGCACATTGACACCGAACGAGATGCGCGAGCGTCGATCGCCAAGCTATACCGAGAGCGCCTGCCCGCGATCAACGGGATAACCTGCGCAGATACCCCCGCCTCGGTGCGGAACAGCTACCAGTACTTCGTCATCCGGGTTCAGGAAGGCCGGGCGCGGAAAGGCCGTGATCAGCTCCATGACGAGATGAAGCGCTTCAACATCTTCACGCGGAAGTATTTCTACCCGTTGTGTAGCACCTATAGCTGCTACAGCGAGCTTCCGAGTGCTGCTCCGATGCGGCTGCCGAACGCCCACCGGGTGGCGGCGCAGGTGCTGGCGCTCCCCATCTTCGGGGCGCTCGGACAGGATGGAGCCGATCGCGTATGCGACGCGATCGACTTCGTCATGGGGTCAGCCTGACCGGGATCTTGTCACGCATGGCCTGTTAAAAAATGGTGGGCGGAGCAGGGCTCGAACCTGCGACCCCGGCCTTGTAAGGGCCGTGCTCTTCCAGCTGAGCTATCCGCCCGTCTCCAGGAGCGTAGGGGGTGATCCGGACACTGTCAACTGGAGCGCCCGCCTTCAGGGGCGGAGGCCATACGTGCTGTATTCCTCCGCCACCCGCGGCGCCTGCGCAGTGGCGGCCGCGAGGTCGGCCTCGGCGCCCGCGAGATCGCCCACCTTCCGCTTGGCGAGGCCGCGGCCGTAGAGGGAATGCGCCTTGGCCGGATCCAGGCGCAGGGCCGTGTCGTAATCGGCGATGGCCCGGTCGATCTCGCCGAGCTTCAGGTAGATGAGGGCACGACTGTCGAGGGCATTGGCGTACTCGGGGCGCATCCGCAGGGCCTGGCTGCAATCCGCGAGGGCGAGCGGATGGCCTGATCGAAGTCCTGGATCGCCCGGTCGTGCTGTCCCTTGCGGCTGTACACGGAACCGCGATGGTGGAAGGCCGTCGCATAGCTCGGATTCAGCTGGATGGCCTGATTGAAATCCTGGATCCCCCGATCAAGCTCGCCCTTCAGGCTGTAGGCGATTCCCCGGTTCTCGAAGGCCAGCACGTCACGGGGATTGAGCCGGAGGGCCTGATCGAAGTCCTGGATCGCCCGGTCCAGCTCTCCGAGGATGCGGTAGGCATGGCCCCGGTTGTTGTAGGCGAATCCATAGTTGGGCTCGATGGCGATGGCCTGGTCGTAGTCCCGAATGGCCAGGGCCATCTCGCCTCGACTGCTGTAGGCGTTGCCGCGGTTGTTGTAGGCCAGCGCGTAGTTCGGCTCGAGGCGGATGGCCTGGTCGAAGTCCTGGACGGCCCGGTCCATCTCTCCGAGATTGCGATAGGCGTTCCCGCGGTTGTTGAAGGCGAAGGCGTACTTCGGGTCGAGACGGATCGCCTCGTCGTAATCCTGGATCGCGCGCTCCGTGTCGCCGCGACTGCTATAGGCATTGCCGCGATTGTTGTACGCGGAGGCGAGGTCGGGATCCAGCCGGATCGCCTGGTCGAAATCCTGGATGGCGCGGGCCGGTTGCGATTTTCGACTATAAGCAAGTCCTCGGTTGTTCAAGGCGGAGGCATCCCGGGGGTCGAGTCGGATCGCCTGGTCGTAGTCCTGAATGGCGCGGTCCACCTCGCCCTTGCCGCTGTAGACATTCCCTCGGTTGTTGAAGGCCAGCGCGTATGTCGGCTGTGCGCGGATGGCCTGGTCGAAGTCCTGGATGGCCCGGTCCAGCTCACCCTTGGCGCGATAGGCATTCCCCCGGTTGTTGAAGGCGAAGGCGTACTTGGGCTCGAGCTTGAGAGCGTGATCGTAATCCTGGATGGCTCGATCGAGCTCGCCGCGGCTGCTGTACGCATTGCCGCGATTGTTGAAGGCGGAGGCAAGCTTCGGGTTGAGCCGAATCGCCTGGTCGAAATCCTGGATGGCGCGGTTCGGCTGCGCCCTGCTGCTATACGCGGTGCCGCGATCGTTGTAGGCGATCGCATGCTTGGGATCGAGCCGGATCGCCTGATCGTAGTCCTCGATGGCGCGATCGTACCAGCCATCGACGCGGTGGGCGGTGGCACGGCTGTAGTACGCGGCGGCGAGCCTGGCTCCCTTCTCGCGGCCCGATCTGATGATGGCGGTGCAGCTCTGAATCGCCACCTCGGAGGATCTCACCTCGTCCCCACGACACCGGCGCCACTCCTGCGTGAGCTCCGGGCCGGCCGCGGCCACGGGCAGTGCCGCGAGGGCGAGAAAGCTCAGGACGCCGAAGGCGAGGAGGGGGCGTCTGGGCCCCGGGACGGCCCGCTCTTGCCCTAGCCGGGCCGCCATCGACGAGATTCTGTATGTCCCACGTGCTCCCATCCACGGCTCCTCACCGCATCATTTGCGAGCACCCGGTAGCGTAGAGCCGGGGGCCGTCTGAGCGTACGTCTTCCGGCGAGTTTAGCTCAGAGCGCGAGGGAAACCCACGGACTGTTCCAGGCGGTGGTGAGGGAGGCGCCGGGAAGACGGAGCCGACGCAGGACGGCCGCGGCCGAGTCAGGTCGCCCGGGAGCCGGTCATCGCGCGGGAGGGAAGCAAGGAGGCCGAGGCGGCTCCCGCCTTGACCTGATCGAAGGTGCACTGACGCACCGCCTTGTCGGGCCGCCAGCGCAGGAAGTGGGTCCCGTGGCGGAAGCGTCCTCCCGTGAAGTGATCGTAGCCAACCTCGACCACAAGCCTGGGCGCGAGCGGCTCCCACTCCCCCGACCGCTGCGTGCTCCATCGACTGGGCCCGCCCGGGGCACGGCCGGTGAAGTCCGGCGGCTTGATGAGCGGTGTCACCTTCGCGAGCAGGGCCTTGCGCATGCTGGCCGGAAACCCCGCGGCGAAGCCGACGTGATGCAGGAGACCGTCACCATCGTAGAGCCCGAGGAGCAGGGATCCGATCACGCGCGCCTTGGCCGCGTAGCGGAAGCCGCCCACCACGCAGTCCGCCGTACGCTGGCGCTTCACCTTCTGCATGCCCGTC
>QHSC01000321.1 GCA_003220345.1 Candidatus Rokuibacteriota bacterium | reverse complement strand
ATGATCGGCCAGAGCCTGGCCGTAGCTCATGAGGCCACCCGCCTCTGCATACCCGTTCACTCCGGATATCGACGGCAGTCGATTCTTTAGCGCGCGCTCGGCAATCTCACGTCGCTGGTCGATGAAGAGCGGCGCCAGCGGCACGATGAGCGCGGCCGCAGTCTCACGTACGAATTGCGAGAAGGCCTGGTCGATTTCCTGCAGCGTCCGCGCTTCCGCCGGCACAAGGGTGATATTCGCCTTTTGCGCCGCGAGCTTGAGGCTTTCGAGCACCGCGCGGTGCGAGGCGGTATCGGGGTTCAGCAGCACGGCCACGCGCGTCTGCGGCCGGCGTTCATTCAATCACCGTGTCCGCGCGCCAGACGGTGCGCTCCAGGAAGCTCGTCACGAGGGGCCACGCGAGGGCGGCGTAGTGGGGCTGGTAGCCGTCGTTGTCGGGATGACGGAAGCCGTGATTGGCGTCCGAGAAGAAGTGCCACTCCACGAGCTGGCCGTTGGCGGTGAAGCTCTGCCAGAGCGGGCCCTGGATGGCGGGCGTGGCGATGTAGTCCTTGCCCGCGCAGAACACCAGGGAGGCGCAGCTGAGCGCCCTCGCGAGGGCAAAGGCGTGCCGGGGCCGGTGCGACGTCTCGGGCTCGTCGCGGACGGACGGGTAGTAGAGGACGATGGCGCGCACCTGGGGATGGTCCGCCGCGAAGGGGATGAGGAGCCGGCCGCCCATGCAATGCCCGAGGCACGCCGTGCGCGCGGGGTCTGACTTCAGCCGCTCGATGAGATAGTGCCAGGCCTCGTCCATCTTCACGAGGAACTCGCTGTCGGAGTGCTTGGCCTGGAGGTCGGCGCCCTGGCCGATGTGGTTCGTTCCCGGCACCCCGAACATGTTGAACAGGCTCGGCACGAGCACGTTGAAGCCGAGGGTGGCCAGCTGATACGCGTCGATCTTGTAGTCCGCGGTCACCCCATGCGCGTGGTGCACCATCATCACCCCGGGGCGCGGACCGCCCCCCTCCGGATGCGCCACGTAGCCGGGAATGCCGTCTTCTTCCAGTGTCAGCCTGCGCGCGACCACTCTCATGTCCGCTCTCCTTTCAGCTCGTGAAGAACTCGAGCATCAGCCGGTTGACCTCGCCGGCGTTCTCGTAGGCCGACCAGTGGCCGGCCGCGGGAATGCGATGGAGATCGAGATCGCCGACCACGCGGCCGATCTCTCCGATGAGGAGATCGGCGGGGCGAAAAGACGAATCGTCCCCCACGCCCCACAGCAGGCGCACGCGGCCATCGAGGCGCGCGAGATCGTCCAGGAGGGTCCCGCCTCCGCTGACCTTCCGGCTGTTGAAGCGCGCGTGGCGCACGCCGTACGCCTGGATGTCCACGGCCTCCTCGGTGACGCTGGCGGGATCACTCAGCATGTTGACGAGGAGGTTGTGGCGGCAGATCTCCCGGAAAAGCTGCTCATCATCGCCCGCCTCGCGGTAGCTGCGCGTGGGCCGCTCGCCGAAGGTGCGCGGCGGGAAGCCCGCGGGAGAGACGAGACACAGGTGGGTGACGCGGGCCCCGAGGCGCCGCGCCAGGTTCGCGGCAATGGCCCCGCCGAAGGAGAATCCGGCAAAGCGCAGCGGCGCATCCCCGGGGAGCATCTCCAGGAAGAGACGATGCACGAGATCCAGGTACTCCTTGCCCGTCGTCTCGCGTGGCACCGAGGCCGACGCGCCGTACGACGGATGGTCCAGGGCGTGCACCGTGAAGCGCTCGGCCAGCGGCTCGATGTTCCGTGTCCAGTGCCGCCAGCACCCCATCCCGCCGTGGAAGAGCACGACGTCGGGTCCGCTCCCCCTCGTGCGCGCCGCCATGGGCCGCGCCTCGCTCCGGGCCGTACGTTCGCTCACGTGGAGGTCGGAATCCGCTGCCCCGCCTAGCCGACGGCGGGCAAGACCTTCCCACCCGCCTCGACGGACTTGGCGTCGATGAGGACGACGGCGAGCAGGCAAGGGTCGGTGCCGCGATTGACCCAGTTGTGGATCGTCCCCCGCTGCACCATGACATCGCCGGCCCGCAGGTGCACGAGGGAATCGTCGAGCTCCATGTCGATCTCACCCGAGATGACGACGATGTAGTCGATCGAGTCCGTCCGGTGATTCCGCGCGGCGAGACCCGGGGCGAACTCGATGATGCGGAAGATCGTGCCGCTCTTCAGCGTGGTGCCGGCCTTGCGCAGGCCTTCGTCGGCCTGGCCGTCGTTGTTGACGGGAAAGCCCTCGGTGGTCCAGACGTTGCAGGCCGTCGCGCCCGGCCGCCCCGTGAAGACGTTGCTCGACACCTCGTCGATCTTCACGATAGCCCGGCCCGTCGGATCGTGGCCCGTGACCACCCGCCGCACTCGAAGCGCCATGGCTCAGCCTTCGAGCGCGATGTACAGGTCGCCGTGCTCCTCCTTGAGCCGATACTCCTTGAGCCCCTCCTGCGCGTCGCCCAGGGGCGCTCCCGTCTTGAGATCGAACTGCCACATGTGCTCCATGCAGGTCAGGGTGGACCCGTCGTGGATGCCCTCCTCGAGGGGAACGGCCTCGTGCGGGCACATGGCCTGGCAGGCCACGAAGGCATCGCCGGCGTTGACCATGAGGACGTCGACACCATCCACGGAGAACTGCTTCATGCCGTTGGCGGGGACGTCGGCGCGCGCGCACACGCGCTTCCACGCGGCCGGCCCTTGTCCCGCGTCCGACCGAGGAGCCCGGCTTTCCGCGGCGCGCGCGATCTCCTCGTCGCTCATCTTGTTCGCCCCCGGCACGCCGGGGCGGTAGCGAAGCCGCTCGACGGGCCGGCCCCCCAGGATGTGCGAGGTCAGGATCTCCTCGAGGTCGGATTCCTGGACCCCGCCGTACCAGACGTCGTCGGGATAGATCACGATCATGGGGCCGTGACCACACTGGGAGAAGCAGCCGGCCTTGTTGACGCGTACGGCGCTTTGCTTGCCCGCCTGACGAGCTCCGTCCCGGAGGATCTTCACGAAACGCTCGGTGTCGCCCTGGGTGGGGCAGGTTTCACCGCTCGTGCAGACGAACACGTGACACTCGTACTGACCCATCGCCGCTCCTTTGGTTGAATGTGATGTGGTGCCGTCGCGCCGTCAGCTGAACTTATCGTACCGGATGTCCAAGGGCGCCAGCCGCGCTTCACGCAGGAGCAGGCGCAGGCTCGCATCGACCATCGGGGGTGGCCCCGCCACGTACGCCCGGACGTCCGTGAATCGGCCCTTCATCTTCTCGCCGGCCACCGCGTGCACGAAGCCGCGCTCGAAGGCGAACCGAGGATAGGCGGCGACCAGTGCGGCGGGAACCTCCTCGTCGGAGAGGGCCACCGTCACGGCGAGCCGATCCGGGTAGCGGGCGCGAAAGGCCTCCAGCTCGTCGAGGAAGAAGCCGTCCCGCGCGGTGCGGACGCCGAAGTACACGTGCCCGTCCCAGTCGCCGAAGTGTCCGCCCGCGCAGGCGTGGGAGAGGATCGACATCATGCCCGCGATGCCGCTTCCTCCCGCGATGCAGAGCACGTGCTTGTGCAGGGCGGGGCGGAAGGTGGCGTGGCCGAGGGGAGCGAAGAGGCCGAGGCGTGTGCCCTCGACGCCCTCGCCGAAGAGCCACTCGCTGACCGCGCCGCCGGGCTTCTTCTTGACCACGAAGGACAGGCGCTGGGCGAGGCGATCGTAGTTGACCATGGAATAGGCGCGGGCCCCCACGATTCCCGGCACGGTGAGGAGCGCGAACTGGCCCGCCTCGAAGTCGAGGGCGCCCTCGAGGTCGACGTCGAAGGCCGCCACGTCGTGGGTGAGCCGGCGCAGATCGCGCACCGTTCCCGCGAGCGCGCGCGGGGCAGGGGCGCCTGCCTCGCGCTCTTTCAATGGCACCGCGATCTCGAGCGCGCAATCCCCATGGGCCACGCACTGGCACATGAGGAGCTCGGCCTCGCTCTTCAGGTAGCGGCCGCCGGGGGCGTCGGGCCACTCGCTCACGGTCCGGCCGCTGACGAGCCGCGCCTTGCATGAGCCGCAGGTGCCTGTGGCGCACTCGTAGGGCAGCTCGAGTCCGCTCCGCAGGCCGGCGTGGAGAATCTTCTCCCCGGGCTGGCACTCGAACTCGCGCGCCCCGTTTCTGGCATTGACGGCGATCGTCATGGCGCTCCGCCGCCGGGCACGTGGGTGGAATCGTGCTGCTCGAGCGGTGCCCACACTGTCGGGGGAGGACCCAGAAAAGTCAAGGGCACTGGGGCAAGCTGCGAAGCAGCCTGCCCCAGTGCCAGTGCCCGTACTGACCCCGAGGCGGCTCCTAGCTGCGGACCATCTCTGTCAGCCTCGTCAGGATGCCTCCGGTCATCGACTCCTTGGCCTGGGCGATCTGCTGGCCCAGCTGGAGCAGCTCCTCGCGGTCCATGAGCTTGCGCGCCCGCGGGAACATCTCTGTCTCCTCCTCCTCGGCGTGGTGCTCCACGAGGTCCTTCAAGACCTTGGCCTTGGCCGCGAACTCGTCGGAGCCGGCATCGATCTTCTTGATCTCGGGAAGAACCATGTCGACGACGTGGTGCTCCTCGAGGGCCTCGTAGTAGAGCTTCTTGTCGTCCTCCTTCGAGGAGGCGTCGCGGAAGGCGGGATAGAAGATCTCCTCCTCGATCTTCGTGTGGATCTTGAGCTCCTGCTCGATGCTCTTGAGCAAGGTTTGCCGCCGGCTCGTGGCCTTGCTGGTAGTTTCCTCGAGCTCGCCGAGGAGCTCCCGAACCTTCTCGTGATCCTCCTTGAGCAGGGCGATCGCGTCTTTCTCCGCCGGCCGCCGGGTGCTCCCTCGTGTGCTGTGGCGTGTCGTCTTCTGGGCCCGCATCGTGTCCTCCTGGCGCGTGACATGTGCCCGCGCCGCTATGAGTGAGCTGATGAGCTGTCGTCGCTCGAGTAAGCAAAGCGCGTGCCCACCCGCCGCGCGCGGCATGGCAATTGCTCCGTGATCAGGTTGTCGAAGACGGACGGCTCTACCAATCCAACGTGGGAGGCGGATCATGAGCGTGTTGATGTGGATCGTATTCGGTCTGATCGTGGGGATCGTGGCCAAGTTCCTCATGCCCGGCAGAGATCCCCGGGGCTTCATCTTCACCGTCGTTCTGGGGATTGTCGGAGCCCTGATCGGAGGATTTCTCGGGCGCATCATGGGGCTCTATGGGGAAGGCGACTCCGCGGGCTTCGTCATGGCGGTAGTCGGGGCGATGGTCCTGCTTGCCGTCTTTCGCTTCATCGGGGGAAGGCCCCGGAGGGTCTGACGGAGAGCCACGGGACGACGAAACTACCCGGTCTCTCTTACCGTTGCTCCGGGCCCCGAGCCACTCGCGAGCTGTCGGAACGGCCCGGAGACGACCGGGACAACGGGGGCTGCGCGGCGCGGAGTCTGCTATGATGACTCCCCCATTTACGGGAGAACTCGTCCTGTCTGACCCAACCTGCTCCCGTATGAGAGGCTCGAGTGGTCAAGCGCTGCCTGCACTGGATATGCGTGGTCGGCGGGGTCGCCGCGGCCGCGCTGGGCTGCGCCTCCCGCGGCAACATTCCTCCTGCCTCTGAATCGACGCCGTCCGCGGCGCTGGCGCGACAGCGCCAGGAGGCGGACACGTTCAAGGCTCAGGCCCGCCAGGGCCTCATCGATTTTCTCCGCGAGAAGCCGCGGCCTCCCAAGTGCGAAGTCGGATATCTGAGCGGCCAGCAGCTCACGGTTCTCGCCACCTCGGAATGGGTGGAGCGGGCGGGCCTTCGACGCGGCGACCGCATCATCAGCGCGGAGGAGATTCCCGTCGCGAGCCTGGACGGTCGACCGCTTCCCCCCTCCGCCGCGGGCCCCGTCGTGCCGCACAAGGTGGTGGTGGCGAGGGGCGGTCGACAGATCACGTTGACGCTGCCCTGTGTGGTCAATCCCGAGGTGTGGCTCTCCGCTCGACGGATCCAGGAGTCGGCCGCGGTGGGGGACTGGGACAGGTGCCAGGCCGCCGCCCTCGAATACATCCACTCCGTGGGTTTCTTCGAGGCCCTCGCTCTCGAGTTCCGTGGCCGGTGCGGATTCTACCGGACGATGCTGCACGGCGAGCGATTCAACCTCGACATGGCGAGAGATCTCTACGAATGGCAGGTCTTTCGACTGCGAGAGAAGAGCTATGAGCCGGGCGGTCTCGACGAGATCAAGGAGTCGGTGCTCGCGGGCGTCGCCGTCCTCCGGCGCGAGGGCTATCGGGAGCATGCGGAGAATCTCGAGGACCAGCTCCGGAGCGCCCCCGGCCGCGTCGCCGCGGAGCTCGCCAACCCCCAGCCCGGACCGGTGGCCGCTCAGCCGACACCTTTCGGTCAGTCGACGCCCTTTGCTCCCCCGACGCCCACCGCTCCGCCGGCTCCCGTGGCCCAACCGACTCCGGTGATCCCGCCGACGGCCGTGGCTCCGCCGCCGCCGACCGCTCCCCGGCCGGTTCCGCCCTCGCCGCCGCCGACACCGGTGGCGACCCAGCCGCCGCCTCCCCCTCGTCCGGCGCCTGCTCCTCAGCTGGTGCCCACGGCGGCTTCGAGCCTGGGCACCGCATTCTTCGTTCGGCCCGACGGCGTGCTCCTCACCGCCTTGCACCTCGTCGAAGGGGCGCGCTCGATCCTCGTGAGGTGCCCCGGCCGCGAGCCCGCGACGGCCACGATCAGCAACAGTGCCCGCGGCCAGGATCTCGCCGTCCTGAAGACCTCTCTTGCCGCTCCCGCGTATCTCAACATGCGAGAGGCGCGTGGGGTCGAGCTGGGGGACCCGATCTTCACCGTGGGCTTCCCCGCCGCCGGCGCCGCCACTGCCGCCTCCAGGCTCTCCGACGGAGCCGTGAGCGCCGTATCGGGGCCTGACGCGGAAACGGCTTTCCTTCAGATGACCGTGCCGGTCCAGCCTGGCAATTCAGGTGGACCGGTGGTCACGGGCGACGGGTCGGTCGTGGGCGTGGTCAGCTCGATCACCGCCATCATTCCGCTGCTCAGAGCGCCGAGCATCCTGCCGCAGAACGTCAGCTGGGCCGTCAAGGCGGACTTCGGCAGGCCGCTTTTCCCCCCGCCCCCCGCCATGCCCTCTCCCAAGAGCAGGCAAGAAGCGATCGACCGCGTGACTCAAGCAGCCTGTCAGGTGATGGCCACCAGGTAGCTGTTTCGACTCAGCCTTTGGTGTACTGCCGCACGAACTCCTGGACACGGCCCCACGCGTCGGCCGAAGCCTCCGCGAACTCCGCGTACTTGCGGTCGAAGAAGCTGTGGGGCGCGCCCGGATAGACCTTGAGATCGTGCTTGACCCCCGCCTTGCGGCAGGCCGCGTCGAACGCATCGACGTCGATCTGCGGAATGCCTTCGTCGGCCCCGCCGAAGAGCGACTGGACGGGGCACGTATAGCGGCTGACCGCGTCGACCGGCTTCGGGCGGTCGGGCCACCGCTTCAATCCGTTGGGCCAGCCGTAGAATCCGATCACCCCGGCATACCCGAGCCCGCTCGCCGCCTGGAGGTAGGAAATCGCTCCACCGAAGCAGAAGCCCACGGAGAAGAGCGACCGGACGCCGCCGCCTTCCGAGCCGCGCAAGTACGCGGCTGCAGCCGCGATGTCCGCCTGCAGGGTCTCGGGCTTCGTGAGCGGCACCTGGGACATGAAGTCGAAGCTCTCGCTGCGATCGTCGGAGGGGGCGGTGCGGGCGAAGAAATCGAAGGCCACGGCATCCACGCCCACCTCGGCGAAGCGATCGGCGAGCTCCTTGTAGTAGGGGTGAAGGCCGCGCACGTCCGGAATCACGACCATGCCGGCGCCCGTGGGCGCGCTCGCCCGGGCCGCGTGGGCCATGAAGCGCGTGCCGTCTGCGGAGACGAGGCGAAAATCTCGGGAGCCGGCCGAGCCGCCGGCGATGGGGCGAATCGGGGGATAGGAATCATCATCGACGCACATGAGAGCCTCCCGGTGGCAGTGTAATGAGCGGCTCCGGTCTCCGTCGCATGGCGGGCCGGAGCAGGTGCCGGCCAGGGTACGGAGCCGACCTCTCGTAGTCAAGACGCTAAACCTCGCAGGCGGCTCAAAAAGGTCAAGATGGGAGGCGGCGCCCGAGGGCGCCGTCTTATGATTGGTTAGGTGGTGGATGATCCTGGCTGAGCGGTTAGGCCTCTTCGCGCAAGCGCTCATCGCCGCAGATGGGCCTTTTTCAGCCGCCTGACTTGGCCTAGACTTAGCCGGGATCGCGCCCACGGAGCCTCTTCGCGGCGGAACCGATAGCCAGAGAGAAAGGAGCAGGCCATGATCCACGAGCTGCGCACCTACACGCTGATGCCGGGCAAGCAGGGCGAGTACCTGAAGCTGAACGAGCAGGTCGGCCGGAAGGTCCGGGGCGACAAGTACGGGAAGCTCGAGGGCTCGTGGACGACCGAGTTCGGCCTCCTGAACCAGTTCGTCCATCTCTGGAACTATCCCAGCCTCGACGAGCGGGATCGGCTGCGGGGCGAGCTGTCGAAGAACGACGAGTGGACCAAGGGCTACGTCCCGCAGATCCGGCCCATGCTCCAGGCCCAGGAGAACAAGATCCTGTCCGTCCAGCTTCCCTTCAAGCCGCCCGTCGAGCCCGGCCATCTCTACGAGCTCCGCTGGTATCGCACGCAGGTGGGCAAGGCGGGGGAGTGGCTGGGCCACTTCAAGGCGATCATGCCGGTCCGCGAGAAGTACTCCACCAACGTGGGGGTCTGGCAGACGGAAGCGGGCCAGCTCAACGAGGTCGTGCACATGTGGGCGTATCGCGATCTGAACCACCGGGCCTCCGTGCGCGGGCAGGTGATGCAGGACCCCGAATGGCAGGCATTCCTCGGCAAGTCCTCGCCCCTCCTGATCGAGATGCGCTCCGTGATCCTGAACCCGGCTCCCGCCTCACCCATGAAGTGAGCCTCCGCAGAATGGAAGCCTCGGATCGTCGGGTCGGAATCCTGGTGTCGGTGAGTGGCTCAAGGTAGGATGATGGCTGCTTCCGCCCCGGGCTGCTTCCAGGAGCGGGGCTGGGTTGCCATGATGCGGTCGGGTAACGGAGGGACATCACATGTCCAAGGAAAATACGGAAGCGCAGGCTCAAGCGCCGCGCGGAATCAATCACCTCGTCCTGAACGTGCGGAACCTGGAAGTGTCGCATCGGTTCTGGACCGAGATCATCGGCTTCCGCTGCGTGGCCGAGCTCAAGCCCATACCGGGGCGCAAGCGGCCGAAGATGCGCTTCTACAGCGGCCTCGACGCCGAGGGCCACGTGACCCATCACGACCTCGCCCTGGCCGAAGTCCAGGAGGCCGAGACGAACGGCGGGGACCGCGAGAAGTGGGACCTGATGCCGAGCCGGACCGGGATCAACCACGTGGCCATCGCCTGGCCGGACCGCGAGTCGTGGCTCAAGCAGCTGGAATTTCTACAGGCCAAGGGCGTGCCGTTTCATCGGCGCACCAACCACGGCATGACCCATAGCGTGTACATCTCCGATCCGGATGGGCACGGCATCGAGGTCCTGTACGAGCTGCCGCGCGAGGTGTGGGAGCACGACATCGACGGCGCCCAGAACTACTCGGAGCAGCTTCCCACGGAGGGCGAGGCGTCGCTGGTGGACCGGACGGTCAATCCCGTCTTCGGGGAACAGGCGCCGTCCGGGGCCGGCCGACCCTGAAGCGCCCAGACCGGTCGTCGCGCGAGCCTCTCGAGGCGCGAGCCACTCAAGGAGGAGCGATGGCCATGCCCGTAGGTCGACGCGCATTTCTTCGCGGAGCCACGGCCTCGGCCGTCGGCGTGACCGCGTTCCCCTCGCTCCTCCGGGCCCAGCCGCGCACGATCAAGGTCGGCATGGTCAGCCCGGTCTCG
Organism: Candidatus Rokuibacteriota bacterium; assembly: GCA_003220345.1. GTDB lineage: Bacteria > Methylomirabilota > Methylomirabilia > Rokubacteriales > CSP1-6 > AR37. Next base: position 1,035 of record QHSC01000321.1, on the reverse strand, counting down.
GGTCCCATGGCGGAGGTCGGCCAGGATTCGAAGCTCGGGGCGCAGATGGCCGCGGAGGCCATCAACGCCGCGGGCGGCATCAAGTCCATGGGGGGCGCCCGTCTCGAGCTGCTGCACGCGGACAGCGAGACCAAGCCCGACGTCGCCCGCTCGGAAGCGGAGCGACTGATCAACTCCGGCGCCCAGCTCCTCACGGGCGGCTATCACTCGGCGCACGTCGCCTCCATCGCCGCTCTTGCCCAGCAGCGTCGCGTGCCGTACATCATCGACATCACGGCCGCCGACGCCCCCACCGCCAACATCGCCAAGTCCGTCCGCGAGGGACAGCAGAAGCTGCAGTACGTCTACCGGATCTTCCCGGGCAGCGCGATCTTCGGACGCAATGCCGTGCGCTACATGACGGAGATCTTCCGCGAGGCCGGCGTCAGCCCCAAGCGGCTGGTGGTCCTGTACTCCAACGATCTCTTCGGCAAGACGCAGACAGAGAGCTTCCAGATCGCCCACAAGGCGGCCACCCCCGGGTTCGAGATCGTGGACGTGATCCCCTATCCGGAGAACGCCGTCGACCTCGCCACGGAGGTCGCGCGCGCCCGCTCCGCCAAGCCCGACATCATCGCGCCGGTGACGCGTCCCGCCACCGCCATCCTGCTTCTCGACGAGCTGGTCAAGCAGCGCGTGGACGTGATGGGCATCATCAGCCCGGGCGCGCCCGGGCTCTACGAGACGCGGCAGATCCAGCAGCTCAAGGAGCGGATCGAGTACGTGATGGACTGCACGGTGTACGCGAACTACCGGCTCCCCGCCACCCAGCGGATCGCTCCCGAGTACCTGAAGCGGTCCGGGGGGCGGAACTTCGACGCCAGCGCCGCCTATTCGTACGAGGGAATGCTCGTGATCGCCGATGTCCTGGAGCGCGCGGCCACGACCGATCCCGACGCCGTGGTCGCCGCCGTCAAGAAGACGAGCTTCGCGGGCGGCGTGACCGTCTCCACGGGGCCAGTGGTCTTCAACGAGACGGGCGACAATCCCAACGCG
>QHSC01000320.1 GCA_003220345.1 Candidatus Rokuibacteriota bacterium | reverse complement strand
GGGGCCGTGGAAGTCGGATCCGCCCGTGGCGACCAGATCCTGCTCCTTGCAGATCTGCAGATACGTCGCGCGCTGCTGGGCGGAGTGCTCCGTGTAGTAGCACTCAATGCCCATGAGGCCGGCCGCGATCAGGCCCGGGATCAGCTCGTCACGGCTCGCGAGTCCGGGATGGGCGAAGACGGGCACGCCGCCCGCTCTCCGGATGAGCCGGACCGCGTCCTCCGGCGTGAGCTTCTTCCTGGGGACATGCCCCGGCCGGCCGGCGGCGAGGTACTTGTCGAAGGCCTCGCGCACCGTCTTGACGTAGCCGCGCGTCACCATCACCTGCGCCACGTGGGGGCGTCCCGCCGAGCCCTCCTTCACGAGCGCGAAGACCTCGTCGGCGTCGAACGGCATGCCCAGGCCGGCCATCCGCTCGGCCATCCGGTGAACGCGCTCCCGCCGCTCCCGCCGCTGCTCGCGGCAGAACTCCTGGAACCACGGCGCCTGCCAGTCCATGAGATAGCCCAGGACGTGGATCTCCGCGCCCTCCACGTCGCAGTTGATCTCGATGCCGGGGAGAAGCTCGAGGGGACGCCGGCGCTCTGCTTCCTCGAAGGCCTCGGGCAGCCCTTCCGTGGAGTCGTGATCGGTGATGGCGAGGACGCGGACGCCGCGGCTGGCCGCCTCGATCACGAGGTCACGGGGCGCGTACGTCCCGTCCGAGGCGGTCGTGTGGGTGTGCAGGTCCACGCCCCCCGGCATGACGAGGTAGCTCCTAGCGCCGGCCGGCGACGGCGGAGAGATAGGCAAGAAGCGTCCGCACGCCCACGCCCGTCCCGCCCTTGGGCCCGAGCGGCAGTTCACGCTCGCTGAAGGCCGTGCCCGCGATGTCGAGGTGGGCCCACGGCTTGCCGTCGGTGAAATCGCGCATGAAGAGGCCGGCCACGATGGCCCCGCCTCCGCGCTGGCTCGAGATGTTGTTGAGATCCGCGATATCGCTCTTGAGCCCGTCCTTGTACTCGTCGTGGAGGGGCATCCGCCACATCTTCTCGCCCGCGGCCTCCGCCGCGCCCAGGACGCGGCCGGCGAGCGGATCATCGCTCGCGAAGACGCCCGACATGCCCTGGCCGAGGGCGATCACGATGGCTCCGGTGAGCGTGGCGAGATCGATCATCTCGCTCGGCTTGATCTCCCTCACCGCGTAGGCAAGGGCATCGGCGAGGGTGAGCCGCCCCTCGGCGTCGGTGTTGCCGATCTCGATGGTGAGCCCGTTCATGGCCCGCACGACGTCGCCGGGGCGCTGCGCCGTGCCCGACGGCATGTTCTCGGTGGCCGCGATGAGGCCGTGCACTTCGACGGGAAGACGGAGCTTGGGAAGGGCGGAGAAGAGGCCGAGGACGGTCGCCGCGCCCGCCATGTCGTCCTTCATCCGGTACATGCCGTCGGCCGGCTTGAGGTCGAGCCCACCCGAATCGAAGGTGATGCCCTTGCCGATGATCGCGACCCGGCGGCGCGCCCGTCCCTTGGGCGTGTAGCTCAGGTGGATGAACTTGGGCGGCTCTTCGCTCCCCTGCGCCACCCCGATGTAGGCGCCCATGCCGAGCTTGGCGCAATCGGCGCGCTCGAGGATCTTGAGCCCGAGGCGGCCGGCCTTCGCGATCTCCTGCGCTCGCCGCGCCAGGAAGGAGGGCGTGACCACGTTGGCCGGCTCGTTGACGAGATCACGAGTCAGGCAGGTCGCCGCGGCCCAGACCTCGCCGGCGCGCATCCCCTCGCCGGCGGCGGCGCGCTGGCGCCCCTCGGGCTCGACCACGGTCAGGGCCTCGAGCTGCTTGGGGCTCTTCTCCTTGAGATAGCGATCGAAGCGATACGTGCCGAGGACCGCGCCTTCGACGGTGGCCTGGGCCCGCGCGCGCGCTGGGAGGCCGTCGGCGGCGAGATAGGCGGCGGCGCTCCTCGCCCCGAGATCGCGGGCGCGGCGGGCCGCGGCGGACGCGGCGCGGCGCACGACCTCGGCGTTGCTCCCCTTTTTCGGGCCGAGGCCGGCCACGAGCACGCGCGGGGCGCGCAGGCGACGGCCGTCCGCGTGCACGTGCGTGAGCTGGCCCGGCTTGCCCTCGAACTTCTCGGCCGCCATCACCCGGGTCAGCAGCCCGCCCAGGGCCTCGTCCACGGATGCCAAGGCGGGCGACAGGCGGGCCTCGTCGGCGTGTCGACCCAGGATGAGCGCGTCGGCGCGCGTCTCGGTGAGGCCGCTCTGCGAGAGGGAGAGCTTCATCAAAGAGTTCCTCCTGGCTGGGAGCTCATGGCTCGAACGAGGCGCACGGCACGGTGGATCATGTCCGCGAGCCCGTCGGTGGTCTCGTAGCGTCCGAGGTCGTCGACGGCGACCCATCGCACCTCGGCCGCGTCGCTGCCCGCGCGGAGCTCGCCGCCCAGCGCCTCCGCGGCATAGTCGATGATCACGTAGTGGTAGCGGACGCGCTCGTCGTCGCGATGCACCCGGTCGATGATGCCGCACAGCCCGAGCACGCGGATGCGCAGTCCCGATTCTTCCTCGACCTCGCGCACCACCGCGTCCTCGAGGCGCTCGCCGAGATGGACGAGGCCGCCGGGAATGCTCCACTTGCCCGCGGAGGGGGCCTGGCCGCGGCGAGCGAGGAGAACGCGCTCGCCGTCGAGCACCACGGCCCCCACGGCCACGCGCGGAGCGTCGGGGAATTCTCTCGCCGCCCCCATCAGACGATGGTCAGCGCGCGGGGGGCGCGGCCCGACCACGTCCAGTCATGGGTGCCGTACTTGTCCCGGGCGAGTGACCCGGCCAGCTCCGTCTCCTCGGCCGACAGCTCGCCCCCCTCCAGCGCGAGGCCGTGAGCCTGGCGGAAGCCCGCGCTCAGCGCCGCCACCGCCTCGTCGAAGGACGGGCGGCGCCCCAGCGTCGCCTCGAGGGTGGTCATCCCCTCGAGGGGATCTCCCTCGCCGGGAAAGACGCGGCGCAGACGCGCGGGGTCGGCGCCCAGCATGATGGCGCCGTGCTGGAGGAAGGCCGCGCCCTGCCGGCGCTGGGCGCTGCCCACGAGCTTCTTGCCCTCCACCTCGAGCTCGAAGGAGCCGGTGCGGGCGAAGCAGAAGGCGGGCATGGCCGCGGGATCCGAGGGCTGCACGGGCACCATCTCGACGGGAGCGCCGAGGGCCGCGAGTCCCGCCTGCAGCCCGGCCCCGATCCAGCGATAGGTCTCGAGGAGATCACCCGCGCCCTCGAAGTCTCCCGCGGAGGCGGCCACGCTGTAGGTGATCTCGAGGTCGGGACCCTCGTGGAGGATGGCGCTGCCCCCCGTCTGACGCCTCACGAGACCGATGCCCAGCGCGCGCGCCTCGTCGAGGTCGATGCGGCCGTCGAGGCGCTGGCCGTAGCCCAGCGAGACGGTGGGCGGGGCCCACGCGAAGAAGCGCAGGGTCGGGGGCCCCTGGTGGCGGAGCCGCGAGAGGAGGAGCGCTTCGTCGAGCGCCATGTTCGCGGCGCCGTCGAGCGGCTCCGTCACGAGCAGCCGGAACCTGGTGATCACGGCCCGCAGGGCCCACCAATCATTCTCCCTCTTCCCCGTGGGGAGAGGGCCACGCAGCTCGAGCTGAAACGCGGCCGACGAGCCGCAGGCGAGGAGCGCGGTGAGGCGAGGGCTGAGATCAACAGGGGCAAGGGCCCGTTCACGCCTTCCCCGGCGGCGTCCACTTGAGTCGAGGCTGGCGGGCCGCTCCCGTCTGATCGAGCCTTCGCACGGGCGTGGTCACCGGAGCATCGAGAATGATCTGCGGATTCTCTCGCGCCTCGCGGGCGATCTGGATCATGGCGTCGCAGAACTCGTCGAGCGTCTCTTTCGATTCCGTCTCCGTCGGCTCGATCATGAGCGCCTCCTCGACGATGAGGGGGAAGTAGGTCGAGGGCGCGTAGAAGCCGAGATCCAGGAGGCGCTTGGCGATGTCCATGGCCGTGATGCCGAGCTTCTTCTGCCGGCGCGCCGAGACCACGCACTCGTGCATGCACGGTCCGGGCGCCGAGCGGTCGTAGTGATCCTCGAGACGCCGGAGCACGTAGTTGGCGTTGAGCACGGCGTTGTCGGACACGGCCCGGAGGCCGTCGGGGCCCATGGTGCGGATGTACGTCCACGCGCGCACGAGCATGCCGAAATTGCCCCAGAAGGCCTGGAGCTTGCCGATGGACTGCGGCCGGCTCCAGTCCAGCGCGTACTCGTCGCCGTCCTTCACCACGACCGGCGTGGGGAGAAACGGCGCGAGGTGGTCCTTGATCCCCACCGGGCCCGAGCCGGGCCCACCGCCGCCGTGCGGCGTGGTGAAGGTCTTGTGCAGGTTGAAGTGGCACACGTCGAAGCCGAGATCGCCCGGCCGCGTGATGCCGAGGATGGCGTTGAAGTTGGCGCCGTCCATGTAGACCTGCACGCCCTGGGCATGGCACATCTCGGTGATCTGGTGGATCTTCGACTCGAAGAGGCCCAGCGTGTTGGGCTGGGTGATCATGAAGGCGGCGACGTCCGGTCCGAGATGCCGCTCGAGATCGAGAAGATCCACGTCGCCGTTGGCCTCGCTCTTGAGCTCCACCACCGAGAAGCCCGCGAGGGCCGTGGAGGCCGGATTCGTCCCGTGGGCGGAATCGGGGATGAGCACCTTGGTCCGCCGCTCGCCGCGCGCCAGGTGATAGGCGCGGATCATGAGGACGCCCGCGAGCTCGCCCTGGGCGCCCGCCGCCGGCTGCAAGGACACGTGGTCCATGCCCGAGACCTCGGCAAGATCCAGGGCCAGCTCGTGCATGAGCTGGAGCGCGCCCTGGGAGGCATCCGCGGGAGTAAGCGGATGGAGCCGCAGGAAGCCGGGGAGCCGGGCCATGTCCTCGTTGATCTTCGGGTTGTACTTCATGGTGCACGAGCCGAGCGGATAGAAGTGCGTGTCCACGCCGTAGTTCATCTGGCTCAGGCGCGAGTAGTGCCGGATCACGTCGACCTCGGAGACCTCGGGCAGCTCGGCCGCGGTCGCCCGCAGATGCTGGGCGGGCAGGAGCTGGGCGGGATCGCTCACGGGCACGTCGCACTCGGGGAGCGAGTGGGCGTGGCGGCCGGGACGGGAGAGCTCGAAGATCAGCTTGTCGTAGCCGGGCCTGGCGGTGGGCATGGGCGCCTCAGGCCACCGCCGCGGCCAGGGCGGCCGCGTAGGCGTCGATGTCATCGCGTGTGCGCTTTTCCGTGACCGCCACGAGGAGGCAGTCCTTGTACGTCCGGTCCAGCGTCTTGAGGGGCACCCCGGCGAGGATCTTGTCCTTGATCAGCCGCTTGACCACGCGCTCAGGAGACTTGGGCAGCGTCAGCGCGAACTCCTTGAAGAAGGGCGCCTTGAAGGTGAGGGCCACGCCCGGGATCTTCGCGAAGGCCTCCGCCGCATAGTGCGCCTTGGCGGTGGACAGCTCGCCGACCTTCCGGAGCCCCTCCTTGCCCATGACGGAGACGTAGATCGTGGCCATGAGGGCGCACAGGGCGACGTTGGTGCAGATGTTCGAGGTCGCCTTCTCGCGCCGGATGTGCTGCTCGCGCGTCTGCAGGGTCAGCACGAACCCCCGCTTGCCGTCGAGGTCCACGGTGGCACCGACGAGCCGGCCCGGCATGCGCCGCACCAGCTCCTGCTTGGCCGCGAAGACGCCGAGATTGGGCCCGCCGAAGCTCATGGGCACGCCCAGCCCCTGCCCTTCGCCGACCACGAGGTCCGCGCCGAGCGCCCCGGGAGGCGTGAGCAGCCCCAGGTTGACCGGATCCGCGACGACGATGAGGAGCGCGCCCGCGGCATGGGCGATCTCGGCCGCCGCCTTGACGTCCTCCAGGCAGCCGAAGAAGTTCGGGTACTGGACGACCACGGCCGCCGTCTGCGCGGACACGGACTTGCGCAAGGCGTCCAGGTCGGTGACGCCCTCGGCGAGCGGCGCGAACTTGAGCCGGATGGCCGGGCCCTCTCAGTAGGTCTCGACGACCTGGCGATAGAGCGGATTCACGCCCTTCGAGATCACGGCCGCCTTCCGCTCGGTGACGGCGTGGGCCATCAGCACGGCCTCGGCGACCGAGGAGGCGCCGTCGTAGAGCGAGGCGTTGGCCACGTCCATGCCCGTCAGCTCCGCCATCATGGTCTGGTACTCGAAGATGGAGCGCAGCGTCCCCTGGCTCGCCTCGGGCTGGTACGGCGTGTAGGCGGTGAAGAATTCGCCACGCAAGATCAAATGGTTGATCGGGCTCGGGATCGTGTGATCGTAGGAGCCCCCGCCGAGGAAGCAGGCGAAGTCATCCGCGTTGGCGTTCTTCGCGGACAGCCGGCGCAGGTGCCGGATGAGATCGCTTTCCGCCATGGCCGCCGGAACATTCAGAGGACGAGAGAGCCGGGCCTTGGCGGGGATGCGCGCGAGAAGATCCTCGATGGAGCCGACCCCGATGGTGGCGAGCATCTCGCGCTGCTGGGCCGGAGTGTTCGAGATGTAACGCATGGCCTCAGTGCCCCGCCGCGGCGACGAGCTTCTCGTAGTCGGCCGCGGACATGAGCGTCTCCCACTCCTTGGGATTCGCCAGCTTGACGACGATCATCCAGCCCTTGCCGTACGGGTCGGCGTTGACGACCTCGGGCTTCTTGGGCAGCTCGGCATTGATCTCCACCACTTCCCCGGTCAATGGCGCGAAGAGATCGGAGACGGCCTTGACGGACTCGACCACGCCGAAGGTCTTCATGGCGCTCACCTTGGCGCCGACCTTGGGAAGCTCGACGAAGACCACGTCGCCCAGCTGCTCCTGGGCGAAGGCCGTGATGCCGACGCGGGCCTTGTCCCCCTCGAGCTTGGCCCACTCGTGCTCCTTCGTATACCGGAGGTCAGCGGGAACATTCGCCATCACGGTCTCCTAGGACTTCTTGGCTTTGGAGGGGACAAAGGGCGTCTTGGCCACGCGCGCGCGATGGGCCTGGCCGCGGATGTCCACGTCGAGCTCGGTACCGGCGGGGGCAAGATCGGCGCGCAGGTATCCCATGCCGATGCAGCGCTCGAGGCTCGGAGAGAACGACCCCGAGGTGACCACGCCCACTTCGGCGCCGTCCTTCGACATGCGATAGCCGTGGCGGGCCACCGCGCGCTCGGCCATCTCGAAGCCCACGAGCTTGCGCGTGACTCCCGCCGCCCGCACCTTCTCGATCGCCGCGCGTCCGATGAAATCGCCCTTCGCCGGCTTGACGACCCAGCCGAGTCCCGCCTCGAGGGGACTGGTCGTCTCGTCGATGTCGTTCCCATAGAGGGCAAACTTCATCTCGAGCCTGAGGGTGTCGCGGGCGCCCAGCCCTATAGGCTGGATTCCATCGCCCTTGCCGCCCTCCATCAAGGCGTTCCACAGGCTCTCGAGACGCTCGGCGGGCGCGTACAGCTCGAAGCCGTCCTCACCGGTGTAGCCCGTGCGCGAGATCACGCACGGCACGCCCGCCACGCCGCCCTTGACGAAGTGGTAGTACGGCACGCGCGTCACGTCCGTGTCGGCGAGCCGCTGGACCAGCCCTTCGGCCTTCGGCCCCTGGACGGCGAGGAGCCCCGTCTCGGCGCTGACGTTCTTCCAGTCAGCGCCCTTGCCGTGCTCGGTCACCCACTCCCAGTCCTTGTCGATGTTGGAGGCGTTGACGGTGAGCATGTAGTGCTGGTCGGCCAGTCGGTAGAGCGTGAGGTCGTCCACGATGCCGCCTTCGGGATAGCAGAGCAACGAGTACTGGACCTGGCCGGTGGCGAGGGTGGACGCGTCGTTGCTCGTGACGCGCTGGACGGCCCCGAGCGCGCCGGGCCCGCGCACCTCGAACTCGCCCATGTGGCTGATGTCGAAGAGGCCCACGGCCGACCGGACGCAGCGGTGCTCCTCGATGATCCCC
>QHSC01000127.1 GCA_003220345.1 Candidatus Rokuibacteriota bacterium | reverse complement strand
GGCGCGCGTGACGCGCAGGGTGCGGACGATCGATCAGGGTCCCCACGAGGGCCTCGCCGTGGGAAGCCTGGCGCGGGAGGCGGGCCTGAGCCCGTACCACTTCCTGCGGACGTTCGAGCGCCTGACGGGCGTGACGCCGCACCAGTACGTTCTCCGGGCACGCCTGCGCCAGGCCGCGATGCGGCTGGCCGCGGAGACGGCGAGGATCATCGACATCGCCTTCGATTGCGGCTTCGGCGACGTGTCGAACTTCAACCGCGCCTTCCGGGCCGAGTTCGGTGTCAGCCCGCGCGTCTACCGCGGGCGGGCGCGCAGCCTGGTCACGCGTCCGAGCTGACCGGCCTCACGCGCCTCCCTCCTCCACGATGCGCGCGGGGGGGCGCTCGGCCGTCGACCCGCCTGTCGACGAGTGCGGATCCAGACGGATCCGCCGCATGAAGGGAAGGACGAGGGGAACCGCCGCGAACATCACGGCAAGCATCCAGAAGTCGTCCATGTAGGCGAGCAGCTGAGCCTGGTCTATCGTCTCGCGATAGACCATGGCCATGGCCTGCCGCTCCGCGGTGAAGGAGTCGCTGCCCCGCGTGGCGAAGTGGCTGATCCAGCGCCGCAGCCGCTCGGCCGTCTCCGCATCCCACACGTTGACGTGGCTCACCAGCGTGGACTGGTGGACCTGGCTCCGCTGGGCGAGGAGGGTGGTGGCGACGGCGATCCCAATGCTGCCCCCGAGATTGCGCAGCATGCCGTACACCGCGGTGGCATTGACGAGCTTGTCGCGGCGGATGGTGGCGAGGGCGAGGGTCGAGAGGGGCACGAAGATGAAGCCGACGGCGAAACCCTGGATGAAGCGGGGCATGGCCAGGGCCCAGTAGTCCATCCCGAGCGTGAGCGAGGTCATCATGTACAGGCTCACGGCGTTGAGCAGACAGCCGAAGGCCAGCATCAGGCGCTGGTCGATCCGGGTCACCAGTCCCGAGGCGAAGAGCGAGAAGATGTTGCCGAGGCCGCCGGGCGCGAGCACGAGGCCCGAGGTCCACGCATCGTAGCCGAGGAGCTTCTGCGTGAAGACGGCGACGAGGAGCATGCCCGAGAACATCCCGAACCCCACGATGGAGATCAGGAGAGCCGCCGTGGCGAAGTTGCGGTCGGCAAACACGGCAAGGTCCAGGATGGGATCGGTAGCCATCAGCTCACGGACGAGGAAGCCGGCGAGCGCGCAGACGGCGACCACGGCCAGCGCAACGATGGTCGACGAGTCGAACCAGTCCTCCCTCTCGCCCCGGTCCAGGACAAGCTGGAGACATCCGAAGCCCGCGACCATGAGCCCCAGGCCCCACCAGTCGATCCGCGCGACCTTGCGCAGATACGGCGAATCGAACAGGCAGGCGCTGGCGAGGACGAAGCCGATGAAGCCCACGGGCAGGTTGATGTAGAAGATCCAGCGCCACGACCACTCGTCGGCGAGGTAGCCGCCCACGGTCGGCCCCAGGATGGGGCCGAGGATGAAGCCCACTCCCCACACCGCCATGGCGAGCCCGCGCTGCTGGAAGGGGAAGATCTCCCAGAGGATGGCCTGCGAGAGCGGGATGATCGGTCCGCCACCCAGGCCCTGGAAGATGCGGGCCACGATGAGCGTGGTCAGATCGGGAGCGGCGCCGGAGACGAACGAGCTGACGACGAACAGCGTGGTGCAGATCAGGAAGAATCGCCTCCGCCCGAAGAGTCCCACGAGCCATCCCGTGGCCGGGATGACCACGGCGTTGGCAGCGAGATAGGAGGTGATCACCCACGACACCTCGTCCAGCCCCGCCGACAGCGAGCCCTGCAGGTGGGGGAGGACGACGTTGGTGACGCTGGTGTCGAGGATCTGCATGAAGGCGACGACCATGACCGTGACGGTGATGGCCCACTTGCGGGCGGGAGAGACCGGGGGCGCGTCCGGGGCTGGCGAGGTCATGGCCGGGCCCACGTCACTGTGGGGCCGGGGTGGATCATCCGTCCTTTCCTCAAATCCGGCAAGTGTCATCCACGCTCTTGCGCTAGGATAGTCGCCGGGAATCGACATGCCCGGCCGGGGCCGGAATCGTATGCGCAGGCCATAGGGAGGCCGCCACCATGCCCGTCACCACACGACAGATCGGGCCGTGCTTCGCCGCCGAGGTTGAAGGCGTGAACATGACCAAGCCGCTGTCCGAGGAAGAGGTGGACGCGATCCATGCCGGCATGAACGAGCACGCGGTGCTCGTCTTTCACGACCAGGACATCGACGACGAGCAGCAGCTCGCCTTCACCCAGAGCCTCGGGGACATCGAGCACGCCATCGGCACGAGCCTCCGCGCCCCCGACGAGTACCGCCTGCCCACCAGCTTCGCCGACGTGTCCAATCTCGACAAGCACAACAACGTGTACGCGCGGGACGACCGGCGGCGGCTCTTCGCCATCGGCAACCGCCTCTGGCATTCCGACAGCTCGTTCAAGGTGATCCCGGCGAAGTACTCGCTCCTCCACGCCCGCAGCATTCCCTCCAAGGGCGGCAACACCGAGTTCGCCGACATGCGGGCGGCCTACGACGCCCTCGACGCCGACACCAGGGCAGAGATCGAGGGCCTGATCTGCGAGCATTCCCAGATCTTCTCGCGCCAGCAGCTCGGCTTCACCGACTTCACCGACGAGGAGCGGGAGCGCTTCAAGCCGGTGCGCCAGCGTCTCGTGCGCACGCACCCCGCCACGGGGCGCAAGTCGCTGTATCTCGCCTCGCACGCGGGCGGCATCCTCGGCTGGCCCGTGCCGGAGGCGCGCGCCTTCCTGCGCGATCTCGTCGAGCACGCCACCCAGCGCCAGTTCGTCTATGCCCACAAGTGGACGGTGGGCGACCTCGTGATGTGGGACAACCGCCGGACCATGCATCGCGCCCGGCCCTTTCCCGCCCACGAGCCGCGGGACATGCGCCGCACCACGCTCATGGGCGACGGGCCGACGGTGGCGCAGGTCTGAGGGCAGCGGCTCGAGTGCCCACGGGCGGCCAGGACCGCGCCGGCGACTTGCCGTGAGCGAGCCGGCGCCCGCGCGCCCGCTGATGGATCCGGCGCAGACCTACCGCCGGCAAGTGCCTGTCTCGGAGCTCACGAGCTTTCTCACGCCGACGGAGAAGGTCTACGTGATCGCCCACATGGGGATCGCGCACGTGGGCGTGGAAGGATGGGAGCTGAGGATCGAGGGCGCCGTCGAGCGCCCCCTGCGTCTCACGTACGCCGAGATCCTGCGACGGCCTGCGGAAACCGTCCAGAGCGTCCTCGAGTGCTTCGGCAACCCCGTCGAGCCCGAGGTCGCCACGCGCCGCGTGGGCAACGTGTCGTGGCGGGGAGCCCCGCTCTGGCCCTTGCTCGAGGAGGCGGGCCCGGAGCCGCGGGCCTCGAGCCTATGGCTCGAGGCGCCTGATCACGGCTCCTTCGCGGGAACGCCGAGCGAGCGCTACATCAAGGACGTTCCCCTCGAGATCGCGCGGACGCGCCCGGTCCTCCTCGCCTGGGAGATGAACGGCGCCCCGCTCACCGCCGAGCATGGCTTCCCCGTCCGCGCCGTGGTGCCGGGCTTCTTCGGAACCAACTCCGTCAAGTGGGTCACCCGCGTCTACCTCGCCGACTCCCGGCCCGAGAGCCTCTTCACGACGCGTCTCTACAACCGCCGGCTCGTGGTCGACGGGCAGGAGCACGTCGTGCCCGTTCGCGACCTCGACGTCCACTCCGTGATCGTCGCCCCCGCCGAGGCCGATGTGCTGGCCCTGGGCGCGCGCTCGGTCGAAGGCTGGGCGTGGAGCGCGGGAGCGGTGCGCCGGGTGGACGTGAGTGTCGATGGGGGCGCGGCCTGGCGGGAAGCACGGCTCGAGCCTCGGCGTGAGGGATACACGTGGCAGCGCTTCGCGCTCGACTGGGCGCCCGCGGCGCCGGGAGCTTACGTGCTCCAGTGCCGCGCCACCGACGAGCATGGGCGCACGCAGCCGGCAACGGGGCGGAATCGCATTCACGCGGTCAACGTGACGGTGCGGTGAAGCGCCGCGCCGCCCAGGGAGTGGCACGCCCATGAGCACGACGGTCGACCGACGGACCTTCCTCGCCTCGCTCGGCGTCACCGTGGGCGCCGTCACGCTCGGGGACGTGACCGCGCCGGCCGCCCAGGAGTCGCCCCGCGGCCGCGTGCCCGAGACCCCGGTCAAGTTCGGGCACATCACGATCCTCTCCGGCCCCGGCGCCGTGCTGGGCGCGCCCTCGCTCAAGGGGCACACCCTGGCCTCCGAGGAGATCAACGCGGCGGGCGGGCTCCTGGGACGCCGCCGGATCGAGACGATCACCGCGGACGAGGCGGCGGGGCCCGATGCCTCCGTGAAGGAGGTCAAGCGGATGAAGCTCGTGGAGAAGATCGACTTCTTCTCCGGCATCATCGCCGCCAACAACCAGCTCGCGGTGGGGCCGGTGGTGGAGGAGCTCAAGCTCCTCACCATCATGACGGAAGGCTGCATCGACCGGCTCTTCGAGGTCGAGGTGCCGAATCCCCACTACCTCTTCGGGATGACGAACATCCTGTCCGCCGACGGCGTGACCACGGCCATGGCGGTGGCACGCACCTGGCCGGAGGCGCAACGGATCGCCGTCATCCATCCCGACTACGCCTTCGGCCGCTGGTTCCAGCTCCACTTCGAGGCGGCGCGCCAGAAGCTGATGCCGAAGGCGCAGATCGTCTCCGAGGCGTGGGCGCCCCTGGGCACCACGGAGTTCACCTCCCACATCACCAAGACGGGCGCGGCCAAGCCCGACCTGATCGTGACCTCCATGTGGGGCGGCATGTACATCGCCTTCTACAAGCAGGCCCTCCAGCACGGCCTGTTCACGAAGGCCAAGCTCGCGGGCAACATCAACTTCGGCGTGGTGCCGCACGCCATCGGCAAGGATCACCCCGAGGGCGCGCTCGCTGGGGTCCACTCGAACTACCACTTCACGTACCCGGCGCCCGCCCGCTCCGCGCTCAACAAGCAGTTCGTGGAGCGCTACCACCAGCGCTGGAAGGAATACCCGAACTACATTGCGGAGGCCGCCTACACGGGGCTCCACCTGTTCAAGGCCGCCGTCGAGAAAGCGAACAAGGCGGGCGGGGGATGGCCGGACGACGATGCCATCAGCAAGGCCCTCGAGGGGCTGAGCCTGTCCGCGCCGTCGGGAACGGTGACGATCCGCAGGGAGGACCACCGCGCCTTCAAGGACGTCAAGGTCGGGTTCAGCAAGAACCTTCCCGACTATCCCTTCCCCGTCTGGGATCCCGAGCGCATCATCACGGTCCCCGTGCAGGCCATGACGGCGCCCCCGACGTGGCCCAAGCCCGGCAAGGGGCACGACGATCCGTCAGCCACCGTGAACTGGATCAAGACGACCTGGCCCACCTCGAGCTGATACTCGCCTCTGTAGGTGAGGGGGTCGGGACGAACGGCGGGAACTTTCCGCGAGGGGACGGGTCATACGTGGGCAGGAGGGAGGGCCCACATGTCTCCACGGTCGTCCAATGGCTCGGAAGACGCCTCGAGCGGCGCGCCCCGCTCGGCAGTGCCGGTCAGCCACCTCTGCACATGTCAGGCGAAGCTGGTCGGGGAGGCGGGCGACTGCCACTGCCGCGTCGCCCCCCAGATCGTTCGGTTCTCCCGCCGCGGCCTGGCCAACCGGCTCTGCGGTGACTGCCGCGCCGGGCGCCACCGTGTCCGAGGCCGGAAGCGGGTCTCCTGAGTCAGGGGGGAGCGATCGCCGCTCCTCCCCCGACACCCCCCCACCGGTTACCCACGGCTATTCCTCGTGAGACTTCTAGCGGCCGCGCGCTGGCGGCTCCGCGCATGGCTGGGCGACGAGCGGGTCGGCATGCTCGACTACTGGCGACAGCCCGGCTGGCGAGCGAGCTGGGGCGGGCCCTTCAACGGACAGGTATTCCGGCAGCAGCTGTTCGTCGAGCTATGCTCGCGAGTTCCCTTCGTCGCGGTCGTCGAGACGGGAACGTATCGCGGCACGACCACGATGTACTTTCGGCGGACCACGCGCGTGCCCGTCCACTCCTTCGAGTCGAAGCCCCGCCACTACGGCTTCGCCCGTGCCCACCTCTGGCGCGCCCGCGGCGTGTATCTGTACCGAGAAGACAGCCGCGCCGGGCTTGCCCGGCTTGCCGCCGTCGAGGCGCTCCCGTCCGGGCCCGTCTTCTTCTACTTCGACGCGCACGGGCAGGCCGATCTGCCGCTGAGCGAAGAGGTGGATCTCGCTTTCGCCCACTGGCCTCAGGCGGTGATCATGATCGACGATTTCGCGGTTCCTGACGACCCGGGATACGCCTTCGACGACTACGGGCCCGGCAAGGCCCTGACCCTCGCCTACCTCGGGCGGCGAGCCGCTCCGCCGGTGGCCGTCTGGTTCCCCGCCTGTACCTCGAGCACCGAGACGGGAGAGCGGCGCGGCTGCGTCGTGCTCGCGCGCGATGCCGCGCTCGTCCCACTCATCGATCGGATGCGCACGCTGCGTCGCTGGCCGGCCCCGGGAGAGTGACGGCCGGCTCCGGCTAGCGCCCGGGCGCGGTCGGCGGCCGGTCTCCGACCGAGGGCGGGGCCAGGATCCGCCGCTGCTGCTCGGTGAGATCCCGATAGTCGTCGAGATGGTAGTACTCGCCCATCCACGCCGAGTTGCCCGGGCTGTACTTGTACAGGAGGACCAGGCGATCGTGATTGGCCGCCCAGGGGGCGGTGCCGTGGATCAGCGCCTCGGTGAAGATGACGACGTCCCCCGCCTCGATCGGCGGCTGGACCACGTAGTGAGGCCGGCGCCGGAAGTCACGGACGTCGGCAGGCAGGCTCCCCGGCAGGTTGCTCTTGTGGCTTCCGGCCACACAGCAAAACCCGCCGTCGCCGACCTGGGCGGCCGTCAGGAAGAAGGTGACGACAGTCAGACCGTTACGCATGACACCGTCGCGGTACTCGTACCAGTGATCGGGGTTCTCGTCGCTCTCGGTTCCGTGCAGATCCTGTCCGCGGCCACCCTTCCTGGTGAAGATGCAGAAGTCGTGGTCGAGCCGAAATCGCGGGCCGATGAGCTCGACGAGGTAGGGCACGATCCTCGGATGGTCGATCAGCGATTGATAGGGCGCCCCCCAGGCCGACACTCGAAAGAGGCGGCCGTATGCCGGCCGCTCGGACGAGGCCGGCATGTTCCGCTCGGCAATTCTCTGAAGGCCGGCGACCTCGGGCGCGCTCAGCACGCCCTTGATCACCAGATAGCCTTCGAGGTCGAAGAGAAAACGCTCCTCCGCGGTCATTCCGTCCTGCCGCTTCGGATCCGGACGGGCGCCGCCCCCGAGCAGACGGCGCGCCTTCGTCATCCACCAGGCCATCGGCGTCGCGGTGTCCCGGGCGCACGCGGCGTCAGCCGCCGAGGGCGTCCCAGCTCAGGCGCGCCATCTTGCCGATGACCTGGTAGGCCGCCGCGAATCCGGGCGTGCCATCGGGGAGCGCGGCGGGGACGTGCTCCGTATACGCGGTCAGGATGAACAGCGGGTGATCGTCCTTGAAGACGATGCCCGCATCCATGAAGCCGCGAGAGCCCGTGCCCGTCTTGTGGGCGACCTTGGTGCCGAGGGGCAGGAGCGAGGGCAGGCGGGTCTTGAGCTTCTGCCAGCTCAGGATGTCGAGGCCGAGGCGACAGAGCTCGGGGGTGCTCCCGAGTCGCGCCGCCGCCGTCTTGTCAGAGACGCCGCGCAGGATCATCTCGAGGAGCAGCCCCTGGTCGCTGGGTGTGGTCGTGGTCACCTGGTCCAGGGAGTGATCGGGGCCGAGGCGCGGCGGAATGCCGAAGCGGTGGACGGTCCGGCTCATGCCGATCGACTCGCAGAAGCGCTGGATCTCGCCGAGGCCGACGAGGTCGACCACGGTGCCCGTGCACGTGTTGTCGCTGACGATGATCATCATGACGAGGGCGTCGCGGAAGCTGATCCAGAAGCCGGGGGTCAGGTGCTGGAAGGTGCCGGAGTCGTTGTCCTGGTACTTGGCGTCGATGGTCACCTTCTGGTCGAGGGCGAGCTTGCCGTCGTGGACGGCCTTGAGCGCGGCCATCAAGATGGAGATCTTCCGCGTGCTCGCCGAGGGCACCGGGGTGTCTCCGAGCCGGTTGGCCGTCTCGCCCGTGGCGAGGTCCTTGAGGTACCAGCTCGTCTGGAAGGGGAGGGCGTCGCACAGCGCGTTCATCCGCGTGACCAGGTCTCGCATCAGGGTCTCCTTGCACCGTGGGTGGTCATGACTGGCGGGCCCGCCAGCGCGCTTCTGCCTCGTCGAAGCCGGGACCCCGGTCGATGAGGGGTAGCTCGCGCGAGCGGCGCCGGCGCTCCTCGTCGCTCTCCGTCTTGTCGATCTCGAGCGTGGCGGGGTCGAGCACGACGCCGTAGTCCTCGCGCGCCCCGCGGGCGGTGACGATCCCCCGCGCCACATCCTGGCGCACGCGCTCGGGATCCCGGGCGAGGGGATCGCCCCAGCCGCCCCCGCCGCAGGTCTCGAAGCGCAGGAGATCGCCGCGCTCGAGGATGATGCCGTCGCCGAGGGCGGGCAGCTCCCGCTCGCGCGGGGTGCCCGGATTGAGAACGATGCGTCCCGTCCGCCCCGCGAGGCCGCCCGCCACGCCATAGGGCGCCACGAGCGTGTTCTCCATGCGCGTGGCCAGCTCCGCGCGCTCGCAGAGCACGCGCACGTCGCGGATCACGCCCGCCCCGCCCCGATGGAAGCCGGGCCCACCCGAGTCCGGCCGCACCGCGTAGCGCTCGATGCGCAGCGGGAAGTCGCGCTCGACGTACTCGACGGGGTAGTTCTCCTGGGCGATGTAGTAGATGACGTCCACGCCGTCCGCGAAAGGCCGGGCGCCCAGGCCCACCCCGAGGCCTTCGATGCAGAGGATGGGCCGCCGGCGCGCCTCGTCCCAGGCGCGGAAGTAGTAGAGGACGTAGACGGGAGATCCCGCGGGCACCTTGCCGCCGTTGGCCTGGGCGAGGGCGCCGAAGATGCAGGACATGACGCGGAAGCGCGTGTTGGCGCGCATGCCCAGGGGCGCGGGGAAGCGCGGCTTGAGCAGGCTGCCCTCGCGGGCGATCCACTCGTCGAGGTTGCGGAGGAGCCCTTCGTTGACGTCGAGCTCGGGGTCGAGGGACTGGAGATAGCGGCCGAAGGCGATGCGGAGGAGGCCCGGGTTGGTGACGAAGTTGATGGGGCCCCGCGCCTGGTCGTCGGAGCGGGAGCCGTCGAGGGTCACGTGGTCGCCGCGACGGCTGAGCGTGAGATCGACGCGGAAGGGCCGGGCCTCGACGCCGCCGTCGCTGTCGAGAAAATCGTGGAAGGACCATTCCCCCTCGGGAACCATCTCCAGGAAAAGCTCGCGGGCGCGCTCTCCCGTCAGGGCCATGCACTCCTCGAAGGCGGCGAGCACGGTGTCGAGCCCGTAGCGCGCGAAGAGCTCGCCGAGGCGGGCCTCGGCGAGTCGGGAGGACGCCATCATGGCGCGCGTGTCGCCTTCCACGAGGTCGGGCAGCCGCGAGTTGCGCAGGAAGATGCGGTAGGCCTCCTCGTTGATCCGCCCCTCTCGCATGATGCGGATGGGCGGGACAAGCACGCCTTCGTGGTAGATCTCGGTGGCGTGGGGCGAGATGCTGCCCGCGCGGAGCCCGCCGATGTCCTGGTAGTGGCCGAAGGTCGCGGCGAACGCGACCACGCGATCCTCGTGAAAGACGGGCACGACGAAGACCATGTCCTGGTGGTGCTGGACGGCGCCATCCGTCAGGTAGGGATCGTTGAACCAGTAGGCGTCGCCCGGCCGCATGGTGTCGAGCGGGTACTCGCGGAGGATGGCCGTGACCATGCCAGGCCCGCTGCCCGAGATGTGACAGGCCACGATGCGGCCCGCCGTGTCGAAGACGCCGACGAAGAAATCCTTCTTCTCCTTGATGAAGGGCGACATCGCGCAGCGCTCCATCAGGAGCTCCATGTCGCGGATCGTCGACGCGAGGCTCCCGCGGATGATCTCGAGGGTGACGGGATCGACGCGGCGGGCGTCAGCCACGGCTGCGCTCCAGCAGGATGTTGTCGGCGTCGTCCACGCGCGCGCGGAATCCTGGAGCGACCAGCGGCGCCGAGTCGTCCTGGGTGACGATGGCGGGGCCCTCGAAGCTCATCCCCGACGCCAGGGCGCCCCTCGCGTAGCAGGGCGTGGCCACGAAGCCGGTGCCCCGGAAGTAGACCGGGCGCCGATCGGTCATGGCGTGGCTCGCCCCTGCGGCCTGCGCGGCCGGCGCCCTGCGCCGGGGCAGAGCCCCGATGGCGGTGACGCGGAGGTTGACGAGCTCGATGGGCGCGTCGGGCAGGTCATACGTGTAGAGGCGGCGGTGCTCGGCGTGGAAGGTCGCGGTCAGCTCCGTGAGACGGACCGTGGTCACCGCCCCCTCGCCGAGGGGGCAGGTCAGCTCGAAGCTCTGGTGCTCGTAGCGGAGATCGGCCGACCGCTCGAAGCGCTGCCGGTCGCGCGGGATCTCCTCCGTGTCGAGCCAGGCGCGCGCCTGCGCCTCCAGCTCACCCCACGTCGCTTCGAGCGGTTTCACGTCGACGCCTCGAGCGGCCGCCGGCCCTTCACCCAGGTGACGCTCCGCCGTTCCCACCGTGCGCACGAAGGTCGCCCGCATGTCCGTGTCGAGCAGTCCCCAGGTGGAGAGCACCCCCGGCCGGGGCGGGATGATCACGGTCGGGATCTCGAGCAGCTCGGCGAGCCGGCACGCGTGCAGCGGGCCGGCGCCCCCGAAGGCCACGAGGGCGAAGCGGCGGGGATCGTGGCCGCGCCCAACCGAGACCGTCCGGATGGCGCGCGCCATCGAGTTGTCGATGATCTCGACGATGCCCGCCGCGGCCTCCTCCACGCCCAGGCCGAGGCGACGGCCCACCCGCGCGTCGATGGCCGCGCGCGCCGCCGCGCCGTCGAGGGGCAGCTCGCCTCCGAGCAGCGCGGGGGGAATGCGGCCAAGCACGAGATGCGCGTCGGTCACGGTGGGCTCGGCGCCGCCGCGGCCGTAGCAGACCGGACCCGGCTCGGCCCCGGCGCTGCGCGGGCCGACGGTGAGCCGCCCCGCCGCGCTGACGGCCGCGATGCTGCCTCCGCCCGCGCCGATGGTGTGAATGTCGATCATGGGAAGCTTGAGCGGGAAGGGACCGATCATGCCTTCCTTGGTGATCTCCGGCCGGCCCTCACGGACCAGGCAGATGTCCGCGCTCGTCCCCCCCACGTCGATGGAGATGATGTCGCGATGGCCCGCCGTGCCCGCCACGCTGAGGGCGCCGATGACCCCGGCCGCCGGTCCCGACAGGACCGTCTGCACGGGCTGGCGCACGCACGTGGCCGCGCTCGTCACGCCCCCGTCGGACTTCATGATGAGGAGCGGCGCGCGGACGCCCTCGGCGTCGAGCGCGTCGCGGAGGACGCTGACGTAACGGCTCACGGGCGGCATGACGGCGGCGTTCAGCGCGGTGGCCATGGTCCGCTCGAACTCGCGGAACTGGGGCAGCACTTCCGAGGAGAGCGACACGAGCACGCCGGGGTGCTCCTCCTGGAGGATGGCCTGCATGCGTCGCTCGTGGGCGGGGTTGGCGTAGGCGTGGAGGAACACCACGGCCACCGCGGGCACTCCGAGCTGGGCGAGCTGACGCGCCACCGCCCGCGCCTCGGCTTCGTCGAGCGGGGTCAGGACGGCGCCGCCCACGTCGAGGCGCTCCGTCACCTCGAGCACGCGGTCGGGCGCGACGGGGCGCGCGGGCTTGCTCCACCCGTAGAGGTTGCCGTGGCGCGGGATGTCGTGACGCCCGATCTCGAGGACGTACTTGAAGCCGGCCGTGGTCACCACCGCGGTGGGGGGCGTCTTGCCCTCGAGGATGGCATTGGTGGCGGTGGTCGTCCCGTGGAAGACGTGCAAGATGTCCCCGGGCGCGCGGCCCGCCAGCGCCAGCACCTTGCGGACCGCGGTGATGAAGCCGCCCGACAGATCGCCCGGCGTCGACGGCGTCTTCGCCGCCCAGGTGGCGCCGGTGGCGGCATCCGCGAACGTGATATCGGTGAAGGTGCCGCCCACATCGATGGCCACCGTCCCCGCTCGGCTCATGGCCACGTCATTGTAGGGCAGGCTCGAGGCCAACGAGGTCCCAAATACCCACCCGCCGCCTTCAGGGCCCTTTGAGACGGACGTCCTCGAACGGCGCCGTGTAGTAGTGGAGGGGAATCCGGCCCAGGCTGGACTCCTGCACGCGCGGGCCTACCCCGTTGTTGAAGAACAGGGCATAGATCGGGAGGAAGAGCACGCGCTCATTGGCGAGTCGCTGGATGCGCTGGAGCAGCGCCTGACGCTTGGCCCGGTCCAGCTCGCGGGCCTGCTGCTGGAACAGATCGTCGATGTCGGGGTACCCGCCGACCGAGTATGTCCCGCCCGTCACGAAGTAGTTCTCGATGCGCGTGGCGGCGTTGCCGTAACCGCCGGCGCCGCAGAAGAGCAGGTTCCTCAGCTTCTTGTCCTTCCAGGCGCTCAGGTACGCGACCCGCTCCATGGTCCGGAAGCGCGCCCGGATGCCCACCGCGGCGAAGTAGTTGATCACTGCCTCGGCGGCACTGGCGAACTGCACGGTGCCCACCATCTCTCCGGCATCGAAGCCGCTGGGATAACCTGCCTCCCGGAGCAGCTGCTTGGCCTTCGACGGATTGTAGGCGTGCGGCTCGACGGGCAGGCCGAACTCGGTGGCGGGCGGGATGATCGAGCCCATGGGTGGCGAAGCGCCCAGGCTATCCGCCTCCGCGATGGCCTTGCGATCGATGGCATGGCTGGCGGCGAGCCGCACCCGCGGGTCGTGCCATGGAGACTTCGGATCTTCCTGATCGAGCATGCACACCGCGGTCACCCATTGACCACCCGAGGCAACGAGGCGAAGGGACGGCGTGCGCTTGATCTCTTCGGCCACCGGGCCCTGCATGAGGTAGGCGATGTCCGCCTCGCCCTTCTTCAGCATGGCGAGGCGGGTCGGCTCCTCCGGCGCGACCTTCATGACGAGGCGTTTGACGTGGGGGGGCTTGCGCCAGTACTTGTCGTAGGCCTCCAGGATCAGCTCCACGCCGGGCTGGTGGCTGAGGAACTTGTAGGGCCCGGCGCCCACGGGATGCTTCTTGAATCCCGCCTCGCCGACGCGCTCCACGTATTGCTTCGGCACGATCCACGCCGCCCCCGTGGCCGGCGTGGCGTAAAAGGTGAGGAAGTCGGGCCACGGCTCGTGCAGGACGAAGCGGATGCGATGCGGCCCGACGATCTCGACCGCCTTGACCTTGTCCTTCAAGAGCTTGGCGGCGGCGCCGCGGTACCGCTCGAAGCTGAACTTGACGTCGTCGGCCGTCATGGCGTCCCCGTTGTGAAACGTCACGCCCCGCCGCAGCCCGAACTCGTAGCGGAGCCCGTCGGCGCTCTCCGTCCAGGACTCGGCGAGGCTCGGCATCATGGGATTCTGCGGCATCGGCTTCACGAGCGCATCGTGCAGCGCTTCCTGCACCATGAATGGCGTCGCGATGCCGGTGTTCTCGGCGGGATCAAACCAGCTCGGGGTGATCGTCACGTGCATGGCATAGGTGAGCTCGCCCTGCGGCTGGGCGCGGGCGACGAGCACGGGGAAGAGCGCGGCGAGAGCCAGCGCGGGCAGACCGAGACGGAGCTGCCGTCCGTGCATCACGGAACCTCCTCGTGTTGGGACCGGCGTGGGCGGCCTCAAGGCTTTCGAGGCGCCGACTTCGGGCCGAAGGGCTCAGGACGGAACTCGCCGTCCCGGGCCTCGAGGAAGGCCCGCAGCCCTCCGCTGCGCAGCACCTCGAGGAGCTCGGCCCGCTGGGCATTGTAGGAGGCGTGGGCCAGGTTGGACAGGGGCATGTTCATCATCATGCCCGCGCCCACCCCCATGGCGAGCAGTCCGTAGCAGGTGACGGCTTTGTTCAACCGCACGGAGGGCTCGGGCACGCGGGCGATGCGCTCGGCGAGGGCGCGGGCCCGCGGCAGGAGCTCCGCGGCGGGAACCACCTCGTTGACGATGCCGATGCGGAGAGCTTCGGCGGCGTCGAAGTGATCTCCGGTCAGGCTGTAGCGATGGGCCGCCTTCCAGCCGGCCAGGGCCGCGAAGAGGAATGTCGTGTTGGAGACGTGGCGGACCTCGGGCTGGGCGAAGACGCTGTCGTCGGCAGCAATGGTGATGTCGGCGGCCAGGGAATACCAGAAGCCGCCGCCCATGACCCAGCCGTGGACGGCTGCGATCACCGGTGTCGAGAGATGCCAGAGGTGCAGGAGACGCCGGGTCGAATCACCGTCGCGCGTCCACCATCCCTTGAGGAACTCGGCGACTTCGACGCCGGTCGCGTCGAGCGACGATCGGCCGTCGGGGCGCGGCCCGATGTCGTAGCCGGCCGAAAAGGCCCGACCGGCGCCCGTCAGAACGATGGCCCGGACATCGGGATCAGCGTCGCCGGCGTCCAGGGCCTGGTGAAGCTCGGCGGTCATCTGCGGGTTGATGGCGTTGAGGGCCTGCGGCCGGTTCAAGGTGATCGTGAGGACCGGCTCCGCCTTCTCGTAGAGGATCATCTCGTAGGACATCGCGATACCTCCCTGAGTGACGCAGGACGGCTCCCGTGTCATGCGCGCTCGACGAGCTAGTGCACAGCCACCACTCCGCAGCCTTCCTCGGGGGCGAGGAGAGGACGAGTCGATGTCGAGAGCGCGGAGCCGCTCACCCTGGGCCTGGCCGGGTGGGCAGCGGCTACGCTTGCTTCTGAAGCCTGGCCGGCATGTGGATGAAGAGCTCGGCGGGGTCGGGCTTGGCCACGGCGGGGCGGGGGGGCTTCATCTCGTACGTCACCGGCCGCTGGTGGTCGTCGTACTGCCGATGCTCGTTCACCACGGAGGCGAACTTCGAGAGCATCTTGACGTAGTTGGTCTGGCCGCGCAGGAGCGCGCGCACGGCCGGGAAGCCGTACTTCGGAATGGCGCTCCAGCCCAGGTGCTTGCGGTTCAGGATGTCCTGCGTCTTGACGAGCTCGGCGTAGAACTTGTCGAGGGGCATGCGCGTGGGCAGCACGGCATGGGCCACGTCGAAGAGCCGGTAGTCGCGCGAGGTCAGGCGCCGCGCTTCCGTGAACCAGATCTCCGTGCCGGGATAGGGCGTGGCCACCGTCAGGTGGACGATCTCCGGCACCGTCATGGCCCACTCGCGGACGAGCTCGAAGCGGCGCTCGTCCCAGTCGCAGTCGGCGATGATGTTCACGGCGACGGTGAGCCCGATCTCGCGCGCGATCTCGAGGGCCTCGAAGTTCTCGCCGGGCGTGATGCGCTTGCGATGGAGCTTGAGGGCCTCTTCGTCGAGCGCCTCCAGCCCGAGGAACATGTAGTAGAGCCCCAGCTTCTTCCAGTAGGCGAAGAGCTCCTTGTTCTTGATCAGCACGTCGCACCGGGTCTCGAGGTAGTACTGCTTCCGCACGCGCCGGCGCTCGAGCTCCTGTCCGATGGCGAATCCGTGCTCCGGATGGATGAAGGCGACGTCGTCCACCAGGAAGACGTTGGGCTCGCGGATGGAGGCGAGGTCCGCCGCCGCCTGTTCCGGCGACGACTTCCGGTAGCTCCGGCCGTAGAACGTCCAGGCGCTGCAGAAGGAGCAGTCCCACGGGCACCCGCGGGTCAGCTCGGCGGAGGCGCAGGGATCGAGCACGCCGATGAAATACTTGTGGCGCTTGTGCGCGAGGTCTCGCGCGGGCAGGAATCGGTCGAGGTCGTCGAGGAGGGTGGGGGCGGGCCCCTGGCCGTCCGGCGTCACCACGCCGGGCAAGGTCGAGAGCTTGGCGTCGCCCCGGGCCTCGAGGACGCGCGGCGTGATGACCTCGCCCTCGCCGCGCACCACGCAATCGATGGCGCCGGCTCCGTGCTCGAGCAGCTCGGGGGCTATGAAGGAGCCGCTGTGGCCGCCCACCATGATGAAGCAGTCGGGCGCGCGCCGCCGCGTCTCCTTGGCGAGGTCGATGACCTCGGGGACATTGGCGAGGTAGTTGAGGGAGAAGCCGACCGCCTCCGGCTTGAACTCGGCGAGCTCGCGTCGGTAGTCGTCGTGGGTGAAGATCTGCAGGTCCAGGAGCCGCACGTCATGGCCCGCGGCCCGCACGGCGGCGGCCACGCGCTCGAGGCCGAGGGGCTCGAGCCGCAGGTAGAGCTCCGAGTACATCAGGGCGCTTGGATGAACGAGCAGGACTCGCATGCGTGAAGTATACGCCTATGGCGATGCCGAGAAGCCGATCTCGGCGCACGGCAGGTCGCGCGACTTCTGGAAGAGCACGCGGTAGCTCTCGAGCCCGCCCTCTCGGTGCAGATGTGCCCCCGCCCACAGATAGATCTGGAAGAGCCGGTAGACGCGCTCGCCGAAGCGTGCGGCCAGCTCCTCGTGGGCGGCTTCGAGATTGCGCGCCCACGCCTGGAGGGTCAGGAAGTAGCTGTGGCGGTCGTTGTGCAGCGTGATCGGCTCGAGGGCCGTGCGGTTGGCGGCGGCCAGGAGCTCGGGCAGGACCACGGGGGTGTGATCGCCCGGAAAGATGTACCGGTACGTGAACGCGCTCACGTCGAACTTCCGGCGACCCGCGGCGAAGTCCATGTAGAGCCTCCCCCCGCGTTTGAGGAGGGCCTCGAACTTCCTGAAGAGGGCGGGATAGTTCGGGAGGTGCTCCATCACCCCCAGGAGCACGATGGCGTCGTATCGCTCCGCCGGCGCGTAGTCGAAGATGCTCTCGTACACGACCGTCGACCGGCCGGGGAGCGTGTGCGTCGCGCACCACTCCGAGAGGTAGGCGTACTGCTCGCGGGAAATCGTGAGCATGGTCACGTCGACCCCGCGCGAGCCCGCATACCCGGCGAAGGAGCCCCAGCCCCCGCCCACGTCGAGCACGTGCTGGCCCGCCTCGAGCCGACAGGCGTCGAGGATCCAGTCGAGCTTGTTCTGCGCCGCCTCCTCGAGCGAGTCGTCTTGCGAGCGATAGAGGGCCTGCGAGTAGAGCCGGAACTTTCTGTCGAGGAAGGCGAAGTAGAAGTCGTTGCCGTAGTCGTAGTGCTGGGGCACCCACGTCTTGTCGGCGCGCGCGTCGCCGAGCAGCCACGGCTGGACGAAGCGCCAGATGGACGCCAGGGGATGGCGATCCGAGAGCACGCGGCGGAGGTCGAGGGCGGCGAGGAGATCGCCCGAGAAGTCGAGATCGCCGTGCATGTAGGCTTCGCCGATGCGCGTCTCGTCCATGGAGAGGAGGGCCTGCCAGCCCCGAGGAGATCGGAGGGCGATGCGGAAGGCAGGACGGTCGCCGAGCCCCATGCGGTGCACGGAGCCGTCCAGCAGCTCGAGATCGAAGGTAGGCGCCTCCGGGCGTGCGAGCCGACGTGCCAGCGCGCGCAGGGCGAGAGGAGCTCGAGCCTGGTCCGGCATCGCGGCGTACGCTAGACGAGCGCCGTCGGGGTGTCAAGATCATTGACCCTCGCCGGGGGCGCGGGCTACTCTGGGATGCGCCGCCCGCGATCTTCCAGGCGCGCGCCGGAGACTCCAGCAAGCATGCACTGCCCGCGCTGCCGGCATGACAACGCCGCCTCGTCGCGGTTCTGCACCGAGTGCGGCGCGCGCCTGGCCGCGTCGTGCCGCTCGTGCGGCGCCGAGCTGACCGAGGGCGTCCGCTTCTGCGGCCAGTGCGGTCAGCCCGTCGACGCCAAACGGGCGGGCCCCTCACGCTTCGCCTCGCCCGAGGCCTACACCCCGCGGCATCTCGCGGAGAAGATCCTCACCTCCAGGAGCGTCATCGAGGGCGAGCGCAAGCAGGTCACCGTGCTCTTCGCCGACCTCAAGGGCTCCATGGAGCTCCTGGCCGACCGCGATCCCGAGGAGACGCGCAAGCTCCTCGACCCCGTCCTCGAGCACATGATGGATGCCGTCCACCAGTACGAGGGCACGGTCAACCAGGTCATGGGCGACGGCATCATGGCGCTGTTCGGCGCGCCCCTCGCCCACGAGGACCATGCCGTGCGCGCCTGCTATGCCGCGCTCCGCATGCAGCACTCGGTCAAGAGCTATGCCGAGGAGGTCCGACGCACGGAGGGCGTGCCCATCCAGATTCGTGTCGGCCTCAACTCGGGCGAGGTGGTGGTGCGCTCGATCGGCAGCGACCTGCACATGGACTACACCGCCGTCGGGCAGACCACGCACCTGGCCGCCCGCATGGAGCAGATGGCGACGCCCGGCTCGGTTCTGACCACGCTGGACACGCTCCGGCTCACCGAGGGGTACGTGGAGACGCGACCGCTCGGGCCCATGTCCGTCAAGGGGCTGGACGCGCCCCTCGAGGTGTTCGAGGTCATGGGCGCCGGCGCGGCGCGCTCTCGGCTCCAGGCCTCGGCGCGGCGCGGCCTCTCGCGCTTCGTTGGACGCGCCACCGAGCTCGAGCAGCTCCGTGAAGCGCTCGGACGGGCGGAGGGCGGCCGGGGCCAGGTGATTGCCGTGGAGGGTGAGCCCGGCGTCGGCAAGTCCCGGCTCGTCCACGAGCTGACCCAGGCCGTGCCGAGGCCCCCGTGGCGCGTCCTGGAGAGCCGGTCGGTGTCCTATGGCAAGGCGACGCCGTATCTGCCCGTCAGCGATCTCCTCAAGGCCTACTTCCAGGTCGAGGCGCGTGACGGCGCCCGCGAGCTCCGCGCCAAGGTCGTGACCCGGCTGCGCGCCCTGGACGAATCGCTCGAGTCCACGACCCCCGCCTTCCTGACGCTGCTGGACGTGCCCGCCGAGGAGGTGCGGTGGCAGGGGCTCGACCCGGCGCAACGCCGCCAGCGCACGCTGGACGCCGTCAAGGCTCTCTTGCTGCGCGAGAGCCAGCGCCAGCCGCTCCTCCTCGTGTTCGAGGATCTCCAGTGGGTGGACAGCGAGACGCAGGCCTTCCTGGACAGTCTCGTCGAGAGCCTGCCCCGCGCGCGCATGGTCCTGCTCGTCAACTACCGGCCCGAGTACGAGCATGGCTGGTCGGGCAAGACGTACTACACGCGCCTGCGGTTGAACACGCTGGCGCGCGCGAGCGCCGACGAGCTGCTGCACGCGCTCCTGGGCGAAGACTCGGAGCTGGGCCCGCTCGAGGAGCTGCTCGTCGCCCGCACGGGAGGCAATCCCTTCTTCCTCGAGGAGAGCGTGCGCACGCTCGTGGAGACGGGTGTGCTCACCGGCGAGCGCGGGCGGTACCGCGCGGCCCGGCCACTGACCGCCATCCAGGTGCCCGCGACCGTCCAGGCCATCCTGGCCGCGCGCATCGATCGCCTGCCCGCGCGGGAGAAGCGTCTCCTGCAGTCCGCCTCCGTCATCGGCAAGGACGTGCCGTTCGCGCTCCTTCAGGCGGTCGAGGACGCGCCCGAAGAGGAGCTGCGCCAGGGCCTCGCCCATCTGCAGTCCGCCGAGTTCCTCTACGAGACGAGCCTCTTTCCCGATCTCGAATACACTTTCAAGCACGCCCTGACCCACGAGGTCGCCTACGGCGCGCTCCTGCACGGTCATCGCCGCGCCCTCCACGCCCGCCTCGTCACCGTGATCGAGCGGATGACGCCGGGGCGGCTGTCCGAGCGGGTGGATCGTCTCGCCTACCACGCCCTCTATGGTGGGCTCTGGGACAAGGCGGTGATCCTCTACCGCAAGGCCGGCGGCAAGGCGGCTGCTCGTAGCGCCTATCGCGAGGCCGCCACCTGCTTCGAGCAGGCCCTGGTGGCGCTGGGGCATCTGCCCAAGAGCCGTGTGCGCGACGAGCAGGCAGTGGATCTCCGCCTGGACCTGCACAATGCTCTCGTGCCTCACGGCGAGGTCGGGCGCATGCTCGAGACGGTGCACGAGGCCGAGCGCGTGGCGGCGGCGCTGGGAGACCAGCGGCGCATGGGCCAGGTGGCGGCCTACATGACCCAGGACTACTGGTGGACGGGTCAGCCCGACCGCGCCGTCGCCTCGGGACAGCGGGCCCTCGCCATCGCGGGCAAGCTCGGCGATTCCGCCCTCGAGGCCATCGCCAACATGCGCCTGGGCCAGGCGTACGCGAGCCTCGGCGAGTACCGGCGAGCCGTCGAGGCTCTCGGCCGCAACGTCGAGCGAGCGGAAAAAGACCCCAGGGGAGGCGCGGCGCTCCGCTCGGCCGCCTCGCTCGCCTGGATGGCCTGGTGCCTGGGCTACATCGGTGACTTCGTCGAGGCGAGCGCGCGCGGCGAGGAGGCCTTGCGGCTCGCCGAGGCGGCGCAGCACGATCTCTCGCTCGCCATGGCCTACGCGGGCGTGGCCCGTCCCTATCTGGTGCGGGGCGACTTTCCGCAGGCCGTGTCCTGGCTCGGCCGGAGCATGGAGATCTGCCGTCGCGCGAGCTTCGCGCCGCTCTTCCTTCTCGTGGCGGGCGACCTCGGCCAAGCCTACGCGCTGTCGGGGCGCGTCGAGGAAGGGCTGGCCCTCCTCCAGGAGGCGACGGCGCAGTCGGGCGCCCTCAATCTTCTCCCCACGCACGCCTGGAACGTGACCATGCTCGCGGAGGTGTGCGCGCTCGCGGGGCGCCGCGGGGAGGCGCCGGTGTACGTCGAGCGCGGGCTCGCCTTGGCCCGCGCCCATCGACAGCGCTGGCTGGAGGCGGAGGCGCTGCGCATCCTGGGCCAGCTGCGGGCGGCCGAGCCCGCGCCCGGGCCGGCGCGCGCCGCCCTCGAGGAAGCCATCGGAATCGCGCGCGAGATGGGGCTGCAGCCGCTGCTGGGACGGTGCCACCTGGCGCTGGGGCGGGCCCTCACCCGCGCGAGCGGGCCGGAAGCGGGACGCGAGCATCTCGAGCAGGCGGCCACGCTCTTCCGCGACATGGGCATGCGCTTCTGGCTCGAGCGCGCGGAGAGCGCGCTGGGCCGTTCTGGCCCCTAGTCCCGGCAGGGCTCCGCATGGGATAATCCCCAGGTGATCCTGCGCGGATCGCTCTTCCGCAAGTACGCCATCCTCTTCGTCGCCCTGGTGAGCGGGGCGCTGCTCGTGAGTGGCCTGCTCGAGACCTATTTCTCCTACCGGGAAAACCGGGACGCGCTGGTGGCCCTCGAGCAGGAGAAGGCCCTCGGCGCCGCCGCCACAATCGCGCAGTTCGTCAAGGCGGTCGAGCAGCAGATCGGCTGGACGACGCAGCCGCCCATCGTTGCGCCGGCCGCCGCCATGGAGCAGCGCCGCAGCGACTACTTCCGTCTGCTCCGCCAGGTGCTGGCCGTCACCGAGGTCAGCTACATCGACCCCCACGGGCTCGAGCAGCTCCGGGTCTCCCGCCTGGCCATGGACGTGGTGGGCAGCAAGACGGACTACTCCCAGGACCCGCGCTTCCTCCAGCCGAAGGCGGGCCGCGCCTACTTCAGCCCGGTCTATTTTCGCAAGGAGTCGGAGCCGTACATGACCATCGCTCTGGCCGGCAGCGGCAAAGAGTCGGGGGTGACGGCGGCCGAGGTCAACCTCAAGTTCATCTGGGACGTGGTCTCCCAGATTCGTGTCGGCCGGGAAGGGCGGGCATACGTCGTGGACGCGCGCGGGGCGCTCATCGCGCATCCCGACATCAGCCTCGTGCTGAAGAAGACGGACCTGTCGGGGCTGGCTCAGGTGCGCGAGGCCCTGCGCGTGGGGAAGACCGGTGTCGCCAGGCCGCTCACCGCCAAGGACCTCGAAGGGCACTCCGTGCTCGCCGCCTCGGCGCCCGTGGCCCCCCTCGGCTGGTCGGTGCTGATCGAGCAGCCCTGGGCCGAGGTGGTCGAGCCATTGCGCGCCTCGGCCTAGCGCACGGGCGGCCTGGCCCTCTTCGGGGTCATCCTGGCCGTGCTCGGCAGCCTCATCCTCGCCCGGCGGATGTCCCGCCCGATCCAGGCGCTCCAGGAAGGGGCCGCGCGCATCGGGGCGGGAGACCTCAGCCTACGCCAACCTGGAGCACAAGGTCGAGGAGCGCACCCGGGAGCTGACCGAGGCGCTCGAGCAGCAGACGGCGACGAGCGAGATCCTTGGCGTCATCTCCAGCTCGCCTACCGACGTCCAGCCGGTCTTCGAGGTCATCGTGGAGCGCGCGGTGCGCCTGTGCGGCGGGCGCTTTGGTCGCGTCTATCGCTACGACGGAGACCTCATCCATGTCGTGGCTCGGCACGGAGTGAGTGCCGCCGGAGCGGAAGAGCTGCAGCGGGTGTTCCCCCGACCGGCGACGGAGGACACCATCGTGGGCCGCGTCATCACGACGCGACAGGCCGCCTATGTCACCGACATCGATCGCGCGGAAGGCATCCCGCTGCTGTCCCGGCAGATGATCGAGGCGCTGGGCACGCGAAGCCAGGTCACCGTCCCCATGCTGCGCGCCGGTGAGCCGATCGGCGCCATGACGATCGGCTGGGCCGAGCCCGATGGTTTCGGCGAGCAGCAGATCGCCCTGCTGCAGACCTTCGCCAACCAGGCCGTGATCGCCATCGAGAACGTGCGCCTGTTCAAGGAGCTGGAAGCGCGCAACAGCGACCTGACCGAGACTCTCGAGCAACAGACGGCGACCGCGGAGATCCTGCGGGTCATCAGCAGCTCGCAGACCGACGTCCAGCCCGTGTTCGAGACGATCGCGGAGAATTCGCTGCGGCTCTGCGACGCCACCTTCAGCACCGTCTTCAGGTTCGACGGCGAGCTCGTCCATCTGGAGGCCTTGCGCAACACGACCCCGGAGGGTGCCGACGCCATCCGCAACGCCTTCCCCATGCCCCCCAGCCGGGGCGGCGCGTCCGCTCGATGCATCCTGACCCGGAGTGTCGTGCACATCTCAGACGTTCGAGAGGACCCCGACTACGTGCTCCTGGGCCTGGCGGAGACGAACAAATTCCGGAGCATTCTCTCCGTGCCGATGCTTCGGGACGGCAACCCCATCGGCGCGATCACCGTCGCGGCGCCCCGGGCGGTGCCGTTTCCGGACAAGCAGGTCGAGGTCCTGAAGACGTTCGCCGATCAGGCGGTCATCGCCGTCGAGAACACGCGGCTCTTCAACGAGATCCAGGACAAGACGCATCAGCTCGAGGTCGCCAACCGCCACAAGAGCGAATTCCTCGCGAACATGTCGCACGAGCTCCGGACGCCGCTCAATGCCGTCATCGGCTTCTCCGAGGTGCTGCTGGAGCGGATGTTCGGCGAGGTCAATCCGAAGCAGGAAGAGTACCTCAACGACATCCTGTCGTCGGGCAAGCACCTCCTCTCGCTCATCAACGACATCCTCGACCTGTCCAAGATCGAGGCCGGCCGCATGGAGCTGGAGTCGCAGCCCTTCGATCTCCCCGCGGCGCTCGACAATGCCCTCACCCTGATCAGGGAGCGGGCGGCTCGGCACGGCTTGAGGCTCGAGGTGACGGTGGACCCGGGCCTGGGCGAGGTGAAGGGGGAGGAGCGCAAGGTCAAGCAGGTGCTCTTGAACCTGCTCTCGAATGCCGTCAAGTTCACTCCGGAAGGCGGTAAGATCTCCCTCTCGGCCTCGCTGAACGATGGGATGGCCGAGATCTCGGTGACTGATACGGGCGTGGGCATCGCTCGCGAGGACCAGGAAGCCATCTTCGAGGAGTTCCGGCAGGTGGGGAGCGACTATGCGCGGAAGCGCGAGGGAACGGGACTGGGCCTGGCGCTGGCGCGACGGCTGGTGGCGCTCCACGGCGGAAAGCTCTGGGTCGAGAGCGAGCCGGGCAAGGGCTCGACTTTCACCTTCACGCTTCCGGTGAGCGGCCATGGCGGGTGAGCTCATCCTGATCGTCGAGGACAACGAGAAGAATCGAAGGCTCGTGCGCG
>QHSC01000418.1 GCA_003220345.1 Candidatus Rokuibacteriota bacterium | reverse complement strand
GTCCGGTCCGTTCCGACGATGGAGAGCGCGACATGGTGCCGGACGCCGGCTGCGGCCTCCGCCGCGAGAAGGTTGCGGCCGGAGGTCTCGAAGAATTCCAGCACCGCCTTGTCTTCGAATGATGGGGAGTTGGCGAGGTCGATCACCACCTGCGTGCCGGCCATGGCCTCTTTGAGGCCCTCGCCGGTGATGCTGTTGACGCCGGTCTTGGGCGAGGCGGCGACGACCTCGTGGCCGCCTTGGCGCAGAATGGGGACGGTCTTCGAGCCGATCAGGCCGGTGCCGCCGATAACGACGATCTTCATGGCGAACCTCCTAGCCTGCACGCTGGCGTTGTGATGGTTGTGCGGCAAGCTGCCGTCAGCGAGTGTGGGACCTGTGCCCGCCGCCGGCTTGAGCTCGGCTAGGAGCTACAGGGACAGCCAGCAGGGCGAAGACAATAGCGAGGGCGGCAAGAGGTTTGCTAACCATAGGCCGTCTCCGTTGTGAGGTGATCCTAACTCTGCGCGTTCCGGCTGTCGAGTGTTCGTCAGGGCCCGATGGGTGCAGCGGGCAATGTTGGGCGCCGTCCTTCAAGCCGGGTTCCAGGCCGACAAGTAGGCTTGACGTCGGGTGGAGTGGCGTCTGTGTCTGGGCTCATAACCCAAAGGTCGTCGGTTCAAATCCGACCCCCGCAACCAGAAAAGCCAACGGGTTAGCGGTTACGTCGCTAACCCCTTCGTGCTGTCTGCTACCGTTTTGCTACCGTTGTCCGCCGCCTCGGCCCCGCGCCCGTCGCCCTCCGAGCCAAACACGAGCCGATCGAGCTTGCTGGCTTCCGCTCGGTGCAAAGCCGGCATGAGATGCCCATACCGGTCGAGCGTCGTCTGAATTGAGGCATGCCCCATCTGGACCTGGATGTACTTGGGATGCGCCCGCTGGGCAATCAGGAGGCTCGCGTACGTATGCCGCAGATCATGCAGCCGCACATGCCGCGCAATGCCGGCCTGCCGCAGGGCCCGCGGGAAACGGCGGTGCGACAGGTTGTCAGGATCGAGTGGCTGTCCGTCGCGGCCACCGAAGACCAAGGACCCATGCCGGGGCTCGGCGAGGCGCTGGAGCGCTCGCGTGAGCGTGGACGGCATGTCGATGGCGTACCACATCGGCCTCACCGGCCCAGCACGCACCACCGCTACGAGAACACACCGCGCATCGATGAAACGACAGTCAGGCCCAAAAATCGCTGAACTGGGTCGCGACCACCTGCGCGTAGGGCACGTCGCGCTTGAGGGCGCCCATGTCGCGCGCGAAGCCGTTCATCCCGGCAACGAAGCTCTCCGAGATCGTCGCGTCGTAATAGGGGAGATCGCGGCGGATGAGCTCGGCGATGATCTCCGCCTCAGCCGCCGGGAAGAGCTTGCGGCCGATGGTGGTGGCACGGCTCACGTCTTCCTTCAATGCGCGGAGCGTCTTGACGATGGCGCGGACCGCGCCGGCCGCCAATTCGGGCGAGCGCCGGATCAGCGCGTCGGTGGTCGCGATCGCCGCCATGGTGTAGTTGAAGCACGGCTTCGGTCCGTCGCCGCGGCGCACGTCGATGAGCACGGTGCCGTAGCCGCCGCGCACCGCGACCTCGGCACCCATGCCGTTACCCCAGAACCCGTCGATCTTGCGCTCCTTGAGCGCCTTCGCCGCGGTCAGGCCGAAATTGACGCTCTTGCCGACGAAGGCGCCCGGCACCGGCGCGATGGTGATGCGCTCGCGCTCAGGATCGTGTCCGGCCTCGATCAGCAGGCGCCGCAGCCCCATATCGACCCACGGCGCCGCACCGATGGTGCGGCCCTTGAGGATCGAGAGATCGCCGCGCCGTGCGCCGAGGTCGCGATGCACGACCAGGAACCAGTACATGCCCTGGCTCTGTGCGCATAGGAGCTTCGCGCCGTTCCATTCGGGAAACGCCGCGAGCGCCGAATGTGCCGAGCCGCCGACGAAGTCGATCGCGCCGTCGCGCAGTTGGCGATAGCAATTGTCGACGGGGTAGATGAGCTCGAGCGCGACGTCGAGCCCTTCTTCCCTGAAGAAACCCAGCTCCACCGCCGCCGCGGCGGGGAAGTAGGAGGGCGAGATCAGGTCCGGGACGGCGAGCTTCATGGCGACCGCTCCGGTGTCACCGCTTGCTCTCGTCGTAATAAACCCGCCAGCTCTTCCCTCTGCGCATACACCCTTATTTCTTGCTTCGGCACCGAGGGCATCGCGTCTGCCGGTGGACGATGGGCTCCGCTGGTCCTTGAGTCGAGACGTGCCCACACGTGTAGACGATGAATCATGGTGACCTCCTCCGTAGGCGCCGACGACCGCCGGTAGGCGACCGCGTACCTCGCGGGGTTTCCTGCACGATCACCGCCTGATCCAGAGACCCAACGTGGGATCTGCTTCGGCGATACCCGCGCAGCATAGGCACACGAATGAATGACAGATAGACATTCACAACGTGATCAACACGCCCGCAGGGCGTCGGCTTCGACGAGGCCGCTCTTCTCGCCGACTCCTTCCGATTCGACGCCGGCCTCAAGCGCGAGCGGCTGCTCGACATCCTCCGATCGGCCGCGACGTCCCGACCGTCAAGGCGCGTCTCACGCCTCGTCGAGCGCGGGCTTCATCTTCAGGATCGCGTCGATGTGGGCGCGCGGAGACAGGCCGGAGCCCATCGTGTTCACCGACAGGTGCGTGGCGCCCAAGGCGCGCCACTCCCTCGCGCGCTTGGTCCACT
>QHSC01000319.1 GCA_003220345.1 Candidatus Rokuibacteriota bacterium | reverse complement strand
ACGCGACGTAATACCAGGCCAGCAAGGTCCATCCGAGCCGCTGCTTCATGTCCGTTGTCCTCCTTCGAGCCCGATGCTCGAATTGTACTCCGGGGGACGCTCTTGACACCTGCGGCTCGAGCCCCTACGGTTCCGACGGGCGCGACCTGCCGCCCTGGTCTTCACGACCTTCACCTGACCACGCAAAGGGGCATCGGATGAGCGATCTCGTCGGATTCATCGGATTGGGCACCATGGGCATGCCGATGACGGCCAACCTCGCCAGGGCCGGCGTGGCGCTCGTCGTACACGACGCGAGCCCGTCCGCCACGGAGGCCGCCGGGAAGCTCGCAGGCGTCGCGGTGGCGGCCTCCGCCTCGGAGGTCGCGGCACGGGCCTCCGTGATCTTCACGTGCCTGCCCAATGACGACGTGGTGCGCGCGGTCTATCTCGGGGCGGGCGGCATCGCGGCGGGGGGCACGGCGGGGCTCATCACGTGCGACTGCTCCACAGTGAGCCCGGAGGCCACGCTCGAGGTCCATCGGGCGCTTCTGCCCAAGCGCATCACGCACATGGACACGCCCATGCTGGGCTCGCAGCCCCAGGCCGTGTCGGGCGAGATCTTCTTCATCGTCGGCGGCGACGAGGCCGCCGTCGAGCGCATCACGCCTTACCTCGACATCATGGGCAAGCTTCACATGTACGTGGGCGGCTCGGCCATGGGCAATCGAGTCAAGCTCGTCCACAATGGCCTCGTCGCTGTCACCGCCGCCGCGGTGGCGGAGGCGCTGGCCGTCTGCGTGCAATCGGGTGTCGACCCTTACACGTTCTACGACGTGGTGCGCAAGGGTGGGGGCATGGCGTACGGCACGTACTTCGAGCGGCGGGCCAAGCGGATCTTCGATGGCGAGTTCTCGCCCACCTTCATGTGCGAGCTGATGCGCAAGGACGCAGGTCTGGCCTTGGCCCTGGCGAAGGCCTCCAAGGTGCCCACACCCATCCTGGAAGAGACCAAGCGGACGTATGACGAGGCGGTGGACAGCGGCTGGGGCAAGGAGGACTTCTCCGCCGTCACCCACGTGATCGAGAAGCGGATCGGCCGGAAGCTCTCTCGCGGCTGAGCGCGGCGGGACGAGCGCTTGGCCCGAATCCGCGCCCTCCGCACGCGTCCGGCCGCCCGCCGTTGGCTGATCGTCGCGGCGCTCTTCATCGTCACCTACGGCATCTCGACGCCGCTCGCGGCCTACGGGGTCTTCCTTCCCGTCCTCGCCGAGACCTTTGGCTGGAGCCGCGGCGCCATCTCCTCGGCGATCTCGCTGAATCTCCTCCTCGGGGGCCTCGCCTCCTTCCCCATCGGCGCTCTCGCGGATCGCCGCGGCCCGCGCCTCGTGCTCGTCCTCACGGTCATCCTGGCGGGCGCCGGCTTCGCCCTCGTCTCGACGGTCGAGACGCTCTGGCAGCTCCATCTCTTCGTCGGCGTTCTCGGCGGCGTCGGGATGTCGAGCTTCTACCTGGTCGCCGCCTCGACGGTGACGCGCTGGTTCGAGGAGCGCCGCGGCATGGCGCTGGCCCTCGTCCTGGTCGGGTTCAGTCTCGGCTACATCTCCGGAGGCCCGCTGGCCGCGTGGCTCATCGCCACCCTGCGGTGGCGCTGGGCCTACGCGCTGCTGGGCGGCGGGAGCGGGCTCGTGACCGTGCTGGCCGCGCTGACCGTACGGCTGCCTGGCGAATCGGAGACGGCGGCGCTGCGCCGAGGGGCGGAGCGGAGCGCCGGCGCGGGCTCTGGTAGCGGCGAGCCGGGCATCAGGGCCGGCGTCACCCTCGGCGAGGCCCTCGTCGATCCGCGGCAGTGGTGTCTGAACGTCGCCTGGCTGCTGTTCGGCGCCGTCGGCTTGATGATCTCCGTCCACATCGTGCCATACGCCCGCGATCAGGGAATCAGCCTGGCCGGCGCATCGTTTGCCCTCACGGCCTACGGCATCGGCTCGGTGGTCGGCCGCCTCGCGGCGGGCGCGATCTCGGACCGCATCGGCACTCGAAGCACCATGCGCGCCGGCTGCGCGATCCAGGCGTTGGGGCTGCTGGTCCTTCTCCTGGTGCCGTCGGGTGAGGGGCTGCTCGGCGCGCTGGTGGCCCTGGGTGTGGGATTCGCAGCCTCGGACACCATGGTTGTGAAGGCGATCCCCGATGTCTTCGGCGTGCGGGCCATCGGCGGCATCATGGGAGTGCTCGGGGTGGGATGGCGATTCGGGGCCGCACTGGGCCCGGCGGCCGCAGGGTTTCTTCACGACGTGACCGGCTCGTACGCGATTCCCTTTGGCGCCGCGCCCCTCGCCGTGCTGGTGAGCTGGACGCTCTTCACCGTCGCTACCTCGCGCCGCGTCAAGTAGGCCGTCACCTACCTTAAAGGAGACGAAGCCTCAGGGGCCGAGTTCCTGAGCTCTTCTTGATAATTCCGATAGACTTAGGTACTATCCGTTCCCACGGAGGCGGAATCGGGGTTTGCCGCCTTCATGGGGAGCGCAAGTGGCAGAGACAGCTAAGGAAACGAAGGCACAAAGGGCCGAGCGTCTCAAGGCGGCAATCAACCCTTGGGCCGCCCAGGCCGAGATCGAGCGGTTCGGGCGCGAGGGCTGGGATTCGATTCCCCCCGAATGGCTGAACACGTATTTCCGCTGGTGGGGCATCTACACGCAAGGTGACGGCGTGGGTGCCGTCGGCGGCAAGGGCGGCGAAGGCAAGGCCGTGCCCTACCTCATGCTTCGCATCCGGATCCCCAATGGGCTCTTGACCTCGCGGCAGCTCACGACGATCGCCGACGTCGCGGAGCGCTACGCGCGCGGGGTGGCGGACATCACGGTCCGCCAGAACATCCAGCTCCACTGGATCCGGATCGAGGACCTGCCCGCCGTCATCCGGGCGCTCTCGGACGTCGGCATCACGACGCTCGGCGCCTGCGGCGACGTTACGCGCAACGTGACCGGCTGCCCGGTGGCGGGAGTGGACGCCGACGAGATCGCGGACGCCTCGCCCCTCGCGCAGGCCGCCACGGACATGCTCAACGGCAGCCCCGATTTCTACAACCTGCCGCGCAAGTTCAAGATCTCCATCACGGGCTGCCGCGTCTGGTGCTCGTATCCGGAGATCAACGACGTGGCGCTCACGGCGCTGCGCCATCCGTACACGGGTCTCCCCGGGTTTTCGCTGCGCGTGGGCGGCGGGCTCTCGACCGATCCGCACCTGGCGCCCCG
This sequence comes from Candidatus Rokuibacteriota bacterium, assembly GCA_003220345.1. Classification (GTDB taxonomy): domain Bacteria; phylum Methylomirabilota; class Methylomirabilia; order Rokubacteriales; family CSP1-6; genus AR37. The sequence goes on along the minus strand of QHSC01000319.1, from coordinate 4,594 downwards.
CCTCGACGCCTTCATCCCGTGGCATCAGGCCCTGGCCGTGGTCAAGGGCGTGGCCGAGATCTTCCGCGACAGCGATGTCCTCCGTCAGAACCGAGAGAAGGCGCGGCTCAAGTTCCTCTTTCTCCAGCACGGCTGGACAGCCGAGCGATTCCAGGCGGAGCTCGAGCGGCGGCTGGGCGAGAAGCTCGAGCCGGGTGTGCCCGAGTTCGCGCCCGAGGACATCTACCGCGATCACGTGGGCATTCACCCGCAGAAGCAGGACGGCTTCGCCTATGTCGGCATCGCGGTGCTGCGAGGCCGGGTCCAGGCCGCCCAGCTCCGCGCCCTCGCCGCCCTCGCGCTTCGCTACGGCTCGGGCGACCTGCGGACCACGGGGATGCAGAACCTCCTCGTCCTGAACGTGCCGAGGCCCCGCGCCGAGGAGCTGGGGCGAGAGGTCGAGGGCCTGGGCCTTCGTCTCGAGGGCTCGCCCTTCTGGCGGGGCACCATCGCCTGCACGGGCAGCGAGTTCTGCAAGATCGCCCTCACGGAGACCAAGGGCTTCGCGCGCCACCTCGTGGACGATCTCGAGGCGCGGCTGCCCGGCTTCGAGCAGCACCTGAAGATCCACGTCACCGGCTGCCCCAATAGCTGCGGCCAGCACTGGATCGCCGACATCGGCCTCGAGGGCAAGAAGACCAAGGTGGACGGGCAGATGGTCGACGCCTACTACTTCTGCGTCGGCGGCGCCGTGGGGGCGCATCAGGCGACGGCGCGGCCCGTCGGCTATCGCACGGCGGCCACCGAGGTGCCCGCGGCCATCGAGCGGCTGCTGCGCGTGTACCTGGCCGAGCGGCGGGCGGGCGACAACTTCCGCCAGTTCTGCGCCGCGCGGAGCGACGAGGAGATCCGCACGATCCTGGCCGGCGAGCCCGTGGAGGCCGTGGCGCGCGATGTGGCGCAGGCGCGGACTCCGCACCACCTCGAAGGTTGAGCACGCCGCCGGCTGATCACCACACCGACAAAAGGAGAGACGAGATGTCGTTGAGACTGGGAGACACCGCACCCGACTTCAGCGCCGAGAGCTCGGAGGGCCGCATCGACTTCCACCAGTGGCTGGGCCCCCAGTGGGGCGTCCTCTTCTCGCACCCGCGGGACTTCACGCCGGTGTGCACCACCGAGCTCGGCTACGTCGCGCGGCTGAAGCCGGAGTTCCAGAAGCGCGGAGTCAAGGCCATCGGGTTGAGCATCGACCCCGTTGATTCCCACAAGGGCTGGCTCAAGGACATCCAGGAGACACAGGGACACGCCGTCAACTTCCCCATCATCGCCGACCCCGATCGGAAGGTGGCGAACCTCTACGGCATGATCCATCCGTCGCACGACGAGGTGTACACGGTGCGCACGGTGTTCGTCATCGACCCCAAGAAGAAGATCCGCCTGATGATCACGTACCCGCAGACGACGGGTCGGAACTTTGACGAGATCCTGCGGGTGATCGACTCGCTCCAGCTCACCGACACGCACCGGGTGGCCACGCCGGTGAACTGGAAGCAGGGGGAGGACGTGATCATCGTGCCCGCGGTGACGGACGAGGAGGCGAGGGCGAAGTTCCCCAACGGCTGGAAGGCCCTCAAGCCCTATCTTCGCCTGACGGCGCAGCCCAAGTGACGGAGTATTACCCCGTCGCCCTCGACCTGCGGGGCCACGCCTGCCTGGTGGTGGGCGGCGGCTCTGTGGGCGAGGGCAAGGTGGAAGGCCTGCTCGCGGCCGGCGCCCGCGTCACCGTGGTCAGCCCCACGCTGACGCCTCGCCTCCACTCCTGGGCGGTGGCCGGGCGCGTTGCCTACCAGGAGCGCGAGTACCGCGAGCGAGACCTCGACGGCCAGCGTCTGGTGTTCGTCGCCACGAGCCGGCGCAAAGTCACCGAGCTCGTGGCATCGGACGCGCGGCGCCGCGGCATCTGGGTGAACGCGGCCGACGATCCCGTCTACTGCGACTTCCTGCTCCCCTCGGTGCTGCGCCGTGGGCGGCTCGTGGTCGCGGTCTCGACGGGCGGGGCGAGTCCCGCCCTCGCCGGCCGCGTGCGCCGTGATCTCGAGAGCCGTCTTGCCCCGGAGTACGCGGAGCTGGTGGAGCTGGCGGCCGAGGTGCGCGCCGAGCTGAGGGCGGAGTCGCGACGGCCCGGCGGCGAGGTGTGGCGTGAGGCGCTGGACGGCGAGCTCATCGCGCTCCTCGCCCAGGGCAAGCGCGACGAGGCCAAGGCGCTCTTGCTGGATCGGCTCGGAGTGACGGCATGAAACCGGGGCGGGTCTCCCTGGTGGGAGCCGGCCCGGGCGACCCCGGGCTTCTCACCGTGCGCGCGCTCGAGCGGCTGAGAGAGGCCGAAGTCGTCGTCTACGATCGACTCGTCAATCCAGAGCTCCTCGATGAGGCGCCGGCCGAGGCGCTCCGCATTTTCGCGGGCAAGCGCGTGGGGGCGCACTGTCTTCCGCAGGCGGCCATCAACGCCCTGCTCGTCCATCACGCGAGCGCCGGGCGCGTCGTCGTCAGGCTCAAGGGTGGAGATCCATTCGTCTTCGGACGCGGTGGGGAGGAGGCGCTGGCGCTCGCCAAGGCGGGCATCCCCTTCGAGGTGGTGCCGGGCATCAGCTCGGCCATCGCCGTCCCTGCGTATGCCGGGATTCCCGTCACCCACCGCGGCATCGCCTCCTCCTTCGCCGTGCTCACGGGGCACGAGGATCCGGCCAAGGACGGCGATGCCACCGACTGGAGGAAGCTGGCGACGGCGGTGGACACCCTGGTGATCCTGATGGCCATCGGCAGCTTCCCCCGCATCGTGGCCGCCCTGCTCGCCCATGGCCGGCGGCCCGAGACGCCGGTGGCCTTGATCCGCTGGGGAACGACGGAGGCCCAAGAAGTGCGCGTGGGCACCCTCGCCGATATCGTCGGGCACGCGCGCGGGCTCGAGCCTCCCGTGATCGCCGTGGTCGGCGACGTCGTTTCGCTGCGTGAACAGCTCACCTGGAGCGACGAAGCGACGGCGGTCAGCGCGCTCTAGCGGACCGCGCCAGGTTTAGGCGGCCGCGCCCGTGGCCGTCATCGCGATCAGGGCGACAGTGGCGAGCGCGATGATCGAGGCCTTCTTCATCTTGCCCTTCACCTGATTCCCTCCTACATCATGTGCTTCCACTGCATGCCGCACTTGCAGGAGTGCAGATCGTCGGAGTGCCCCGGAGTCTTGTCACAATGGTGACGCCTGCCATCCTCAGCCAGCTTGTCCGTTCCGCACTGCCCCTCTTCGTTCGGCTTCGCCTGCGGACACCAGTTGGTGATGGGCTTCGTTTGCGTGTGACTCATGGCACATTCCTCCTTGCCTCTAGCCGATACCCTCCACGCGCCAACGTCAAGGCGTCGTGCCGCTGCGCGGTAAGTGATCCCGCGAGCGCGGGCCTTGACAGACGGAGAGCGGCCGGACGAGTATCGTCCCCGCTCGGCGTCGATCGATCTTCCAGACTGCGAGCCGGGCGAGAAAGGGAACAGATCCATGGACCTAGAGCTCAAGGACAAGGTGGCCGTGGTGGGCGGAGCCAGCAAGGGCCTGGGGCGCGCCTGCGCGGAGGTGCTGGCGGAGGAAGGGGCCAGGGTCGTCGTGTGCAGCCGTACCCAGGCCGACCTGGACCGCACGGCGAAGGAGATACGTGAGGCGACGGGCACCGACGTCCTGGCCTTGGCGGGTGATCTCGACAATCACCAGACGATCCGAGACCTGATCGCTGCCGCCACCAGTCGATTCGGACGCCTCGACATTCTCGTCAACAACTCCGGAGGGCCGCCCCTCGCCCGGGCTCTCAGCGCCACGGAAGAGCAGTGGGCGACGGCGCTGCAGCGGTCCTTGCTGTTCTTCGCGCGCATGTCGCGGGAAGCGATTCCCCACATGAAGCGGCACGGCGGCGGCCGCATCATCAATATCCTGGCCGCCACCGTCTATCAGCCCATCCCGAACCTGGCCCTCTCGGGCGTCACGCGGCTGGGCGTGGTTGCCTTCGCCAAGAGCCTGGCCGACGAGGTGGGACGCGACGGCATTCTCGTGAACAACGTGTGCCCGGGCTCGATCCTGACCGACCGCATGCGCTCCAACGTGGCGGCGCGGGCCAAGGAGCTCGGCGTCTCCCTCGAGCAGGGACTCGCCGACCGCGCCGCCGAGACCGCGGTGGGACGCATCGGGGAGCCCCGCGAGCTCGCGCACCTGGTGGCGTTCCTGGCCTCGGGAAAGTCCAGCTACATCACGGGCACCACCATGCTGGTCGACGGCGGGCTCGTGCGCTCCATCATCTGACGCTGCGGGGCTAGGCCGGGATCGGAGCCTCGCGAGCAGGCAGCGAATCGTCCGCCGGCGGGACAGCGAGGGCGTTCACGCGACGGTGGCGAAGCGCCTCGACCAGCCAGATCGTGAGAAGCAGGTAGGCCAGCCCCAGAGCGAAGCCGCCGATGACATCGGTGAGCCAGTGAACGTCCAGATAGAGGCGACTGAATGCGACGGCGAGAACTATGCCCGCGCAGGCGCCGCCTCCGAGCACGCGCCACCCTCGGCTGGCCCGAGAGGTGCGAAGAA
>QHSC01000237.1 GCA_003220345.1 Candidatus Rokuibacteriota bacterium | reverse complement strand
GGCCGAGGATCCAGCCGACTTCCGACTCGGCGTCCACCTCGGACTCGAGGCCCCGCGAGATGGTCGGCCACGACTCCTCGAAGAACCGGCTGTCGAACACGGCCGCATTATACCGAATCCGGTCTTCGAGCAACGGCGCCAGACGTCCCCGCACTTCCGCCCAGCGGGGAGCCGAGGACGTGTCCGATCAGGCGGCGACGGGTGCGCGAGCGCGGGCCAGGGCGAGGATATACCCCGACAGCGCGAGGGCGGCCGAGGCGAGACCACCCAGGACGTAGAGCGCACGCACGATCGGGCCGCCCACGGCGCCGACGTGCAAGGCCTTCGCGTCCGCCCAGAGCCGGTACGTCCACGGCCTCAGGCGAGAGTCGCGCACCGTCACGACTCTTCCCGTCGTCGCGTCGACGACCACCAGGCTGGCCCCGTGAGGATCGAGCTCGCCCGGTGCTCGCATGGTCACCGCCACGACAGGGCCGGGCAGAAACCGAAATGCGGTGATGCGGGCTCCCGGCATGGCTCGCTCGGCCGCTCGCGCCAGCGTCTCGACGTGACGCGTTCGGAGCGAGGGAGACGACGGCGAAACCGTCGGTGCCTCATCGACAGCGCCCGGAGAGAGCGCGGTGATGCCCAGGAGGGCGCCCGTGGCGGCGATGGGCAAGTGGAAAACGAGCAAGGCGGCGCCCAGCGCCTTGTGCAGGTCGCGGCCCATCACCGGCCACGGCCGGGCCCATCGGACGGTGAATCCCCGCCGCGGCCGTTTCATCAGGGGCCACCAGAGATAGAGCCCCGTCATGCCCTGGAGCACGAGCCAGAGGCCCAAGAGCCCGACGATCACGCGTCCGCGCGCGCCCAGGTAGAGCTCGGTGTGGAGAAGCCGGAGGGCATGGAGCGGGGACCGCTCTGCCCAGTGTGAGCCAGCGATCCGCCCGCTGCGCGGATCGATCAGCACCTCGAGCGCGCCGCCCGTCGTATCGAGCATGCCGACCCGCGCCGCCGCGTCGCCGCCGGGAAGGGAGAGGCTGGTCACCACGAAGCCGGGATGACGGCGTCGGGCCGCCTCGAGCAGCGCATCGAGCGATGGAGCGGGCGCGCCGGAGGGAGCCGGCGCGAGCTCGGCGCTCTGCGAACCCTCGAAGCCAGGCCGCAAGACGAGGACAGCGCCGCTCAACCCCAGGACGAGGAGTCCCGCGCCCGTGAGCACTCCGATGACCAAGTGCAGGCGCAGCGCGAGGGCGCGGACTCGCATGGCTGGTGAGAAACTATCACGCGGTCAGCGTGGAGTGTGGCGGGATGTATCATGCACGGCGAGGGACGGCGCGGAGGAGGCGACATTGATCGGCATCGAGTTCACGACGTTCTCGCTCATCGGCCGGTGTGAGCGCACCGGCATGCTCGGCATTGCGATCGCTACCAGCGAAATGGCCGTCGGCTCGCGGTGTATCCACGTGGCCCCAGGGGTGGGGGCCGTGGTGACTCAGGCCAGCACCAACCCGCGTCTCGGTCATCTCGGGCTGAATCTCCTGCGCGCGGGGTACTCGGCGCCGCACGTCCTGGAGGAGCTCGCGGCGAATGACCAGTTCGTCGAGCGCCGGCAGCTCGGCTGTCTGGACGTGAGCGGCCTCGCCGCCGCGCGCACGGGCTCCGGCAACAAGGCGTGGGCAGGCCATCGCGTCGACCAGAACGTGGTCGTCGCGGCCAACGCGGTCGTGAGCGCGGAGGTCGCCGACGCGATGTTCCGCGCCTTCCAGGAGAGCGCCGACCTCGCGCTGTGGGAGCGACTTCTGAGGTCGCTCGAGGCGGGGAAGGCGGCCGGGGGCCAACCCAACGGCGAAGTATCCGGCGGGCTCTTCGTCGTGGACCGTGAGCCCTTCGCCATGGTCGATCTGCGTGTCGACCTGCATCCCGAGCCCGTCGCCGAGCTCCGCCGGCTGGCCGATGCCTACTTCCCGCTGGTTCCGTACTACAACCTGCGTCCGCGCGATCCCAACGTGCCGTCAGCCGCGGAGTGGCTCACCGCGCAGCGGCGACGGGACGGCGACTAGGCGAAAATCCCGGTGAGCGTCAGCGCGACGTCGGGGAACGCCGGCAAAGCGACCGTCGCGGCTGGACCGTGGCTCTGGTGCTCATGGCCGTGATCGGCTCGCGATGGCGAGGTCCGCCGGCTCCCGCTGGCAGACATCGAGGGCGGTCACGGCCAGCACACGCGTGACCTTCTCCATCTCGCTCACGAGGACGCAGGCGTCATCCTCGTTCTCGCCGCCTCGGATGACGCCGGGGCCATACAGGAGACAGGGGATCCCCGCCTTCCAGAGATGGCAGGTATCATCGGCGCTGTACGAGTGCGGCAGAACGGTCCCGATGGCGTGCGGCTCCCTTCCCGTCACCGTCCGATAGCTCCGGGCCACCGTCTGGACGATCGGCGCGTCGATGGGGACGTCGAGCGGCTCCATCACGAGTCGCCGCCGGCCCTTGAAGCGATCGGGCGGCGGGATCTCGATCTCGTAGCGAAGCTCGCCATCGCGCGCGGCGATCGGATCCAGCGTGCGACGAATGTCGGCGACGATCTCGTCGACGGTCTGCCCCGGCACGAAGTGAACGTCGACGAGGATCGTGCAGAGGTCGGGCACGTACGGCGGCTCCACGAGCACGTAGTCCCGGCCCCGCCCGCCGATGATGCTGCCCACGTTGAGCCGTGGGAACGCGGGGAGATCGGGCCGCGGCGCGTGGCGGAACTGCACGCGGGAGAGCGCCTCGATGACCACCGTCATCGTGCGGACCGCGTTCACGGTGCCCTCGAGGCGTCCGATGTGCCCCGTCACCCCATACGTATGGATGGCCATGTGGACGATGCCCGAGTGCACGGTCACGAGGTTGTCGGCGCCGAAGGGCTCCGCCACCACCGCGGCATCGGCGCGGAGACCGCGCTCCAACAGGTAGTGCGTGCCCTCGCCGCCTTGCGTCTCGCCGGCGACACAGGCGACGATGAGATCACCCGCGAGGCGCACTCCGGATCGACGAATGGCCTCGGCGGTCATGATGATGCTGGCCAGGCCGCCCTTCATGTTCTGCACGCCGTGGCCGTAGAGGCGGTCGCCCTCGAGGCTGGGCGTCCAGGGATCGCGCTTCCATCGCATGGTGAGCGCGTTGATATCGGTGTGGCCGTTCAGCATGAGGCTGGCCCCGCCGCCCGTGCCGCGCAGCGTGGCGATCGTCTGAAACCGTCCCCGCTCGATCTCCTGGAGATCGACGTCGTAACCCCGCCCGCGAAAGAACTCGTCGAGGAAGAGCGCGACTTGCGTCTCCTCTGTCTTGAAGCTCGGGATGCGGATGAGTGCGCCGGCCAGGTCGACCAGCTCTCGCGCGTCGATGTGTGCCAACACGGCGCGCGTCAGATCATCCACGGGCGTTACCCTTCGCGGGCCGGAACTTTGGACTCACGAGACTCCAGCTCGCGAGAGGATTCCTTCTCGTCGTCACGTCTCTCTCCCGATGTCAGCCCGCGGCATCAGCGCTCGTCATCCGCGGCCGACACGATGGCCCGCCGATCCAGGCCGCGCCGGAAGTTCGCGATGCTCTGGGGCTTGATGAGGATGGAGATGACTTCGGGATGACGGTCCCGGATGCGACGCTCGATCCTCGCCACGATATCCTCGACGTCGCGCGCGGAGAGATCATCGGCGAAATCCACGCTGAGCGCCGCCACCACCTGGCGCGGCCCCAGGTGCACGGTGAAGAGCCCGTTCGCGTGCTCGACCCCCCGCTCGCTTCGCGCAATCCGACAGATGGAGGCCACGATCTCCCGCGACGCGCCCTCCCCGATGAGAAGCGCCTTGCTCTCCTGAGCCAGGAAGAGAGCCACCACGGCCAGGACCAGGCCGATGGCAATCGAGGCCGCGCCGTCGAGCACGGGCAGCTCGAGCAGGTCCGCCGCGGCCGTGCCCACGAGCGCGATGAACAGACCGACCAGGGCCGCGCTGTCCTCGAAGAGCACGAGGAAGCCGGGTGGGTCCTTGCTCTCGCGCACGGCCTCGTAGTAGCCCTGCTCACCCTTGGTGGCGCGAAACTCCCGAAAGGCGACCCACCACGACCCGCTCTCGAAGAGGATGGCGAGCGCCAGGACGACGTAGTTCACCACGGGCTTGGTCAGGGGCGCGGCATGGAGAATGTGCGTGATCCCCTCGTAGAGCGACACCCCGGCCCCCACCGCGAAGATCAGGAGGGCGACGATGAAGCTCCAGAAGTAGAGCTCGCGACCGTGGCCCAGCGGGTGCGCCTCGTCCGGGGGCCGCGCCGCGCGGCGAAGGCCGTAGAGCAGGAGGATCTCGTTGCCCGTGTCCACGAGGGAGTGAACGCCCTCGCTGATCATGGCCGAGCTGCCCGTGACGCCCGCGGCCAGGAACTTCGTCAGGGCGACGAGCACATTGCCGAGCAGAGCGGCATAGATCACCTTCCTCGATGAGCTGCTCGTCATGGACCCTGACCTCTTGGAAGTGGCGCTGCGAACACCGACGGCAACCGCCCACTGAGTGCAGCCGCGCCGGTGTCTTCCGGTTCATTGTCCACGAAACCCGGGCCACCTCAACTCGAACCCGAGCCTCCTACTTCGTGGAGGCCACCTGGGTTGGTCTTTCTGCGAACCACCTCCCGAGCGCGACGAAGGCCATGGCCAGCGCGATCGGGATCGAACGCCTCGCCGACAGCGATGCGCCCGGAGCGCTCAGGTGAGCTGACTAGCCAGGCGGCTCCGAGCTGGGCACAGCAACGTTCAGGACGTGGGCGTGTGGCGCGTCAGGAAGTCGGTCACCCGGCGGATCGACTCGGCCAGATGCGTGGGGCCCCGCCAGTCCTTCTGGACCTCGAGGTTGGGCGCGAGGCTGGCGATCTCGGCGCTGGTCGCGGCGGGGTGCGGCTTGTCGGTGCCGGGCTGCAGCAAGAGAGGCGTGGGGCAGCGGCGCACGAAGTCGCGGCTCACCGAGAAGACGAAGTCGCCGCCGAACATGTTGTGGCCGAACTTCTGGATGACGTCCTCGGTCAGCGACGGATCCTGGGCCAGCATGGTCTTGGCGAAGCCGCTGACCGCCTCCTCCCAGGTGTCGCGGTTCTCGTGCAGGCCGATGGGGTTCTGCAGCACGGCGGCGGTGATCCGCTCGGGCGCCAGCTCGCACAGCGTCAGGCAGTAGGTGCCTCCGATGCAGCCGCCCATGACGTGGAAGCGGCGATGGCCAAGGTGATCCATCAGCGCCAGGTGATCGCCGGCATACGTGTGCCAGCCGTGGGTCTCCGTCACCGCGCCGCGCGATTTGCCCGCATTGCGCTGATCCATGCCGATCACGGTGAACCGGCTGGCCAGGTCGACCATGGGATTCATCCACGCCGGCGACGCCGACGGGTTGCTCGGGCTCGAGCGCCAGTACTCGAGCTGCGAGCGCAGCCCTCCCGGCGCGAAGAGCAGCAACGGATGACCCGACCCGTACACTTCGTAGTAGATCTCGGCATCAGGGCGTGTGAAGATCGGCATCGCGGTTCCTCCCGTGCTGTCGTCGCGTCGGCAGTGCCCAGATAGTACACTGCTAAACATTCCTGCGGCTTCTGTCCCGTCCGAGTCGTTCGGCCCGAAGCTGGTATCCAATCGGTAAGGAGACCTTCCATGTCTGCATCCACTGCGCCCCAACCCGTCATCGCCCAGCTCGTCGAAACCATGAGGGCGCTGGCCGGCCCGCACCCCGGCTTCCGCCCCGCTCACGCCAAGGGCCTCGTCTGCGCGGGGACGTTTCGCCCGTCCGCGGACGCGCGCGGCATGACCCGCGCCCCGCATCTGCAGGGCGGCCCGGTGCCGACCGTCGTTCGCTTCTCCAACGCCAACGGCAACCCCGACGTGCACGATGGTGTGCCCAACGTGCGGGCGATGTCGGTGAAGTTCCAGCTCGCGAACGGCAAGGGGGCCGACATCCTGGCCAACTCGATCGAGGGCTTCGTGGCCCGGACACCAGAGGAGTTTCTCGAGTTCCTCCGGGCGCAGCTCCCGGACCCGGCCACCGGCAAGCCCGCTCCCGACGGCGTGCCGAAGTTTCTCGCCAGCCATCCGGCCGCGGCGGCCTTCGTCGGACGCCTGATGCAGAAGCCCGTGCCCGCCAGCTATGCGCAGACCAGCTACCACGCCGAGCACGCGTTCCTCTTCACCGCGGCCGACGGCTCGCGGCGATTCGGCCGCTATCACTTCGTCCCCGAGGCGGGCGAGGCGACGCTCTCGCCCGACGAGGCGGGCAAGCGCAGCCCGAGCTTCCTGCGCGACGAGCTGGAGAATCGCCTGCGCACCGGCCCCGCCGCCTTCCGCCTGCTCCTGCAGGTGGCCGCGGAGGGCGATCCGACCGACGACCCGACCGCGCTGTGGCCGGCGGATCGCCCGCGCGTCGAGCTGGGGCGCCTTGAGGTGACCGGCATCTCGCCGACGAGCGCTCAGGACGAGCGGCGGCTGGTCTTCGACCCCACCAACCGCACGGACGGCATCGATCTCTCGAACGATCCGATCCTGCTCGCGCGGTCGGCCGCCTACGCCATCTCCTACGAGCGCCGCAGCAAGGGCGAGTGAGCGCTACGCAACCTCTAGCAGCTCGAGCACGTCGAAGGAGTTCTCAGATGATGTCCTGGGCCTTGAGATCCTCCAGGTCGCGCGCGGTCAAACCCAGCCACTCGGCATAGATAGGGGCATTGTGCTCGCCGAGCAGCGGTGAACGGTCCACCGCGACGTGCGATTCGGACATCTTGACCGGCCACCCGGGAAGCGTGAATTTGCCGCGCTTGGGGTGATCGACGGTGACGATCATCTCGCGCTTCTGGAGCGCGGGATCCTGCGTGATCTCCATCGTATCGTAGACGGCCCCGGCGGGGACGCCGGCATCGCCCAGGATCTGCATGACCTCGGCCTTGGTACGGCTCTGCGTGAATTCGTTCAGGATGCGGTCCACCTCGTCGTGGTTGGCCCAGCGCTTCTCCGGTGAGTTGAAGCGTTCGTCACCGATCAGCTCCTCTCGGCCGATGGCCTTCAGCAGGCGGTCCCAGTGTCGGTTGCCGGCGCGAGTCGTATAGATGAAGCAGTAGTCGTTGAGACCTCCTCCTTTGCACTTGTAGAGGCCGCTCGGAGCCGTCGTGCCCAGCGCACTGCGGTTGCCCGAGCGCACCGCCGCCTTGCCGCTGACGGCCTGGCGTGCGAAGGCGATGCGGCTGAAGTTGATCACGGCATCCTGCATGGCCACTTTGATGTGCTGGCCCCGGCCGGTGCGCTCGCGCTGGTGCAGGGCGGCCAGGATGCCGATGGCGCAGTGCAGCCCGGTGCCCGTGTCGCCGATGGTCGGTCCGGGCTTGAGGGGCTCGGTCTCCGTCGTGCCCGTCAAGCTCAGGGCTCCGCCCACGGACTGAGCGATCATGTCGAAGCTCACGTAGTGTTCGTATGGACCTTCGCCAAAGCCCTTGACCTGCGCATAGATGAGCCGGGGATTGATCTGCTGCGCGACGTCGTAGCCGAAGCCCAGCCGCTCGATGGCGCCGGGGGCGAAATTCTCGATCATGACGTCGGCCTTCTTCAACATCTCCGTGAAAATCTCGCGACCGCGTGGGCTGCTGAGGTTCAGGGTGATGCTGCGCTTATTGGCGTTGAGCAGCATGAAGTAGTGCGAATCCACCCCCGGCTGGTCGGTGGAAGCACCGCGCCCCTGGTCGCCGCCCCGGGGATTCTCGACTTTGATGACATCGGCGCCCAGCCATGCCAGCGCCTCAGTGCATGAGGTTCCCGCCTCGAACTGGGTCAGATCGAGGACCTTCACGTCAGCGAGCGCGGTCTTCTGTGGCATGGCGTGAGCTCTCCTGTCAGCGCAAACGGTTGACTGCATGCCTCCGTGATCTCCGTTACGTGCGCACCATCTTAGCCCTCGGCGCTCAGTCCGAGACGCCGTTGACGGTCACACTGCCCGCCCGCGCGTCAACAACCTTCCAGAGCACTCGCGCTGGCCACGATGATCTTCGTTCCG
>QHSC01000236.1 GCA_003220345.1 Candidatus Rokuibacteriota bacterium | reverse complement strand
AACTCCACGGCATCGCCGACCTTGAGGCCGCGCAGCCACTGCGAGCCCATCCCGGCGGGCGCGACGTCGACGGACAGGGTGAGCATGCCCTTGTGCGCTGGCGTGGAGAGCATGCTCCAGGCGCGGACCGTCTTGGGGCCGAACGGCACGGAGATCCACTGCCCCGCTTCGAAGGGAAGCTCCGCGGGCTCGACCATGCGGAGATCCACCTCGATGACTTCCGGCCGGGGCCAGCGGATGGCGGTAACCGAGGCCTTGCACTCCTTCGGCTTCGGCGCCACCGTCTAGGAAGCCTTGAATTTCGAGACGAGCTCGGCGGCCATCATCTCGATCTGCTCAGCCTCGGCGGCGGGGTCGCAGATCGCATCCAGGATGAAGTACGCGCAGCCCGCCTCCGCGAAGCGGCCCAGCTGCTCGAGGCACTGGGCGGGCGTGCCGATGACTCCGTACTTCCGCGCGAGGGGGCCGAAATCCTGGGCATAGCGCTTGGAGAGCTTCTCCACCCACACGCGCTCTGCGCTCTCATAGTCCTTGCCCATGGTGATGAAGGTCAGGTGCCCGCGCGTGAAGCCTTCGAGCGATCGCCCGGCCGCCGCCGCGGCGGCGGTGATCTTCTCCAGGCTCTGCTTGTAGCGCTCGGGCTGCACGACATAGGAGACCCAGCCGTCGCCCTGGCGCCCCGCGCGCTGGAGCGCGGCATCCGAGCGGCCGCCGATCCAGATGGGCGGCGCGGGCTTCTGCACGGGCTTGGGATCGATGCTCACCCCCTCGAACTGGGTGAAGCGCCCCTTGAAGCTGGCCGGCGAGTCCTTCCAGAGGCGACGGACGACGTCGATCCCCTCGGTCACGCGCGCGCCCCGCTCGTTGTGCGGAATGCCGCAGGCCTCGAACTCCTTGGGATTCTCGCCGCCCACGCCGACTCCGAAGATCAGTCGCCCGCCCGACAGCACGTCGAGGGTCGACGTGATCTTGGCCGCGATCGTGGGATGGCGAAGAGCGAGCAGGTAGACGCCCACGCCCAGCTTGACGCGACTGGTGATGCCGGCATACGAGGCGAGCAGGGTCAGTGACTCGTAGAGCGGATTGTGGAATGAGACGTGATCGCCGGTGAAGATGGAGTCGAAGCCGAGGGCGTCGACCCTGCGGGCAATGGCGAACTGCTCCTGGGGCGGGTGCGGCGCGAGAAAGCATCCGAAGCGGATCTGGGTCACGCGTTACCTCGGGAAGGCGTCCTTGACCCCGCCGTCTACGGTGATGGTGCAGCCCGTGGTCTTGGCAGAGCGGTCGGAGGCGAGGAACAGGATGGCCTCCGCCACGTCCTCGGGCAGGATGGGCGCGGCCAGGATATTGCGCTTCCGGTAGAAATCCTCGAGCTGCTCCACCGTGATGCCCTGGGCGCGCGCGCGCTCGCGGCGGATCTCCGCGGACCAGAGCTTGGAGTCCCTGAAGACGGCGTCGGGATTCACGATGTTGGAGCGGATGCCGTGAGGGCCGCCCTCGAGCGCGAGTACCTTGGCGAGCTGGGCTTCGGAGGCCTTGGCCGCCGAGTAGGCCGCGAAGTCCTTGCCCGGCGACATGACGTTCTTGGTCGCCACGAAGACGAAGGCGCCGCCGAGTCCCTGGGCCTTGAAGAGCCGCATGCTTTCCCTGGCCACGAGGAAGTGACCCGTCGAGTTCACGGCGAAGGAGCGGTCCCACTCGGCCAGGCTCATCTCGTCCACGGGCGCGGAATGGGCGATCCCCGCGTTCGAGACCACGATGTCCACGCCGCCGTAGGCGAGCACGGCCTCCTCGAAGCCGGCGCGCACGGACGACTCGCTGGCCACGTCCATGCCGATGCCGACGGCCCGTCCGCCGCCGACCGCCGCGATCACCTCGTCAGACACCTTGCGCGCCCCCGCCTCGTCGAGGTCGGCCACGACCACGTGCGCGCCTTCCGCGGCCAGACGCAGCGCCGCGGCCCGGCCGATGCCCGAGGCGCCGCCCGTGACGAGGACGATGCGGCGGGAGAGCTCCTTCTCGGGCGGGGCCTGGGCCAGCTTGTAGAGCTCGAGCGGCCAGTACTCGACGTCGAACGCGTCCCGGGCGGAGAGCGACACGTAGCCCCCGAAGGAGGTGGCGGCGCCGAGGACCGAGATGGTGTGGTGATAGATGTCGCTCACGATGCCGGCCGTGCGCCGGTCCTTCCCCGTGGTGAACATCCCGAGCCCGGCGACGGTGATCACGCGCGGGAAGGGATCGGTGAGAGCGGCTCTCGCCGTATTGTGGGCATCGACATAGGCGGTGTAGTCGACGACGAAGCGATCGATCGCCACCTTGATGGCGTCCTTGACGACCGTGGGATCGTGGGCATCGGCGACGGGGACGAAGCAGGGCAACCGCTTCGTATAGATCGTGTGATCGGGCGTGGCAGGTCCAATCCGCGACAGCTCGCCCGCCTCGCCCGAGCAGGCGAAGTCGAGAACATCTGGTGAGTCGTCGAAGCTGACCACGACGCGACGATCGCGGCTCACGAGACCGCGGAGCGCCGGCACCACGCTGAGGGCCACGCGCCGCCGCTCCTCGGGGGGCAACGCCGGCACCGTCGCTCCACCGAAGCGGACCCGGCTCCGGGCCTTGTGGGCAATGGCCTCCTCGGCACGGCTGATGAGCTCCACGGTGGCCACGTACGCTTCCTCGACGGTGGCGCCCCAGCAGATGGTCCCGTGCTTCTCGAGCAGGATGGCCTTGGCCTTCGAATGCCGCTCGAAGGTCTCCGCGACTTCTCTCGAGATGAGAAAACCGGGGCGACGGTAGGGCAGCGCGATCACCTCGCCGCCGTAGACTTCCCGGAGAACGTCGGCCGCGCGGTCGTTGTTGGTGAGGGACACGATGGCATCGGCATGCGTGTGGATGACGGCGGCGGCGGGCAGGAAGCCGTGGAGCAAGGTTTCGATGGAGGGGCGCGGGCTCGACGGCTCCTGCAGGGTATGGGCCAGATAGTCCACCATCTCCTGGTCGCCCATGTCCTTCCGCTCGAGCAACGCCAGGACATCGTCCATGCGCACGCCGGGGAAATGCTTGCGCTCGATGCTCTTGAGGTCGGAGCCGGAGCCCTTCACGCGCAGCACCCGCACCTCCCGACCGCGGTGGTCGCGCTCGACCTGCTTGATGGAGGTGTTGCCGCCGCCCCAGACGACGAGCGAGGTCTCCGCGCCGATGAGGCGCGAGGCATAAACGAGGAGGTCGAGGCCGTCGAGTTTTTTCGCCGCCGCAGCGTCCCAGCGCGAGTTCATGGCGACACCATACCCGAATCCGTGGGGTCAGGTCTCACATTGTGACATTTGCAGCCTTGCGTCTTATGCTCTTCCAAATGTTGCATTGTGAGACCTGACCCCGATGAGCGAGCCGATTCCCCGCGAGGCGCGGGCCTACTACGACAAGGGTCGCGAGGCCGAACGCCTCTTCGGTGGCCACGGCGTCATCGAGCTCGCGCGCACCCAGGAGATCATTCTCCGCCACCTCTCGCCTCCGCCGGGCACCGTCCTCGACGTGGGCGGCGGCTCCGGGGTCTACGCCTGCTGGCTCGCCTCCCTGGGCTACCGCGTCCATCTGATCGATGCCATGCCGCTCCATGTCGAACAGGCGGAAGCGGCCTCCGCGCGCCAGCCCGAAGCCCCCCTCGCCTCCTGCCGCCTAGGCGATGCCCGCCGGCTCGACGAGCCCGACGCGAGCGCGGAAGCAGTGCTGCTGCTGGGTCCGCTCTACCATCTGACCGAGCGGGCGGACCGGATCCAGGCGCTCCGGGAGGCGGTCCGCGTGCTCAAGCCGGGCGGGCTCCTCGTGGCGGCGGCGGTGGGGCGCTTTGCCTCCCTGCTCGACGGCATCGTCGACAATCTTCTGGCTGATCCGGACTATGCGGCCATCGTGGCGCGGGACCTGAGGGACGGGCAGCACAGGAATGCGACCGAGCGGAACTACTTCACCACGGCCTTCTTCCACCTGCCCCGGGAACTCGAGGACGAGGTGCGCGAGGCAGGCTTCGAGCGGGTGGAGATTCTGGGCCTCGAGGGGCCCGGCTGGATGCTGGCTGATCTGGAAGCCCGCTGGGCAGATCCTGCCCGACGCCGGCACATCCTCGACGCGGCGCGCGCCATAGAGCGTGAGCCCACCCTCATGGGGCTCCACGCCCATATTCTGGCCGTCGGCCGCAAGCCCACATGACGTTCCGGTTGACACCTCGGCCGGGCCAGCTTACCGTCCGAACTCAGGGATGAGGAGGTCCCTCACGACATGGCAACGACGTTTCGCTATCAGATTCCCGTCGAGCAAACCAAGTGGAAATTCGAAGGGCAGAGCGATACCGCCTTCACGTGGGAGTACGAGGACGGGCGGGAGAAGCTCCTCACCCTCTACGACAAGGGCAAGAAGCAGCAGTGGGATGCCGCCGAGCGGCTGGATTGGTCCCAGGATCTCGATCCCGAGAACCCCATGATGATGGACGACCGGGCCATCCAGATCTACGGCTCCCCCGTCTGGGAGCGTCTCACCCCCAAGGAGCGGACGCGCGTTCGCCACCATCTCCAGGCCCAGTCCCTCTCCCAGTTCATGCACGGCGAGCAGGGCGCCCTCATCGCCACCGCCAAGATCGTGCAGACCGTCCCCGACGCCGACGCGAAGTTCTACGCGGCCACCCAGGTCATGGATGAGGCGCGTCACGTCGAGGCCTACGCCCGGCTCCTCCACGAGAAGTTCGAGCTCGCCTACCCGATCACCCCCGGGCTCAAGGCGCTCCTCGAGAGCACGATCAGCGATCGCCGCTGGGACATGACCTATCTGGGCATGCAGATCCTCATCGAGGGTCTGGCCCTGGCCGCCTTCCAGCGCATCCGCGACACGGCCAGGAACCCGCTGGCCGCCGCCGTCAACGCCTACGTCATGCAGGACGAGGCGCGTCACGTGGCCTTCGGGCGGCTCGCCCTGCGCGACTACTACCCGCAGCTGACCGAGACGGAGCGGGACGAGCGCGAGCAGTTCGTGGTCGAGGCGTGCTATCACATGCGCGACCGCTTCAACCAGCGCGAGGTCTGGGAGACGCTCGGGCTCCCCGTGGAGGAATGCATCCAGGCCACACTCCAGTCGGACCAGATGCGCCAGTTCCGCACGCGCCTCTTCACGCGCATCGTCCCCACCGTCAAGGACATCGGCCTCTGGGGCTCGCGGGTGCAGAAGGCCTACGCGGACATGGGCGTGCTCGAGTTTGCCGACGTGGACGCCGAGGCCCTGCTGGAGAACGACGCGCGCGTGGCCCTGGACTTCGACGCCCGCCGCCGCTGAGGGCAACGCAGCCCGATGAGCGCTCGCGCGAAGAGGCCCATGGCGCCAAACGAACATCCTTCGAGTTAAGGTGACCAGATGAAGGGTCTCATCATGGATTATCCGCTCACGCTCACGCAGTTCTTCGAGCGCGCGCGGAAGATCTTTCACCGGAAGACCATGGCCACTCGGGTCCCCGGTGTCGGGCTCTGGCGCTACACGTATGCCGACTACGCCGACCGCGTCTGCCGGCTCTCCGCCGCTCTCGCCAAGCTGGGGCTCGCCAAGGGCGATCGCGTGGGCACCTTCGCGTGGAACTCGCACCGCCACATGGAAGTTTATTTCGCCGCGCCCTTGATGGGCATGGTGCTCCACACCGTCAACATCCGGCTCTCGGCCCAGGACATCACCTACATCATCAATCACGCAGAGGACCGGGTCCTCGTCGTGGATGCGAGCCTCTGGCACCTCATCGAGCCCATCCGGAAGGACCTCACGAGCGTCCGGCACTTCATTGTCATGAAGGATTCGCCGGACGCGCAGATCCCCCCGGGCGCCCTCGACTACGAGGCGCTGGTGGCCGACGCCAAGCCCGTGGAGGCCTGGCCCAGGCTCGAGGAGACGGACGCGGCCGGCATGTGCTACACCTCCGGCACCACGGGGCATCCCAAGGGCGTGGTCTACACCCACCGCGGGGTCTATCTTCACTGCTTCGCCTCGTCCACGGTGGACGTGCTCGGCATCTGCGAGCGTGACGTCATCCTGCACATCGTGCCCA
Organism: Candidatus Rokuibacteriota bacterium; assembly: GCA_003220345.1. Lineage (GTDB taxonomy): Bacteria > Methylomirabilota > Methylomirabilia > Rokubacteriales > CSP1-6 > AR37. The sequence goes on along the minus strand of QHSC01000236.1, from coordinate 1,484 downwards.
TGTTCCACGCCAACGCCTGGTGCGTGCCCTTCGCGGGCGTCATGAACGGGTCGACCCAGATCTTCGGTGGACCCAACCCGCAGCCGCGCGACATCATCGAGATCGTCCACAACGAGCGCGTCACACTGGTGGGCGCCGTGCCCACCGTGTGGATTGCCATCCAGGCCATCCTCGAGAAAGAGCCGCAGTGGGACATCTCGTCAATCCGCTGCATCCCCATCGGCGGCTCCGCGGCGCCGCGGAGCCTCATCGAGCTGTTCGACAAGGAGTACGGCGCCTACATGCTCCACGCCTGGGGCATGACGGAGATGTCACCGCTCGGCACCGTGTGCCGCCCCCGCTCCTACGCGGACAGCCTGCCCGACGACGAGCGCTACAACATCCGGGCCAAGCAGGGCGCCATGGTGGCGGGCGTGGACATGCGCATCGTCGACGACGGCGGCAAGGTGCAGCCGTGGGACGGCAAGAGCGTGGGCGAGATCCAGGTGCGCGGGCCGTGGATCACCTCCGGCTATTACAACAATCCCGCGGGCGCCGCCCAGTTCACCGAGGACGGCTGGTTCCGCACGGGCGATGTCGCCTCCATCGATCCCGAGGGCTATGTCCAGATCACCGACCGCACCAAGGACCTGATCAAGTCCGGGGGCGAGTGGATCTCGAGCGTGGACATGGAGACGACCATCATGGGCCACCCGAAGGTGATGGAGGCGGCCGTCATCGCCGTCCCCCACGAGCGCTGGCAGGAGCGGCCGCTCGCCTGCGTGGTGCCCAAGCCCGAGCACAAGGACAGCCTCACGGAGAAAGAGATCCTCGAGTATCTGACCCCGCTCGTGGCCAAGTGGTGGCTGCCCGACGAGGTCGTCTTCATCGACGCCGTGCCCAAGACCTCGGTGGGCAAGTTCGACAAGAAGGTCCTGCGCGAGCGCTTCAAGAACTGGAAGCCCCGGGCCTAGATTGCCGCGCGCGATATCCTTCCAACGCATGACGGCTATTGAGAGACCTGGGTGCGTCGACACCACTCTTCGTTGCCAGATACAACTACAGCTGCGATGCGACAAATTGAGTTCCTACCGCTAAGTTTCCTCTACGACCATCATAGACTCAGACCTCTTGGGCTCATAGTTCAAACCCCAGTAACTTGGCAGTCTCAGCGTGGCAAGAATTCGATTCTTACAAGATCCTAGGAATATTCTCATCCGCTGGCCCAGAGGACATTAGACGGGCGTACCTTCACACCAGCAAACGTACTCATCCCGATGCCGGCGGGTCCCATGCGGCCCAGGTTCGTGTCAACCAAGCTTATGACGTCCTCTCAGATCCGGTCTCACGGCAGGCGCATGATCTCTTCTGGTATCGGCGCCAATCTCACTCCTCGGCCACGACCGACGGCCGTCGCTAGGGCACGCGAACATCGGGAGCGCAAGCACGTGAAGAAAGGCAACGCGCAGGACGTGCAGGAACGGGCTCGCTGGAGGGGCTCCTTC
>QHSC01000235.1 GCA_003220345.1 Candidatus Rokuibacteriota bacterium | reverse complement strand
TGGTGTCGTCCACCACCACCGGGATGATGAAGGCCTTCTCGTCTGAGATGTTCATGTCGCGGTCCAGCGCATATCGCCACTCTCGCCGGAAGTAGCCTTCCAGCCGGCGGGCGGCATTCTGAGAGAGGACGGGGACGAAGAGCGAGCAGGCGCGGATGTTTTGTCGGATCTTGCGATCGAAAGCCTCGCCGGCCTCCAGGCGCTCGAAGTCGAACCACACGGTCAGGCCTTCCGCTTCGAGCCCCGCCTTCAGCTGCTGCACGGCCGCGAAGTCCTCGCGCGCGTAGCTGATGAAGATCGCGCCCTCGGGCATGTCCGCGGGCGGGGGCGCGAAGGGACTGGAGAGGCGCGCCGGCGCACTACGGTTGAGCGCCCGCCAGCGCTGCCAGAGTCCGTCGACGAACTCCACCGCGCCTCCCCCGATGAAGATCTTCGTGCGGCTGCTGAAGTGGTGCAGGAACACGAGCAGGGTCGAGTCATGGGTCATCTTGCTGTCGGCCACGACCTCGGTCACGTCCCGCGGATCGGAGAGACGACCGGGCTTGGCCACCCGCAGGAAGAAGCGGGCCAGCCAGTCGGCGAAGTTCACCCCGAGCAGAAGCAGGTGGTTGTCGCGGAACGCGTCGAACAACAGGGGTGGCCGCGATTTCTCTTGCTGCAAACTGAAGATGAACTCCAGCATATCCTCATCCGAAATCACGTAGTCGGGCAGCGTGGAGGCGCGACCGAAGAGATGGAAGATGGCCGTTCGGGCGAGGGTCTCCTTGGGACGGGGCAGGTCGGCCCCGCCCTTGGGTTTGTACACGATCGTTTCCGTCATCGGCTGCCCGCCGAATCGCGCCGTGTTGAGCGCGTTCTCCAGCAGACCGTCGAAGGTGGTCGTGACGAAGAGATCGATGTCCGTGATCTCGGCGAGCTGGACGAGCGGGCGGGGCGGGGGAAAGCTGGCCTCGCGCACGATGTTGCGGATCTTGGGATACAGATCCTGCCGCGCTCCCCGGCCCATGGAGACGTACTCGCTCACCACGTCGTTGAGCGAGGGATCGGCGGGCAGCCGCTCGGCGGGGACGCTCATCCGTCCCGCCAGTTGCTTGGCCACGTAGTGATCGAAGGTCGTCGGCACACCGTCGACTTCGATCCGGAGCAGATCCGGCCCCACGATGGGGATGACGCGTCGCTCGTCGATGAAGGCGAGGAGCGCATCCCAGTCCCAGCCGTCCTCGGCGGCGCTACGGGGATCGCCTCCGGGGACTCCGCTCTCGCCGCTCATTCGGGCTGGGTCGTCGACTCACGCGCGAGCCGGCGCCGACGCGCGGTCGATGAGAGGCGACGTTGTGGCCACGAATGGCGCAGAAGCTGCTCCACGATCCCGCTATCATAGGCAGCGCCGGCGAATTACGCAACGGGCGGGTGCCGGGCCAATCTGCTTCGTCAGCCCTCGCGCCTCGCGGCAATGGGCAGACATCCGGTGGCCAGGCTAGTTCAGCTTCACCATCTCGCTGATGGCCGTCCGGAGATTCTCCCGCGCGCTGCCCAGATGGGGATGCACGGCGAGGGTCCGACGGAAGAGCTCGGCGGCCTCGCGGAACTGTCCTAGCATGAGGTGGCAGAGCCCCTGGCCGGAGAGGGCGCCGAAGTGGTTGGGATTGCGCGCGAGCGTCTCCCGGCAGTCCGCGATCGCCGCCTCGTAGTCCCTGGCGACGTAACGAAGGGTCGCGCGCTTGTTCCACGCTTCCGCGAAGGCGGGCGCTTCCTCGATGAGACGCGTGAACGCGGCGTCGGCGGCGGGGATGTCCTGACGTTCCATCGCATCGATGCCCTCGGCGAGGAGGCCGTCGAGGCGCGGATCGCCGGAGCGGTGCCACATCTGCCAGAGGGTCTCGGCGGCGCGGGCCGCCTGCGCGATGTCGTCCCCCCGCAGGGCGGTCAGCGCCTCCCGCTCGGTCATCACGGCCTCGCGAGCCACGGGGAGGTGGCCAGGAGAAATCCGCGCTCTCCCCCCGGAACCAGGAAACCCATGCGGCATGCCGTCTCGAATTCGGCCCCGGCCGCGCGCATGATGCGCCTCGCGGCCGACCCGTCATCGGCCAGGAGCCCTAGCAGGAGATGCTTGGCTCCGAGCGCGCTGTCGCTCCGACGCCGAAGCTTGAAGGCCGTCTCGAGGACCGCCTTGAGCTCGGGAGAGAAGACAGGCTCGCCGCGGGCGGGCGAGCCGGCCATCGCGCTCAGGGCACGCTCGACCTCGACCCGGAGCATCTCCGGCCTCGCCCGGATCCGTTCCAGCACCTCGAGGTCGAGGCATGCGCCCTCGCACAGGATCTCCAGCAGGAGGTGCTCGGGGCCGATGGCTTCATGGCGACGGCTCCGCGCCTCGTCCGCCGCGAGGACCATGGCGCGGCGCGCCCGCTCCGTGAACTGCTCGACCATCCCGGACCTCCCCAGGGGCGGCGTGGCCCCTCATCCCGGTCGAGTATAGGACAGGCCGAGAACCCGCGTCCAAGGCGACCCATCAGAGATGCCACGATCGCGTGGTGCGGCGCGCCTAGCCGCACGGGTCGCGCTGCAGTATCCTCTGGTTCCCCACCGTGGGGCGGGATCCTCAACGGGCCGACGCGAGCTCAAGGAGGAGTCGTCATGCCAGTGTACGAGTACCACTGCGACAAGTGCCGGCGTGAAGTCGAAATCACCCAGTCGATCAGCGAGCACGGCAAGGGAGCGGTCGCGTGCCCGAAGTGCGGCAGCACCGCGCTTCGCCCGCTCGTGAGCAGCTTCTTCACCCAGACCTCGAGAAAATCCTGACGGGCCGGTCGCGCGGCTTCCTGAACGCGATCGGGCCGCGCGTGGAGGAGTCCGGGCTCGGCCTCGTCGCCCTCCACCCGCACTCCGCACCGTACGAGGACCTCGGGCTGCGGAAGTAGCTACCCGCGCGGCTTCACCCAGGTTTCCGACCAGGCGAGGCAGGCGCTGCTCCCCTGTCGGTCCCCGCGCATCTCCGGCCACGGGCTCGCGGTGGCGATGCGCCCGTTGAGCTCGAGCTGCGCGCTGCGGGCCGGGAAGAAGGTGCTGAACACGCCGATGGGCCGGTTGTTGAAGCCGGGCGGGGCGTTGAGCACGAAGGGCTCGATGCAGTCGTACCACGAGAGCGCGATCCGCGCCTCGGCCGCCGTCACCGTCTCCGTCGCGGTGGACCAGGGTCCGCCCTGCCGCTCGAAGCGCGCGCCGAGCACGGGCAGCGCGGTGTCCGCGAAGGCCGGGAAGAGTAGGGACTCGATGGTCTTCTGGAGCCACCGCGCCACCCCAATGTTGTCGCTGTAGACGCGAACGCGGCCCTCCGTGAGCGTGCTCTGGAGGAACAGGGTGTGGCCCGCGCCCGCCGGGCACCACAGGACACGCCAGTGGCTCGCGCGGTCGGACAGCGTGGTGCCGCCGTCCGGGCTCAGCCGGATGAAGGAGTTCTCGCCGGTCATGAGGACTTCGTTCGGGTCAACAGGCGGCATCGATCGTCTCCCTTTGGAGTTGGTGTGCGCGGCGAGGCGCGGTGCGGTACAGTCAACCGGAATCCGGCCCCGAGTGAAGATACGGGGGAAGCGCGTCCGGAGCAAGCGGTGACTTCCAGAGAGGAGATGGCCATGAGCACACGGTACCTGCACCTGGTCAGGATGGACGTGGCCCACGATCACGAGGCGATCTTCAACGACATCTACGACCACGAGCACATTCCCGCGCTCCTGGCCGTCCCCGGCGTGGCGCGGGCCTCGCGCTACCGGCATCCCTCGCCCACCGACCCCCGCTACCTCGCCGCCTACGAGCTGGAGAGCCCCGCGGTGCTCCAGAGCCCTCAGTGGAAGGCGGCGGCGGAGTCCGGGCGCTGGCCCAAGGACGTGCGGCCCCACACCATGAACCGCCACATCGCGACGTACGAGTGGGTGGGCAGCAGCAAGGACCTGACCTACAAGACGCCGTACATCTTCTGGGTCATGATGGACATCGAGCCCCACCGCGAGGCCCTCTTCAACGACCTGTACGACAACGAGCACGTCCCGCTCCTCCTCAAGCTTCCGGGATGCGTCAACGTCGTCCGCTACCGGACGGAAGTCGCGGGTCAGCCGCGCTACCTCGCCGCCTACGAGGTCGAGCGCACCGACCTGCCCATGTCGAAGGCCTGGAACGACACGTCGGACATCGGCCGCTGGAAGCCCGAGGTGCGCCCGTACACCTACAACAAGCGCTACATCGTCAGCGAGCGCATCTGGCCCAAGGCCTGAGGACAGCGCTCCATGCCTACCGACGTCGCCCTGACCTCTCTGGTCATGCCGCTGGCCGAGTTCCCCGCCATCGCCCGCGAGGCGGAGACCCGCGGCTACCGCACGGCCTGGGTCGGCGAGGCCTCCGGCACCGAGGCCATCGTGCTCTCGACCCTCATCGCCACCCATACCGCCAAGATCCAGATCGCCAATGGCGTCATCCCCGTCCAGACGCGCACGCCCATCGTCTATGGCCAGGCGGCGGCCACCCTCGCGCATCTCGCCCCGGGTCGATTCGCCCTCGGGCTCGGGCTCTCCAGCGAGATCATCGTGGGCCAGTGGCACGGGCTGCCGTTCGCGCCGTCGATCCAGCAGATGCGGGAGGCCGTCCAGATCATCCGGATGACCGCGGCGGGAGAGCGTGTGAACTTCGAGGGCAAGTTCTACCGGCTCAAGAACTTCCGGCTCGCCATGCCCGCGCCTTCCCCGCCGCCGCGCATCTACCTGGCCGCCCTCGGCCCCCGGATGTGCGAGCTGGCGGGGGAAGTCGCCGATGGCGTGCTCCTCAACTGGATTCCGCCCTCGGCGGTGCCGGGATCGGTTCGTCACGTCGAGGCAGGCGCCAAGCGCGCGGGGCGGAGCCTGTCGGATGTCGACGTGTCCGTGTACGTGCGGACCTGTGTCACCGACGAGCGCGAGCCCGTGCGCGAGGTGCTGGCGCGCGACATCACCGGCTATGCCATCGTCAGCGCCTACGCGCGCTTCTTCGTGGAGTGCGGCTTCGGGGCCTCGGCGCGGTGGGGTCGGCCGAGTTCTGCCGCGAGCAGCTCGCCGGCTTCGCGCGCACAGGCGTGACGCCGGTCGTGCTTCCCTTCGCCCCACCTGGAGCGACCGCGCGCGCGTCGCTGTTGCGGACCTTCCGGTCATTCCCCTGAGCCCGGAGAATCTTCTCGCGCGAGCGTCGGGAAGCTTTACGCTTCACTTGTAGCCCCCGCCGACATCCTCCGAAGCCATTGATTCTCTTGGGCGCCGAATCTGGCCGCCCGCTTGCAGAATTGCCTGCCCCGCCCTAGGCGGTCGCGGCTGGTCGCCCGCGCGGGGCGACGCCCATGGGCACACGACTTCGTGGCACTGCGGATGAGGGGAGGGCTCGAGCGTGAGCACGGCGACGCACGAGGCCGCTCTCGCCGAGCGCGGTTGGGTCATCGTCGACCTACCCGACCCTTCCCCCGTGTTTCGCGCGCGGGAGCGGCTGCTCACCCGCCTCCGCGACACCGCCTTGCCCGGGCTGCGGTGCCTGGACGACTATCACTGGCTCGTCGACGACGACGAGCGCCACATCGAGATCCTCCATGGTCTGATGGTGTTCTACTGGCAGGCGGAGCTCGGTCGCGCGATCATCGCGTCCAACCTGGACCTCTTCCGGCATCTCGTCGGACTCGATCTCGATATCCAGCGCTGCCCCTACCTGCGCGCGGTGCGCCCTGGAAAGCCCCGCGACGCCGCGCCGCTCCGTCGCGACACGTACTACGGCGCGAGCGCCCACGAGGTCTCCGTACTCGTTCCCTTGACGGACATGGGGGCCGAGGGTGTCGTCAGCGTGATCAGCGGCTCGCACGTGAGTCCGGATTCGGCCTATCCCTATGTTCAGCAGGTGAGCCCGGACGTGACGATCCGGTCTCCGAAGCAGCAGCTCGGCTTCCCCTATGCCCCCCGGCTCCTCGACCCCGCCCTCGTGGAGCGGGCCGAGCCGGTGCCGCTCACTGTGGGGCAGGCGCTCGTCTTTGGCCTTTCCCTCGTGCACGGACACGGTGTCAACGCCGGCGCTCGCACCCGCTTCTCCACTGACATCCGCATCGTCAACTCGCTGGTGTCCGTGCCACGAAAGCACGGCGTCCACGACGACTACTACATGCCCCTCTGCTCGTCGGCGGTGAGCGTGTCGGCGCAGCGCTATCTCGCGGCCAATGAAGGGCAGGAGAGCAAGCGGGGAGGGGAGCGGTGAGTCCTCGCGGTATCACCGTGGAGTGCGTCGATCCACCACCGATCCACGGTGGCTCTCGTGATGGCCGAGAGCCCGTCTCCAGGTTCTTCGCGTGAGATAGCGATGCGGACGACCCGACCGTGACGACCGCGCTCGTGACCGGAGCCACCGGCTTTGTGGGGTCGCACCTCGTGCGCCGCCTGGTGCGGGACGGCCACGCCGTGCACGCGCTCTGCCGGCCGGGTTCTGACCCGTGGCGGATTCGCGACGTCCTCGGTGATGTCCACGTCCACACGCCGAGCCTGCTCGACGGCGAGGAGATCGGGCACGTGGTGAAGGCTGCCCGGCCGGACTACATCTTCCACCTCGCCGCCGCCCCCGTCATCGCGGGCGCCACCGCGGTCGATTCGGACGTGGTCGCCTTGAACTTCCTCGGCACCGTGAATGTCATCGACGCCTGCGACGGCGTGGATTACCTCGGCCTGGTGACCACGGGCGATGCCTTCGAGTACGGGCCGAGCGCCGAGCCGATGAGCGAGTCCGACGTCTGCCGGCCCGACACCCTGCACGGCATCACCAAGCTCCGGGCGACCTTTCACGCGCAGGCGGCGGCCCGCGCGCGGGGGCGACCCATCGTGATCTTGCGACCGTTCTCGATCTACGGGCCGGACGACCACCCGCGCCGGCTCGTCCCTCAGGTGATCGCGGGAGCGCTCGGCGGGACGGCCGTCGCGCTCTCTCACCCCAACATCGCCCGCGACTGGGTGTACGTCGAGGACCTCGTCGACCTCTACCTCGAGGCGAGCCGAAAGCCCGAGATGGCCGGCGGCGTGTTCAACGCCGGCTCGGGACGGCAGGTCACCATCGGCGAGATCGTCGACACGGTCTTCCGCCTCACGGGGCTGGCCGTGGAGGCGCGCTGGGGCGCTTTCCCCGCCGCCGCCCACGACACCGACCACTGGGTGGCGGACATGCGGTGCACCCTCCAGGCCTTCGCGTGGCGGCCCCGCACATCGCTCGAGCAGGGACTGCGCAAGACCATCGCCGCGATGGTCCGGCATCGCGCCCCTGTCGGGGCAGGGCGCTCTGCGCGATGACGAGCCCGCTCGTGAGCGTGGTCATTGCGGCCTACAATGCCGTCTGGCCCCTCGACACGCTGCCCGTCTTGCGCGCGCACGCCGCCCGCTGCAACGCGAACGACCGGCGTCTCATCGCGGAGCGGGTGGCCACCCTGACGCGCGAGGTGGCCGTGTCGGCGTGCATGACGGGCACCGGCAAGGAGCTCGTCCACGCGACGCGCTTCATGGCCCGCCTCTTCTGGGCCAGGCCGTGGCCTCCCACCGCGTTGCTCTATCTGCCCGCGCTCTGGACCCCTCCCGCCCTGCGCGGCCCCCTCGCCCGTGGGCTGCGCGCGCTGGGATGGGACTGGCGCCGTCGGCCCTCGAGACGTCATGGATATCTCCGGTAGCCTCGCCCTCGTGACCGGTGGCGCGGGCTTCATCGGCTCGCGTCTCGCCGCCGCGCTCCTGGCCCGGGGATGCCGGGTGCGCGTCCTCGACACCGAGATGGCGGCGGGCCGGATCGAGATCGTTCGCGGGGACGTGCGCGACCCCGGGACGTGGGCGCGGGCGCTTCCCGAGGTCGACTTCGTCTTTCACATGGCGGCGGCGGTCGGGGCCGATACCGACGCCCGCCGCTATCTCGACGTCAATGCCGGGGGGACGGTAGAGCTGTACCACGCGCTCGAGAGCGTGACCTCCCGTGTGAGAAAGGTCGTGGTCGCTTCTTCCCTCGGCGTCTACGGCGAAGGGACGTACCGCTGCGAGAGCGACGGCCTCCAGCATCCCGAGCTGCGCCCGCTCGCCCAGCTCCAGCGAGGGGAATGGGAGCCGTCCTGCCCCGCCTGCGGGCGCGGCCTGACCGCCGTGCCCACGGACGAAGGCGCCACGCCCGCTCCCGTCTCGGCCTACGGCGTCTCCAAGCTCGCGGCGGAGCGGCTCGCCCTCCTCATGGGCCGGCGTCTCGACGTTCCCACGGCGGTCCTGCGCTACAGCGTTGTGTACGGCCCCGGCCAGTCCCTCGCGAACCCCTACAGCACCGTCATCACGGCCTTCGCCACGCGCCTCTGCCGGGGCGAGGCGCCCACGCTCTACGAGGACGGCGAGCAGCAGCGCGACTGGGTCTTCGTGGACGATGTGGTGCGGGCAATCCTTCTCGCCGCCGGGGACGAGCGCGCGGCGTTCGAGGTCTTCAATGTTGGCAGCGGCACCGGACGCAGCGTGCGGGAGCTGGCCGAGCACCTCGGGCGACGGCTCGGCCGGGACCTTGCTCTGGAGCCGAGCCAGCGGTACCGGGTGGGGGACTACCGGCACCTCGTCCTGGACATCACGAAGATGCGCGCGCTCGGCTTCGAGCCGGCGGTGTCCCTCGCCGAGGGGCTCGACCAGTTCGTTCGCGGGCTCGACAGCGTGGGGACGGGAAGCGTTCTAGGCAGGATCTGACGGGTCGGGGACGGGCGGGCGGCCGAACAGGATCGAGAGCTGGCGCCACGTCAGATGCGTGCCGTTGACCCACATCCCGGCGCGCGCGGGAATCATCCTGAAGGAGGAGCGGAGGCCTGTCTCGCGTAGCCGCTCGCCGTCCTCGTGGCCGAGCACGAGGTCCTGGAGGGTTGCCCGAAACTGGGTCGGGCTTGCCACAACGGTCTGCGGGTTCGGCCCGCCCCGGATCGCGCTACCCACGCCGGCCATGATCCGGAAGCTGAGCAACTCACGTGCCGGAAGGGGAACATCGTAGCGGCGAGCACTTGTCGAGCGGGAAGACATGACGAGTGACGAAAAATATCCCGGGGCGCCCAAGTCCTGTCAGTGCGTCATTTTGACCGATCAGCCGGCGAGCGACTCGATCGCCCGCGCCTCGTCGGCGGAGAGGGTGAGGTCGCGGCTGGCAAGGTCTTGCCGCATGTGCTCCGCGCTGGAGGTGCCGGTCAACGGTAGCATGCCGATCGCGTGAGCGAAGCGGAACACCACCTGGGCCGGCGTGGCCTGGACGCGAGCGGCGAGCCGCGCGACCAGCGGGTGGTGGAGCACTTCCGGATTGGCGGTGAGCAGCGAAAAGCCCTGGTAGGTGATCCCTCGAGCCTGGCACCATGCCCGAACGTCGCGGTCCCAGCCGAGCTGGGCGAAGCAGCGGTTCTGGACGAAGGCGGGGACTTCCGTGTGCGCGGCCATCATCTGCTCGAGATGCCGCAAGGAGACATTGCTCACGCCCAGGAGGCGCGTGCGCCCGGCGTCGCGCTCCTTCACCATGGCGGTCCAGACTTCGTCGTCCTCCTCGGTCCAGCCGTGGCCAGACGCGGGCCCGTGCAGCACGTAGCAGTCGACGTGGTCGGTGTCGAGGTGCTCGAGCGAGCTCCGCATGGACTGCGCCACCTGAGTGGAAAGGTCGGCGGTGGGGTCGTAGGGCAGCCGGTGGTCCTGGCCACGCTGGTACGTGAACTTCGTCTGCAGGAAGAGGTCCGCGCGCGTGACGATCCCCGCGCGATAGGCGGCGGCGAGCCCCTGGCCCACGCCGGCCTCGAAGTAGTGCCGCCGCTGGTTGGCGGTGTCGATGCCACGGAAGCCGGTCCGGAGCGCGAGCTCGGTCAGGGCCGGCGTGCGCTCTTCCTTCCACGCGGTGCCGTAGAGGAAATCAATCACGGTCGGGTCTCACGATGGGAGCCGGGCACGGTCGAGTGTGCCCGGATCCTAGCACGATGCGTCGAGTGAGGCACGTCACGAGGACATAAGATCGTTGGAATCCTTGCCGGGCCCGGTATGCTAGAGGACATGATCTTCACCGTGGCCAGCTACAACATCCACAAGGGGTGCGGCCTGGATCGGCGCGTGAAGCTCGATCGGATCGCCGGGGTGCTGGAGGAGATCGACGCCGACCTCGTCGGGCTCCAGGAAGTCCTTCACCCCCAGGCCGACGCGCTGGCCGAGCGCCTCGGCATGCACGTGGCCATGGGCCCGACCCATGACCGGACGGCCGTCCCCTACGGCAACGCCGTGCTCACCCGTTTTCCCATCCACCGCAGCCACACCTTCGATCTGTCGTGGGCCGAGCGGGAGCCCCGGGGCGGGATCCGGCTCGACCTGACGGTGGCCGACGAGCTGCTGCACGTCTTCAACGTGCACTTCGGTCTGAAGGTGCGCGAGCGCGCCGATCAGGTGAAGCGGCTCGTGCGCGAGCACATCCTGCACGCCGACCTGACGGGCCCGCGCGTGGTCATCGGCGACCTGAACGAGTGGTTCCCGTTCCGCGGCCCGGTAGGACGGGCCCTGCGCCGGGAGCTGCACGGTCCGCGCATCCGCCGCACGCATCCGGCCCCCCTGCCCATCTTTCCCCTCGACCGCATCTACTGGGACCGCCACCTCGTCTCCGACGGCTTCCACGTGCACCGGAGCCGGCTCGCGCGCGTGGCCTCCGATCATCTGCCCGTGGTGGCGCGGCTCCGGATGAACGTGGTGACCGCTCGGGTCGGCTGAGCAGGCGCTCCGCGCCTCAGCGGATGGCGCCGGAGGCCTTGAGGGCCGCGATCTCCTCCGCGCCCATCCCCAGCAGCCCGCGAAGGACGTCCTCGGTGTGCTCGCCCAGCATCGGAGAGGGTGTCCGGACCGCGCCCGGAGTCTCGGACAAGCGCACGGGCACCCCGACCATCCGGACCTTCCCCGCCCGGGGGTGGTCCATCTCCACCAGGGTGCCGCGCGCCTTCACCTGCGGATGGTCGACGACCTCCGGGATGCGGTTGATGGCGCCCACGGGAATGCCGCTCTGCAAGAGGAGCTGCTCCCACTCCTCGTAGGAGCGGGTGAGAAACGTCTCTTGCAGCGTGGAGATGAGGGGGTCGCGGTTGCGGGCGCGCTCGGCGTTCGTGCGATAGCGCGGGTCGTCGGCCAGCTCCGGCCGACCGATGACCGGGCAGAAGACCTTCCACAGCTTCTCGCTACCCACGGCGAGGGCGAGGTCCCGCGTCTTCGTCCTGAACGTCTGGTAGGGCAGGAGGGCCTTGTAGGCGGTGCCCATCGGCTCGGGCAGCTCGCCGTCGGCGAGATAGCCGCCGATCATGGTGCCGAGGAGCGAGAGCTGGCCTTCCAGCATGGACACGTCGATGGCCTGGCCGCGGCCCGTCCGCTCCTTCACGCGCAGGGCGAGCATGATCGCGTAGGCCGCGTACATCCCCGCCGTCATGTCCGCCACGGAGGTTCCGCAGCGCACGCCGTGCGAGCCGGGCTCGCCCGTGACGCTGATCATCCCGCTCTCCGCCTGGAGGATGAGGTCGAGGGCCGCGCGATCCCGATAGGGGCCGTCCTGGCCGAAGCCGGAGACGGAGCAGTAGATGATCCCGGCGTTTCGCTTCCGCGCTTCCTCGTAGGCCAGGCCGAGGCGCGCGAGGGCGCCCGTGCGGTAGTTCTCGAGCACGACGTCGCACCGCTCGACGAGCTTGAAGAAGAGCTCCTTGCCCTCGGGGCGCTTGAGGTCGACCTCGATGCCTTTCTTGTTGCGGTGGAGGCTGACGAAGTACGAGGTCTCGCCGCCGGGCAGCGGCGATCCCCACGCGCGCGCGATGTCGCCCGCGCCTCGAGGCTCGAGCTTGATCACCTCCGCCCCGAAGTCGGCGAGCATGGTGGAGCAGAAGGGTCCCGCGAGCGCGTGGCTGAGGTCGAGCACCCGGATGTCCTCCAGCGGCATCTGCATCAACGTCCTCCCGCCACGGCCAGCGTGTGACCGGTGATGTAGCTCGCCTCTTCCGAGGCGAGGAAGAGCACGGCGTGCGCCACCTCGATCGGCTGGCCGAGCCGGTTGGTCGTTCGAGCTGAAGCGTGGGACGAGCCCGTGGGCGAGGAACGCGATGAGGTGAGGGCTGGGATGAGGGGCGTCATGCGGTTCGGGCTGTAGTCGACCGTGTCGTTCAGGCGCTTGAGGTTGGGGCCCGCGCGCTCCGTGTCGATGGGGCCGGGAGCCACCGCGTTGACGTTGATGCCGTGCTCCGCCAGCTCGAGGGCCGTGTCGCGGACAAAGCCGTGGATTCCCGCCTTGGCCGCGGAGTACGCCGCGCCGCCCTGATAGTAGGCCGTCCACGGCGTGCCTTCGCGCGCTCCCGAGGACATGCAGACGATGCGCCCGTAGCGCCGGCGCATCATGTGCGGCACGGCGGCGCGCGTGCAGAGAAAGGTCGGGCGCAGGTTCAGGCGGAGGACGAAGTCCCAGTCCTCGACGGGCATCTCCCAGACCTTGCGGTTGCGGCTGCCCCCGACGTTGTTGATGAGGATGTCGAGCCCGCCGAGTCGCTCGGCGGCCACCTCGATGAGCCGGGCGGCGCCGCTTTCTTCCGTGAGATCCCCCGCGAGCGTCACGGCCGTGCCTCCGGCCTTGGTGATGGCGGCCGCGGTGCGCTCGAGCTCGGCGCCGTCGATGTCGCCGAGGGCCACGCGGGCACCCTCCCTCGCCAGGAGGAGCGCGATCTCCCGGCCGAGCCCGTTGGCCGCTCCCGTCACCACGGCCACGCGATCCTTGACGCCCGGCATGAGAGCTCTACACCTCGTCCACGAGCATCACGGCGTCTCCTCTTCATCAGCGGGCAGCGCTCGCGGCATGCGAGCACGTCCGAAGATCAGCCCAAAGCAGCCCCGCGTCAAGGGGAGTTGTCACCAGACGGCGCGCGAATCGGATATCATCGAGCCCATGGCGAGCCGCGAGATCACCTTGGAGACGAAGGCGGCGGGCGCCCACACGCGTGAGCTCATCCACCGGGCACGCAGGCTGGCGGAGAAATTGGGGCTGCACTTCGTGGAGGCGACTCCGGAGGGAGAGCCCATGACGGCGGTGGCAAACCATGTCAGGTGGTACCGGAAATAATGCGCATCGAACGATTCCGT
>QHSC01000234.1 GCA_003220345.1 Candidatus Rokuibacteriota bacterium | reverse complement strand
TTCTGGTAGTTGGCCCCCATGATGCGCCAGTAGCCGTTGGTCTCGCCGCCGACCACCACCACGTGAATGTCCTCGCGGCGGAACATGGGGATCAGCTCGTCGGGCGCTGCCTTGAGCTTCGAGGCCCACGGCTCCTCGCCGAAGGTCGCGCGCGGATAGATGTAGTTCTGGATGAGCTGGTAGTCCCAGTACTCGCTCGCCGACATCTTCGCCGTGCCGTAGAGCCAGTCGATGAGCGCGTCCTTCTTGGTGAAGCCGCCGCGATCGATGAACTGCCGCGCGGCGATGGGGTCGAGAAGAAGCACGGGCGGGGTGTGCGGGTCCATGCCGCGCAGCATGTTGGCGCAGTGCTCGCGCCAGTGCTTCTCGCGCAGGCCCAGCGTGAAGGCGGTGGCCCGACAGCTCGAGAACACGCTCACCGCGCTGTCCGTGGACTGAAAGCCGTGCTGGACGTGGAAGGGCTCCCAGGGGCTCCGCTCCTCGTTCTCGGCGAAGGTGAGGCTGTTGTAGTTGTAGTTGTTCCCCTGATTGCCCATGTAGCTCAGCCCCGGGATGGACCCGCCCTGGAGATTCTGCGAGAGGAGACCGTAAGCCCGCCCGATGGTGGCATTGGCGTGGTTGTACGGCCCGAGCGCGCCGGTGCCTGAGTTCATGCCGATCTCGTCTCTGATCGGTCCGTTGACGAAGGACATCCCCGCCACGGCGCTCGAGCTGCTTCCCCGCGCCGTCACGCACGAGGCGGCCAGGGCCAGGATGACGGGGAAGTAAGCGGGGCGCGCCCCCGCCATCACCGCGTTCACCGCTACCTTCTCGACCGTGTACTCCCAGTACTCGCGGAAGTGCGTCGAGCGCATGCGCCCGACGATCTCATCCGGCTTGCGCCGTGTTCCCGCGAGCATCGCCTGCACGCGCTCCTCCGTGGGGAGCACGATGGGCAGCATGTCCGTCCAGCGGTTCTCGAGAAACAATCGCTCGAGGCTGTCCGCGGCGTCGGGCTCGACGAGCCGCGGCGTCGAGCGATCGAACTCGACCGGACCCAGATCGCCCTCGTTGAAGGGCTGCGT
The DNA here is from genome assembly GCA_003220345.1 of Candidatus Rokuibacteriota bacterium. GTDB lineage: Bacteria > Methylomirabilota > Methylomirabilia > Rokubacteriales > CSP1-6 > AR37. Next base: position 33,194 of record QHSC01000234.1, on the reverse strand, counting down.
CAGCCCCTCGATCACTTCCTGCATGACGGGCCGACCCGTGATGGGATCCGTCCCGTCGATGTACGCGCGGAGCTGGGCCGCCGTCTTGCCCATGATGGGCTGGGGCACGAAGGCCTGGCGAAGTCCCGGCATGCCGTTGACCGTCGCCACCGAGCGGACCACCCGATCGAACTTGTCCGTGTGCATGGCGACCGTGGGGACGCCGTACGTGGCCTCTACCGTCATCGCGTGCGCGGCGACCGCCGGCGCGCAGGTGCTTCAGTGGCCGACGCCGAGGATCGCGGCATCTCCCTTCGCGCGGATCTCTTCCCAGGTGGTCGGATCGTCGACGAGATAAACGCTCGAGATGGGCTTGAACACCGTGCGCACCGACGGCATGTGCTCGGCGAACCAGGCCTGCATCTGCTTCAGGAAGAGATCGGAGTCGTCGAACCGGCAATCGACCAGATAGACGGTCTTGCCGTTCAGCGTCTCGAGCCGCGGGGCAAACGCTTTGCGAGCAACCTTGGGGGCGAAGCCGACCGGGTTCAGAACCGTGATCTTCTCGTTCGCGCTCATGGTGCCTCCGCTGGATCAGGGGTCGAGCAGGCCGCTCACTCGGCGGCGCGGTAACGATACCACGGCGGCGGGGACATGATTTTCATGGAGGTCCGTCTACGTCAGGTGCGGGTCCAGGAGGTCTCGGAGTCCGTCCCCCAGGAGATTGGCGCCGAGGACGACGAGGGAGATGAAGAGGCCCGGCGCCGTGGCGAGCCACCAGGCGTTGGATAGGTAGTCGCGCCCCTCGGCCAGCATGAGACCCCAGGAGGGACGCGGAGCCTGGATGCCCATGCCGAGGAAGCTCAGTCCGGACTCGAGCAGGACCATGGTGGCGAACTGGCTCGAGCCGATCACCAGGATGGGCGCCACGGTGTTCGGCAGGACGTGGCGCAGGACGATCCGGAGATCTGTGGCGCCGAGCGTGTAAGCGGCCTCGACGTACTCGAGGCTCCGGATGGTCAGCACGTGCGCGCGCACCGTGCGCGCGTAGAGGACCCAGCCGCTCAGCGCCAGCACGCCGACGAGAGCGAGCGGGTTGGTGCCGACCACGGCCACGATGGCGATGGCCAGCATGATCACCGGGAAAGCGAGCTGGACATCCGCCACGCGCATGATGACGGCGTCGGCCCGCCCGCCGCCCCAGCTGGCCACGAGGCCCACGAGGACACCCGCCACGGCGGCGATCAGTACGGCGCTCACGGCCAGGGCGAGCGAGATTCGCCCGCCGTAGAGGAGTCGCGCGAGGATGTCCCGGCCGAGGTTATCGGTGCCGAGCACGTGCCCGCGCGTGCCGCCCAGGCCCCAGGGCGGAGCGAGGCGCTGGCTGAAGCTCGGCTTGAGCGGATCATACGAAGTCAGGGCGGGGGCGAGAAGGCTGGCGAGGACCACCAGCCCCAGGAGCGCGCCGCCGATCACCATCGTCGGATAGCGGCGCCCGAAGCCTCCGATCGCCACGGTCTCGAGCTCGGCCGTCATCACGAGTACCGGATGCGAGGGTCGAGCACCGTGTAGAGCAGGTCGACCATCAGGTTGATCGCCACGAAGACCGTGGCGGAGAGGATGAGCACCGTCTGCACTACCGGAAAATCGCGGAAGAAGATGGCGTCCACGATGAGCTTGCCCATGCCCGGCCAGGCGAACACCGATTCCGTGATGACGGCGCCGCCGAGGAGCGCGCCGATCTGGAGCCCGATCACCGTCAAGACGGGGATGGCGGCATTGCGGAGCGCGTGCCACAGCACGACGCTGCGCTCGGTCAGGCCCTTGGCCCGCCCGGTGCGGATGAAGTCGCGATGGAGGATCTCGAGCATGCTCGAGCGCGTGAGACGCGCCACCAGCGCGGTGGGAAAGGCCGCGAGGGTGACGCCGGGCAAGACGAGGGAGGTCCATCCCGCGAAGCCCGAGGTGGGCAGCCAGCGCAGGGCGACCCCGAAGAGCAGGATCAGCATGATGCCGAGCCAGAAATTGGGCAGGGACTGGCCGAGCACGGCCAGGACGGTGCCCGCGACTGCGGAGCGCGTGCCACAGCACGACGCTGCGCTCGGTCAGGCCCTTGGCCCGCCCGGTGCGGATGAAGTCGCGATGGAGGATCTCGAGCATGCTCGAGCGCGTGAGACGCGCCACCAGCGCGGTGGGAAAGGCCGCGAGGGTGACGCCGGGCAAGACGAGGGAGGTCCATCCCGCGAAGCCCGAGGTGGGCAGCCAGCGCAGGGCGACCCCGAAGAGCAGGATCAGCATGATGCCGAGCCAGAAATTGGGCAGGGACTGGCCGAGCACGGCCAGGACGGTGCCCGCGACGTCGTACCGCGTGCCCCGACGCACCGCGGTCACGATCCCGATGGACACGCCGAAGACCACGGTGAGAAGCATGGCCACGAGGGTGAGCTGCACGGTGGCGGGGAGCCGCTCCAGGACCACCTGCAGGGCAGGCGCCCGGTACTGGAATGACTGGCCGAAGTCGCCGCGGAAGACGCTGCGCAGAAAGATCAGGTACTGCACGGGCAGAGGCTCGCGGAGCCCTAGGTGGCGATTCAGCTCCTCGACGGCGGACTCGGGGGCGCCGTCGGGCAGCAGCATCCGCGCAGGATCGCCCGGCAGAATGCGCAGGATCACGAAGACCAGCACCGAAACGCCGAGCAGCGTGAGGGCCGACTGGCCAACACGCCGAAAAATATAGACCCTCATGCGGAGCAGAATGAATCCCTCCCCCTCGGAGAGGGAGAGGAATTCACCTTAGATCCCTCGCCCCCGAAGGGGGAGAGGGCCGCAGTTCGAGCTGAAGGACGAAGCCGTGAGGCGAGGGCTAAGTAGATGAGGGGGGCACTACCTCGCGACTGGTCCAGGCTAGGCGATCGCAACGTCACTCAGCAGGACGTAGTAGTCGCGCCGCGCCTCGAAGTTCCGCAGGCGGTCGCTGACGCCGTAGATCGCGACGGTGTAGTAGAGCCAGAGCTCCGCCTCGTCGTCCCAGATGATCCGCTCCAGCTCCTCGTACTTGGCCTGGCGCACCTTGGCATCGGGCACGCGTGCCTCGGCGATGAGCTGCTCCACGCGCGGGTTGGCGTAGCGCGTGAGCTTCTCCGAGCCCGCCTTGGTGAACCACTGGCCAAAGAACCAGTCGGGATCGTGGGGCATGTGCGCCCAGCCCGAGAAGAACATGTCGTAGGTGCCGGCCGTCCGTTGCTCGCGCGCGGTGGCGATCTCGAGGTTCTTGATGTTGAGCTTGATGCCGACCTCCCCCAGCATGGCGGCCACGGCCTGGGTGATCTCGAGCTGCTTGGGATAGAGGTCCTTCATCAGGACCATGTCGAGCGAGACGCTCGTGTAGCCCGCCTGCTTCAGGATCTGCCGCGCCTTCTCGGGATCGTAGGGTTTCAGAGGCAGGCTCGTGTGGCCGAGGAGCCCGGGCGGCACCGGACTGTCCACGGGCCGGCCGTAGCCGCGCAGCAGCTCTTTGATGATCACGTTGCGGTCGATGGCGAGCGAGATCGCCTGGCGCAGGCGATGGTCTTTCACCGGCTCCTTCGCGAGCTGGAAGATCCAGCGCTGCGTCTCGATGGCCGGCACGTCCAGCACCTTGACGCCCCGGCTGCCCTTGAGGGTCTCGACGAGATCGGGCGTGACCCGGTCGATCACGTGCAGCTCGCCGGCTCTGAGAGCGGCCGTCCGCGTCGAGAGCTCCGGGATGAAACGGAAGGTCACCTTCTCCACCTTGGGCACGCCCGGCTTCCAGTAGCCGGGATTGGCTGCGAGGATGACCTGGTCGCCCCGCGTCCAGCTCGTGAAGCGGAAGGGCCCGGTGCCCACGGGCTTCTCGAAGAAGGCATCTTCGTTCTTGGCCGCGCCGGGCGGCAGCATGCCGAGCATGGTCAGGTGCGCGGGCAGGGAGCCGAACGGCCGCTTGGAGGTGACGGTGACGGCGTAGTCACCGTCCTTCTCGACCGCGTCGATGTCCTGGTAGACGAAGGCCTTGATGAGCTTGGTGTTGTCGCGCACCCGCTTGAGCGTGTACACGACGCTGTCGGCGTTGAACGGCGTGCCGTCGTGGAAGGTCACGCCCTTGCGCAGCGTGAAGCGCCAGGTGGTGTTGTTGACCGGGCGCCAGGACTCCGCGAGGGCCGGGACAAACTTCGAATCGTTGGTGACATCGACGAGCGGGTCGAAGACGTGCCGCAGCACGGAGGTGGCAGAGATCGAGTAGTGGTTGGCGGGATCGAGCGTGAGCATTCGCTCGGAGAGCCCGGCCGCGATCTCCCCGCTGCGCTTCGCCTGCCCGTGGGCCGCGACCGGTAGGGCGGCCAGGGCCAGGCCCGCGCCGCCCAGGGCCAGAAACTCGCGCCGGCCGACCGCATCCGCTCCTCGTGCGTGCGTCTTCATCGCCGTTGCTCCTCTTGGGTGATGCTCGTGGAGGCATGAGGCCACGCGGGATCCTGGCGAGGCAGCCTCGGGCTCGTGGATGGTCTCGATGTATGCCATGCAGCGCCTCGCTGTCAAGGGCGAGGGCGCAGGGGTCACGAGCCAATGCCCTTGCCTTGACAAGGGAAACGCCTCGGCCTAACGTCCCGCCGAGGTAGGATGAGTCTGTCGCTCCGCGGCACGCGGTCGGCACGGGTGAAGCCGCGGACCTGATCAAGACGAGGCAACGCCACCCAGGAGGACGTCATGAGTCTGTTCAAGTCGATGAGTCATGTGAGTGTGACCGTCACGGATGTCGCCAAGGCGCGAGAGTTCTACACGGGGCTCCTGGGATTCAAGGAGATCGCGCGGCCGAACTTCGACTTCCCCGGCATCTGGTACAGCCTCGGCGGTGAGCTCCAGCTCCACATCATCCTGAACGACCAGCTCGTCCGGCCCGCCGTGGAGCGCGAGACGATCCTGGCGCGCTATCCCCACTTCGCGCTGTGGACGGAGGATTGCGACGAGACGGCGAAGCGCCTGGAGCAGCTCGGCCTGCCCTGCCGCGATGTGATCTCCGGCCCCACCGGTTTCCGTCAGGTATTCGTCAAGGACCCCGACGGCAACATGGTGGAGTTCATCGGCCCGACCAAGTCGCAGGCTTCTCGGAAGTAAAGGAGAGCTGGCGCCAGTCGCGCCACGACGCCCGTCGCCCATCGACAGAGCCGCCCGGTCAGTCAGAGGGGGATCATCATGAAAGAGCTCGTGTTCGCGTTGCAGTTCAAGGGCAAAGCCGGTCCCGTGGAGGGGTCGGATGGGAAGCTCGCCGCCAAGACGAGCGCGGGCGGCCAGGTCCTGCGTACCGCGGTGACGGCCAAGGGCCTACAGGTCAAGTCTGAATCGAAGCCCGGTCCCCGCGCCACCTTCGAGTCTGAAGTGCAGATGACCGGCGAGGGCTCGTTTGTCGAGAGCGGACGCATCAGCTATGGCAAGGCTGGCAAGGTGACCTTCAAGACGTTGGGCCAGGGTGTCCTCGGACCGAGCCCGGTCAACGGGGTGCAGCGGGGAGCGGTGATCTGGGAAGTGACGGAAGGGGTGGGGCAATTCGCGGGAGCCACGGGTCTCATTACCTCCAATTTCACGGTCGGCGCCAAGGGCGAGGTCGTGGACAATCACTACGTCACTGGGCTTGAGTCACTATCCCCCGCTCAGGGGGGCCGACGATGCCATGGCCACAATCCTCCGGCGCACCCTGACTCGTCCCGACGTGCCCGACTCGTGGAAGAAGCCCGAGAACTGGCCGGCGCCCATGCGGCAGGAGTGGGGCGCGGACGAGGGCCGCTCCGCCGCACCCAAGCACCGCGCCGAGCTGGTCAAGCACCTCAAGGCGCTGCGCCGGGCGCTCGACGACTTCAAGCCGGACTTCGTTCTCATGTGGGGCGACGATCAGTACGAGAACTTCCACGAGGACATCACGCCGGCCTTCTGCGTCTACGCCTACGAGGACATGGAGATCCACCCTTACCGGCCCCACCAGCGCGTCGCGAGCACCGCGCCCATGGGCGAGAGCGGCAGTCGCCCGGCGCCGAACGCATGGGGCGAGGGCGCCGATGCCGTCGTGCGCATTCCCGGGAAGCGGGACGCGGCCAAGTGGCTGGTGCGCGAGCTGCTCACCCACGAGCATATCGACATGGCGTACTCGTACAAGCCGCTCCACTACGAGGGACTGAGCCACGCGTTTCTCAACGGCGTGATGTACCTCGACTACGAGCGCAAGGGCTGGCCCTATCCCCTGGTGGCCATGGCCATCAACTGCTATGGGAGCCGCGTGAACGTCAACCGCGGCGGGGTCTATCCCGTCGGGACGATCAGCATTCCCGAAGCCGACCTTGACCCGCCGAGCCCGTCGCCCGATCGCTGCATGGAAGTGGGCGCCGCCGTCGCACGTGCGCTGGCGCGCAGCCCGTGGAAGGTCGCGCTCGTGGCCTCGTCGAGCTGGTCGCACGCCTTCCTGGTCCCGAAGCACTACTTCGTCTATCCCGACGTCGACAATGACCGCAGGCTCTACGAGGCGCTCGTGGCGGGCGACTTCGACACCTGGCGCAAGGTCACGGAAGCGGAGGTCGTGGACCGCGGCCAGCAGGAGGTGCTGAACTGGTGGGCGCTCATGGGCGCCATGGAGGCGCTCGGGCACAAGAGCCCCGACTACCACGGCTATGTCGAGTCCTACGTGATGAACTCGAACAAGGCCTTCGCGATCTATGCGCCTCGCTGACGCCGCGCCGACGCGGCACGAGCCGGCATGATCGTCCGGAGCCCGTGGCCGGACGTCGTCGTGCCCGACGTCTCCATCACCGACTACGTGCTGCGCCACGCGGAGCGCCTCCGCGACCGGCCGTCCATGATCGACGGGCCGACGGGCCGGACGCTGACCTTCGGCCAGCTCGCGGACAGCATCCGTCGCGTGGCCACCGGCCTCGCGCGGCGAGGCTTTCGCAAGGGCGACGTCTTCGCGATCTATAGCCCGAACCTGCCCGAGTACGCGGTGATCTTTCACGCCGTCGCCTCGTTGGGCGGCATCAACACCACGGTCAATCCGCTCTACACCGCGGGCGAGCTGGCCAAGCAGCTGAAGGACTCGGGCGCCCGCTTCCTCATCACCGTGCCGCCCTTCCTCGACAAGGCCAAGGAGGCGGCCGCGGCGGCGGGAGTCGAGGAGATCTACGTCTTCGGCACCGCGGAGGGCGCCCGGCCCTTCGCCGAGCTGCTGGAGGCGCCGCCGAGCCCGCCCTCCGTGAAGATCAATCCGCGCGAAGACGTGGTGGTGCTGCCGTACTCGAGCGGGACGACGGGGCTGCCCAAGGGCGTCATGCTCACCCACCACAACCTGATAGCCAACCTGTGCCAGGCCGAGGGCTTCAAGGACTTCGACGGCTTCAAGGACGGCGACGTGGTCATCGCCGTGCTCCCGTTCTTTCACATCTACGGCATGGTGGTGATCATGAAGCTCGGCCTGTGCCAGGGCGCCACCATCGTCAGCATGCCGCGCTTCGACTTCCAGGAGTTCCTGACCGCCGTGCAGAAGTACCGCGTGTCCATCCTCCCCCTCGTGCCGCCCATCGTGCTGGGCATGGTCAAGCATCCGGCGGTGAGCCAGTTCGATCTCTCGAGCGTGCGGCTGGTCTTCTCGGGCGCCGCCCCCCTCGGGGAGGAGATCGCGCAGGAGCTGTCGACGAAGCTCGGCTGCCCCGTGGTGCAGGGCTATGGCATGACGGAGGCGAGCCCGGTCACGCACCTGAGCCCCACGAAGAACGCGCCGCGCAAACCCGGCTCCATCGGCTTCGTCGTGCCCAACACCGAAGTCAAGCTGATGGATGTCGTCACGGGCGAGGAGGCGGGGCCGGGCGGGGAAGGCGAGCTGCTGATCCGCGGGCCGCAGATCATGAAGGGCTATCTCAACCAGCCGGGGGAGACGGCGGACTCCATCGACCGCGAGGGCTGGTACCACACGGGCGATGTCGGCTACGTGGATCCGGAGGGATGGTTCTACATCGTCGATCGCACCAAGGAGCTGATCAAGTACAAGGGCATGCAGGTGGCGCCCGCCGAGCTCGAGGCCTTGCTGTTCACGCACCCCGCCATCCTCGACGCCGCGGTCATCCGCAAGGCCGACGAGGAAGCGGGCGAGGTGCCCAAGGCCTTCGTGGTCTTGAAGCCGGACGCCGCCTCCAAGGCGACCACGGGCGAGGCGATCATGGCCTTCGTGGCGGAGCGCGTGGCTCCCCACAAGCGCATCCGGCACCTCGAGTTCATCGAGCAGATTCCCAAGTCGCCCTCCGGCAAGATCCTGCGCCGCATGCTGGTGCAGATGGAGAAGGAGCGCGCGTCCTGAGCGACCGGGAGTCGGGTCCGACCTCGCGCACGTACTTCTCCCAGCGCCTGCGTCTCCACTACGTCGACTGGGGAAATCCCGAGCGGCCGGCCCTGATCCTGCTCCACGGCGGCCGCGACCACTGCCGCAACTGGGACTGGACGGCGGCCGCCCTGCGCGACGACTGGCACATCATCGCGCCCGATCTGCGCGGGCACGGGGACAGCGAGTGGTCCCCGGACGGCAGCTACACCATGGCCGGGTACATCTACGATCTCGCCCAGCTCGTCCACCAGCAGCAGCTCGCGCCCGTGACCATCGTCGCCCATTCCCTCGGCGGCAACATCGCGCTCCGCTACGCCGGCATCTACCCAGAGGCGGTAGCGAAGCTCGTGGCCATCGAGGGGCTCGGGCCCTCCGCGCGCGCCCTCGCCACGCACCGGTCGAAGACCATCGCGGAGCGGATGGACGAGTGGATACGCGAGGAGCGCGGCCTGGCGGGCCGGCTGCCCCGTCGCTACGCCTCCATCGAGGACGCCTTCCGGCGCATGCAGGAGGAGAACCCGCACCTCTCGGCCGAGCAGGCCCGGCACCTCACCAGCCACGGCGTGAACCAGAACGAGGACGGGACATATAGCTGGAAGTTCGACAACTACGTGCGCGCGTGGTTTCCGTACGACATGAGCAGCCGGGACATCCAGGCCCTCTGGGAGCGCATCGCCTGGTAGGCTATTCGCGAGACAACGCCACCCTCACCCAACCCTCTCCCTCTCCGAGGGAGAGGGATTTATTGTGATCCCTCGCCCCCGCAGGGGGAGAGGGCAGGGTGAGGGGGAGAGGGGGAGATTACGATGCGGTACGCACTGACTCAGGCCTCGCGCGCCCGTCCGGCCTCCTCGCGGAAGGTCCACCAGCCGAGCAGGAGCGCCGCTCCGATCAGCCCGGCTGTCCCGTTCACGAGCAGGGCGCGGCCCACGCCCCAGTGCTCGGAGATGCTGCCCACGATGAACGCGCCCACGGGAAAGGCGCCGCCCCACACGAGGGTGTAGAGGCTCATCACCCGCCCGCGCAGCTCGTCGGGCGCGGCCAGCTGCATCGCGGTGTTGCAGCTGGCCACCAGCACGACGCCGAAGAGGCCCGTCAGGAACACGGCGACGGCGGCGAACCAGAAGACGCGCGCGGTGGACAGCGCCAGGAGCCCGCCGCAGGCGAGGGCGGCCGTGCTGAACAGCATGGCCGTGGGGGGCTGGCGCGCGCCGAGAACGCCGACGGTGAGCGCGCCCGTGACGGCGCCCACGCCCAGACAGGCCATGAGCAGCCCGAAGCCTTCCGCGCCGAGGTGCAGCACCGTGCGCACGACCAGCGGGACATAGACGGTGAAGTTGAACACGCAGATGCTGACGAGGAAGAGGAGGCCGAGCATCAGGCGGATCTCGGGAGTGCGAACGGCGTAGCGGAGCCCGGTGAGGATGTCGTCCACGACCCCGCGACCCGAGCGCGCGCGGGGCAGCCCGCGCGTGCCCAGCCGCGAGAGCATGGCCACCGTCACCGCGAAGCCGATCCCGTTGACCACGAAGGCCGGGGTGACGCCGAAGCGCGCGATCACGAGCCCGCCGAGGCCGGGCCCGACGATGCGGGCGGCGTTGAACGACGCGGAGTTGAGCGCCACCGCACTCGCCACATCACCCCGCCCCACCATCTCGGCCACGAAGGACTGCCGCGACGGCTGCTCGAGCACGTTGACGAGCCCGCTGATGAAGGCGAGCACGGCCACGTGCCAGTACTCGACGCGGCCAGACGCCACGAGGGCGGCCAGGATCAGGGCGAGACAGCCAAGGGCCGTCTGGGTGCACATGAGGAGCCGGCGCTTGGGGAGGCGATCGGCGAGGGCACCGGAAGCGATGGAGAAGAGCAGGATGGGCGCGAACTGGAGGGAGCCGATGAGCCCGAGCTTGAACGGTGACGGGGTGAGCTGGAGCACGAGCCACGACTGCGCCACCGTCTGCATCCACGACCCCGTCTGCGCCACGAACTGAGCTGCGAAGAAGCGGCGAAAGTCGGGGTGGCGAAGCGCGCGGAGCCCGATGGGGAGCGACATTGCCGCCGCCTAGAATAGCGCGCCGGGGGCCGCCAGACGGAAATCATGCCAGGCCGCTGAAGAGGAAACTGCATCGGCTAGACGTTTCGGTTACTCTTAGAGAAGGACGGCCCGTCCGGGCTGCCCAGCCCTTCGGTCAACCAAGCAGCGGAGGGAGGAGAGCTTTAGCCATGACACGCAGGATCTCTCGCCGGCGCTTGCTGCAGGCATGCGGCATGATCGTGCCCGCGGCCCTGGCCGGGCCGTTTCTTCTCGGAGCCCGCCCGGCAGACGCCCAACAGAAGGCCACAAAGCAACAGGTGCAGTACCAGGAGACGCCCAAGAAGGGACAGGATTGCGAGAAATGCCTGCAATTCACCCCTCCCGACGGCTGCAAGCTGGTCGGCGGCAAGATCAATCCCAAGGGCTGGTGTCTGCTCTTTGCCCTGAAGCCGAAGTGACGACGATCCGGCAAAGACGAGACGCAAGCGGCCCTCATCGGAGGAGACGTGCAGATGAAGAATGTTGAGATGTCGGTGGCGGGTGACATCCTGACCATCACGATAGACTTGACCAAGGAGTTCGGCCCGTCCTCGTCTGGCAAGACCATCATCATCGCCTCGACCGAGGGCAATGTCACGATTCAGGATCGGGAAGAGAAGGTCGGCCTGAACGTCTATCGCAAGAAGTGAGGGTGGAAGCGGCGGCCCGACGGTGCCGGGCCGCCACTCTGATCACCGACGATGCCACCCGTGATGGGGGCGATCGACGACCACGAAGCACCCGGATGCCGTCAGCGAGACGGCGAGAACCAGACCGACGATCCGCATGAGTCTTCGCATCGCGCGCCTCCTTTCTGCCGGGTTAGACGGCCGGGGCGCGGAAGCATTCCGCTGAGCGCAAGGAGAAGTGCGGTGAAATCCCGCAAGCTGGTGGGGGGGCCCGGGGGAGGAGCGACAGCCGGCGCTCCCCCCCGGATCCGGTAAGGAGAGGCCAGATGAGCAAGAGCGTGAGACCCGTTCCCGAAGGCCATCCGACCGTCTCGCCGTATCTGATCGTCAGCGATGGCGCGGCCGCCCTCGACTTTTACAAGAAGGCGTTCGGCGCGACCGAGCTGATGCGTCACACCGATCCGAACGGAAGAGTCGGTCACGCAGAGATCATGATCGGCGATTCCGTGATCATGCTCGCCGACGAGTTTCCGGATTTCGGGGCCCGTAGCCCGCGGTCCATCGGCGGCTCACCCGTCGGCATCCACCTCTATGTCGAAGGGGTTGACGCGCTGGCGAACCGGGCGATTGCCGCCGGCGCCAAGGTGGTTCGGCCCGTGCAGGACCAGTTCTACGGGGATCGGAACGGCACCCTGGAGGATCCCTTCGGGCACATCTGGCACATCTCCACGCACATCGAAGACGTGCCTCCCGAGGAGCTCTCGAGACGGGCCGCAGCGCTCAAGGCCCACTAGCGTGAAAACTTGACAAGGAGGAGTGTCGCATCCTACCGTCCGCCCGATGAGCCGACGCATCGGCTCCCGGCGCGGCAACGGGATGTGCCGGGGAGGCCCCCGCATCGCCCTTCCGGTCCAGGAGGTGAGCGTCATGGATGTGCTCCTCGGCACCTTCGCCTCCCGTCCGCTGCTCATCGTGCGGGTCGTGCTGGGAGTCATCTTCTTCGCGCATGGCGCCCAGAAGGTCTTCGGCTGGTTCGGCGGGCCGGGATTGCGTGGCGTCATCGCCTACTTCAAGCAGGCGCTTGGCATTCCGGCGCCCCTCACCGTGCTCGCCGCCCTGACGGAGCTCCTGGGCGGGCTGGCCATGATCGTCGGCTTCCTCGCGCGGCCCGCCGCGGTGGGACTGATCCTCGTCATGCTCGTGGCCATTGCCACGGTGCACTGGAAAAACGGTTTCTTCATCAACTGGTCGCTCACGCCGGGGAAGGGGCACGGCTACGAGATGAACCTCGCCCTCATCGGAATGGCCCTGGCTGTCCTCGTCGGCGGCGCGGGTGCCTACTCCATCGATCGATGGCTTCGCCCGTGGTAAGGGCCCCCGAGAGCGTCCGGGTATGAGCAGGCGATCGCGCCGATCACGCCGGCCGGGCCAGCGTCCGCAGTTCGACCAGCGCGCTCCCGGGCCGCCACGCGGGCCCGCCCCCTCGCGCATGCCGGCGCCGTCGCCCTCGCCCTCGGGCTTCGAGAGCCTGACCGCCATCCAGCCCTTCGAGCGGCTGCGGCTCGAGACGGTTCCCTCGGAGCTGTCCATGCGCGCCATGGACCTGATCACGCCCATCGGGAAGGGCCAGCGCGGGCTCATCGTGGCTCCACCCCGGACCGGCAAGACCGTGCTCCTCCAGCAGATCGCCAAGGCCGTCCTCACGAATCATCCTGAGGTGGCCGTCATCGTTCTCCTGGTCGACGAGCGGCCGGAAGAGGTGACCGATTTCCGGGTGAACATCGGCAAGTCCGCGGAGATCGTCGCCTCCAGCAATGACAATCCCTACCGGCGTCACATCGAGGTGACCGAGCAGGTCCTCGACAAGGCCAAGCGCATGGCGGCGCAGAAGCAGGACGTGCTCGTCCTCTTCGATTCCCTGACGCGCATGACCCGCGCCTACAACAACGAGCTGACCTCCCGGGGCCGAACCATGTCGGGCGGTATCGACAGCCGCGCCTTCCAGATGCCCCGGGCCTTTTTCGGCGCCGCGCGCAAGCTCGAGGAAGGCGGATCCCTGACCATCGTGGGCACCGTTCTCGTCGAGACGGGCTCGCGGATGGACGACATCATCTTCGAGGAATTCAAGGGCACGGGGAACATGGAGCTCCACCTCACTAGGGAGCTGGCCGACCGGCGGATCTTCCCCTCGTTCGAGATCCTCAAGTCTGGCACGCGCCGCGAAGAGTTGCTCTTCACCGAGGACGAGCTCAAGCGCATCCATCTCCTCCGCCGCGCCCTGGCAGGGACCAAGTCGATCCAGGCCATGGAAGCGCTTCTCGAGCGGCTCCGCCTGACCGGAACGAACGCGGTGTTCCTCAAGTCCCTCGTCACCTAGCCCCGCACCGCGAAGCGCTCCATCCCTTCACAGTTATTTACTCGCGACACACACGTCGTTCACGCGCCCTCCGCATGCTCGGTCGTGAGCGCGGGCGCTGAGGCCCGCGAGAACAGGACCACGAGACGAGACGGGGAGAATCCCCAGGAGGGACGTCATGAGAGTCAAAGGGGTGCTGGGAGGACTGGCGCTGATGCTGGGGCTGACGATGCCGGTGGCGGCGGCGCCGCCCGACATCGCGGCGACGGCGCATCCACAGGCGGGACGCTCGATGGAGCGCTCGGCGATGCAGGGCCACCGCCACTTCGGCGGCTGGCAGCGGCACATGAGGCACGGCCAGGCGCGCCGTGGGCGCTCCGTGATCGGCTTCGCGCTGCGCCACCGGCAGGAGCTGAGCCTGACGTCGCAGCAGGTCGAGACATTCAAGAAGCTCGGGATGGATTCCCGGCGCGTCGCTATCCGCGCCGCCGCCGATCGGCGGGTCGCGCAGCTCGATCTCATGAGCCTGCGCCAGAGCGATCCGGTGGACATGGGAAGGGTGGAAGCCAAGGTGCGGGAGATCGAGCGGCTTCGCGCGGACAGCCGGCTTGCCGACATCCGCACGGACGAGCAGGCCAAGGCCCAGCTCACGCCGGAGCAGCGGGAAAAGCTGAAGGGGCTCGTGGCCGCCCGGTGGCAGCACCGGGGCCAGGACACGCGCCGCTCTGAAGTCCCTCTCGCGATGGACAAGCAGTAACGCGTCGAGCCCCGCCGACCAGCAACCCTCGCATTCCGATCTGACGCCACTCTGAATCCGGACTGCACGTATCCGTCGTCTTGCGCTAGGCTGTGGGCCCCAGGGGGAAGCTCGGCCCCGGCAGGCGGCGGCCGCATCGACGTGGCGGATCAGGGAGCTGATCCAGAAAGGTGGAGACCAGGACATGGCCTCATCCGAGAAGGTGGCGATCGTCACAGGAGCTGGAAGCGGTGTCGGCAGGCACTCCGCGCTGGCGCTCTTGCAGGACGGCTTCTCTGTCGTCCTCGCCGGGCGCCGCAAGGACGCCTTGGAGACGGCAGCCGCGGAGGGAAAGGCGAAGTCTCCCGGGTCGAAGACGCTCGTGGTGCCGACCGATGTCAGTGACCCCGAGTCCATTCGGGCCCTCTTCGCGCAGACGAAGCAGGTCTTCGGCCGGCTCGACCTCCTCTTCAACAACGCGGGCATCGGCGCCCCTCCCGTGCCCCTCGAGGACCTTCCGTTCGAGAAGTGGAAGGCGGTCGTCGATACCAACCTGACGGGCTCCTTCCTGTGCACGCAAGAGGCGATCAGGATCATGAAGAGCCAGCAGCCTCGCGGGGGCCGCATCATCAACAACGGCTCCATCTCGGCGCATGCGCCGCGGCCGTTCTCGGTCGCCTACACGTCGACGAAGCACGCGATCACGGGGCTCACGAAATCGACCTCCCTGGACGGCCGGAAATACGACATCGCCTGCGGGCAGATCGACATCGGCAATGCCGCCACGGAGATGACGGCGCGCATGGCCAAGGGGGTCCCCCAGGCCAACGGGACCGTCGAGGTCGAGCCGACCATGGATGTCCAGAACGTGGCGCGGGCGGTCGCCTACATGGCGAGCCTGCCCCTCGATGCCAACGTGCAGTTCTTGACGGTGATGGCGACGAAGATGCCGTTCGTAGGTCGCGGCTAGCGCCTGCGACCTATTCGGCACCATGCTTGTTCTGTTGATTTGGCGGTCGACGGGTCATATTTCTTTGCACGCGGCACATGTCGCCTTCACGGGTGCGCTCCAGTGTGGAGCTCGGCAGCTATTGATGCTGCCGTGCTCCACATGAAGGGCGAGATGTCGCACCGGGAGGTGTCATATGAAACGCGCGATGATCGTGGCACTGGTGATTCTCGCGGCCGCGGCCGGGCCCATTCAGGCCCGCGCCGAGACTCAATTCCACAAGCCCACGGGACGCATCGAGTCTCGCCACGCTTTTGAGCGTGGGGAGCCGCATCGTTTCCACGGCCATGTTCCGTACCGCTACTACGGCTACACTCCGACCTGTTCGTGGACGCAGGGTTACTGGGGCTACCAGCTCTATGTGGACGCCAACGGCCAGGGCTGGTACGTGCCGCAGTGGGTACCGGCTCAGCAGGTATGCAACTAGCGCGCGGCGCGGCCGGTGGACGAGGAAGCGCCCTCGATGAGATCGGCGTGCCCGGTATCCGCGAGGAATCGACGGATGTCGGTGAGCGGCGTCACGAGAGTCTGGCCGGGCACGGGCACGTCGATGTACCAGGGCTGTTCTGTTCCCTTGGAGGTGACCCGGGCCGTGCGATAGCCCTCGACGAGCCCGAGAAGCCCGCCGCCGCGCGCCTCATAGACGCCTCCGCCGCTCGACCCGTAGCTGACCGAGGCGTCCACCATCAGGCGCGATTGCGATTCCCCGTCCGCGGCGTCGCCAAAGCTCACCTGGCTGACGATGCCGCTGGCCAGGAGCATGTTGCGGCCCCACGGAAAACCGATGACCCAGACGGCCTCTCCGAGCTCCGGCCCGGCCGCGGGCCGGGCCGGCACGCACTGATCGGACTGGGCGCTGAGCAAGGCGATGTCCACGTCTTCCGTCTCGCGGTGGGCGAGCACCGTGGCGCTGGCGCGAGTGCCGGCGCCGCGCTGCCGCCCGAAGAGCAAGGAGATCTCACTTCTGCCGATGACGCCGGCCACCGTGTGACCGCTGGTGACCACGAAGCATTCGGAGCCGCGCGAGGCAATCACCACCCCCGAGCCCGTGCGCACCCGTCGGCCTTCCGGATTCTCGAGGATGATCTGGACGGCAGAGGGCAGGATGCGCTGGAGCACGTTCTCGCGGCGAGGAGGCTCCACGGGTGTCGTGCCGCAGCCTCCATACAACGCGAGGATGATCACGCCCGCGGCCAGGGCTCGGATGAGGACTCGCACTGTGTCTAACATTTCGGCAATCGTCTCTGTACTGATCACATCACATAGACCATATGTCGTCATCACGCCGGGCGTCAAGCAAACCGGATCTAGACGGGTCTGGCATAGGCTTTGCTCCCTCCTAGGCGCGGTGCTGGACCACCCCAGCCCGCAATCGGGGCCGTTTTTCCGACGGCCCGGTAAAGAGGAGGAGGCTTATGGGACGCATGGCCAATTTGCTGCTGGTAATCGCGGTGATGCTCACCGTCGCCACCGGGCCAGGATGGGTGCAGGCTCAGATTGGCGCCCCGCCGGCGGCCCCCGCGAGCGCGCTGCCCGGTTCGCTCGAGGGAACCGTGAAGAAGGTCGATGCGAGCACCGGGACGGTTCGGGTCTCCTCGGGTCTTTTCGGTCTATTCCCGAGGACGCTCGAAGTCACCGGCGAGACTCAGGTCCAGGTCGAGGGCCGACAGGGAACGCTGATGGACGTGCACGAAGGAGCGAAGGTCAAAGCGGCTTACGAGCTGCGGCAGGGCAAGAATGTCGCGACGCGCCTCGAGGTCCTGGCGCCACCTGCGCCGAAGACGCCGCCTCCCACGATGAAGACGCAGTAGCGAACGGGAGTCGCAGAAAAATGGGCGCGGCGTCGGGAGCCGCGCCCGTTTTTCCTAGGCAAACTCTATATGGCCGATGAAGATCTTCCCCTCCAAATCTCCCGCATGAGCGCGGTGCCAGGTAGGATCGACCCGGTAAGAGCTCCCCACGGGCGCGCAAGATCTTCGTCGCGGAGCGACCGGGTCTCGCGAAGGATCGCCTTCGCCGTGGGCGCGGCCATGACCCTGCTCGTCGTGATCGTCTCGCACGGCTCCGCGCAGACGCCGCCTCCTAACCGGAACGTGACGGACTCGAGACTGGCCGTGAAGATCAACACGGCGCTCTGGAGCGACCTGCGCTTCCCGGGGCGGCAGATCAGTGTCGACACACAGGATGGCGTGGTCACCTTGCGCGGCAAGGTCGATTCGGAGGAGACGAAGAAGGCGGCCGACGACATCATCGGCCGCCTCGAGGGCGTCAAGGAGATACGCAACCAGCTGCAGATCGTACCGCCCGAGCGGCGGGCCGAGGTGGACGCGCGAGACCAGGCCATCGCGCGCGCGCTCGACGTCAAGTTGAAGGAGGATCCGCAGCTGCAGGATGCCGTCATCGACACTCGTGTGGATGCGGGCCTCGTCACCTTGAGCGGCCAGGTCCGAAATGCCGCGGCCCGCTCTCGCGCGGTCGAGCTGGCGCGGGCCGTGCCGGGAGTGCGATCAGTCAGGAATGAGCTGACCTCCGCCCCGCTCGCCAGATCCGGGTAGTCCGACCGTCCCCGGAAATTTCTTCGGGACCCTTTGGGGCGTTTCTGTGAAGAACGACCTTCCGAGGGGCGATTGGGCCCGTGGCACATGCGATGCAGCTCTACTCCTGCGATGGTCAACCCACGCCGTGGCAGCGACTTTCGGCTGCGCGCGGCTTTCACAGGAGGCTCGCATGCTCAATCGCAAGACATGGCATCGGACGGCACTCATCACGCTCACGGCAATCACGATGTCCGCGGGACTGGCGTGGGCCACTCACGTGCGGATCGAGGGCAGCGTGGAGCAGCCCTTGTCGCCCGGCCTGACCGTCACCGCACCTCCGAGCCTGCAGGCTGACGAGATCAAAGCGCACGAGGTCCGGGCCCAGGTCATCTATGCCAACAGAATCGAGGCCGATGAGGTTCGCGGCACCATTCACCAGTCCAAGGGAATCAAGATCAGCGATACGCGCGGTGATCTGAGGGCGCCCGAAGTCGCGGCCAACACCATCTACGCGGATACGATCAAGGCCAATTCGGTCGTCGCCAATGACATCTACGTTCGCGATCTCCGCCGGAAGTGATCGAGGGACATTTCCGCCGGCGTAAATATCCGCTGCGGCTGTCTCGTCTTATCGGCTGGGAGCGGGGGAGATCGTCCGCTCCCAGCAAGGAGGACGGAGCCATGTTTCGACGGATGATTCTTGGAGTGGTCGCCATAGCGGCCGTCATGGGGGCGGCGGGCTCGGCGGCGGCCCAGGTCAGCGTGAATATCGGGATCAATGTTCCGGCCCCGCCGCACCTGGTCGTGGTCCCTGCCACTCCGGTCATGTATGCGCCGGCGGTCGAGGCCAACTATTTCTTCTACGGCGGGCAGTACTACGTCTTCACCAACGGTGGGTGGTACGTGGCGCCCCGGTACAACGGGCCCTGGGTGGTCGTGGCGCCCGAGTTCATTCCGCGGCCGATCCTCGCCGTGCCCGTGCGCTACTACCGCTCGCCACCTTCGGAGTGGAGACACTGGCGGCGCGAGGGCCCGCCCCAGTGGGCCCCAGCATGGGGCCGACGCTGGGAGGAGGGGCGCGACCATCGCGAAGCGGTTCGCGACGAGCGCCGCGAAGACCGGCATGAAGGCCGTGAAGAGCGTGGAGGGCGTGACGACCGTGGAGGACGTGACGACCGCGGGCGGGGCGGCCGCCGCGGCGGCTAGTCGAATAGCAAGAACAACGCACTGACGAAGGCACGGGGGCGGCTGCGCGCCGCCTCCGTGCCATACCCAGCGCTGCGCGCCGCGATCACCCCACGCGCCAGACGTCCTCGTGACGAATAGACGAATAGATGGCCGTAGCCCGTCGTCTAGCACGCGGGAGGACCCCTCATGAGACTCGCATTGCTTGCCCTGGCTGGATGGCTTCTCGGTGGGTGTGTCCTGGTGCCCGCCCCCGCTCCCTACGCATATGCGCCACCCCCGCCGCCGCCTCGAGTGATCTACGCGTATCCGGTGTACACGTACCAGCCCTACTACTATCGCCACTGGTACGGTCGCTGACGGCCTTCCGATCGATGTACATGCCGGCGCATTTCGAGGAGACGCGGGCCGAGGTGATGCATCGGCTGATTCACGAGCACCCGCTCGCCGTGCTGGTGACGCTCGGCTCGACCGGGCTCAACGCCAACCACATCCCGCTCGAGATCGACTCCGAGCCGGCGCCATTCGGAACGCTCCGCGGCCACGTGGCCCGGGCCAATCCCGTGTGGCGCGACTTCTCCCGCGACGTCGAGGCGCTGACCGTGTTCCAGGGGCCGCAGGCGTACATCAGCCCCGCGTGGTATCAGACGAAGAAGGAAACAGGCAAGGTCGTTCCCACCTTCAACTACATCGTCGTCCACGCCTACGGATCGCTGCGCATCATCGAGGATGAAGCCTGGCTTCGCGGTCTCGTCGAGCGGCTCACCACTCGTCATGAGTCGGGCCGGGCGGAGCCCTGGAAGGTCTCGGATGCGCCCGAGGACTTCATCAAGACGCAGCTCCGGGCGATCGTCGGAATCGAGATGCCGGTGACCAGGCTCGTCGGGAAGTGGAAGGTCAGTCAGAACCGGCCCGCCGTGGACCGTGAAGGCGTCGTCCAGGGCCTGGGCGCGATGAAGGACGCCAACGCGGCGGCGATGTCTAAATTGGTGAAGGAAGCCCAGACTTCGTAGACGTCTGCCCCTTGATCTACTCAGCCCTCGCCTCGCGGCTGCGCCGCTCAGCTCGAACTGCGTCCCTCTCCCCCGATGGGGGAGGGATGAAACTCTTCAGCCGCCTGGGCTAGGATCTACTCGCCAGCGGTCCCCTCAGGAGTCTTCCAGGAAGAGCGCCCGTGTGCTTGCCGTCGCGCAGGACCGTCTCGCCATTGACCACGGTGGCGGCGAATCCCCGCGCGCGCTGGATCAGGCGACGCGCCCCCGAGGGCAGATCATCGACCACCTCGGGCATCTCGGCGCCCACGGTGTCCGGATCGAAGACCACGAGGTCGGCGGCGAAGCCTTCCCGGATCAGACCGCGGTCCGTGAAGCCCCACTGGGTGGCGGTGTCGAAGGTGAGCATCCGCACCGCCTCCTCGAGGGTGAGGGCCTGCTTCGCGCGCACCCAGTAGCTGAGCAGGTGAGTCTGGAGGGAGGCATCCATGAGCTGGGAGACGTGGGCGCCCGAATCGGAAAAGGTCACGACCGAGCGCCGGTGCTTGATCAGCTCCAGCGCGTAGTCCTGGTTCTCGTTCGCCACGGGATGCAGGAAGAAGACTTCCATGTCCTTCTCGAGGGCGAGGTCGATCATGGCCTCGACGGGATCGCAGCCACGCTCCCGCGCCACCTCGGCGATCGAGCGGTGCGGACCATCCGGGGTCTCCATGACGAAGAGCCACTCGAAGGGGACGGGCCGTGCCTCCGTGCCCAGGGCTTTCCCCTCGTCGCGTTCGCGCGACGCGCGCACCAGCGCCTGCCGGAGCTCAGGATCGCGCAAGCGGCGCGCCTGCTCCGCCAGGGGAAGCGCTCGCAGCTCCTTCCACACGGGAAGACGGTCGAAGGGGAGCTGGGTCTTGAAAGAGAGGACGGACGATAGGGCTCGGCTGTGCACCTGTGCGAACATGCGGCCGCCCGCGGCCGCGGTGTCTTCGAGGAGATCGAGATAGGTCCGCCAGACTTTCGGCGCGTCCCGGCGAGTGAAGAGCCCGAAGGTCACGGGCCGTCCCGTCTCGACGGCGAGATCGCGTAGCCGCCTGTGGTAGTCGCGCAGGCCTGGATTGTCGTCGGTCCGGTCCACGCCTTCGCCCGCGATTTCGAAGATGCCCGCGTTCATCTCGCCCATGGCCCCGACGAGCCGCCGCACCTCGTCCCACGCGGCCACGCGGCTGGCCACAGGCCGCCCGTCCGGGGTCTCGTGGCTCGGCGAGCGCGAGGTCGTGAAGCCCATGGCCCCCGCGGCGATGGCCCCACGCAGCTCGCACTCCATGGCGGCCAGATCATCCTCGGTGGCTGGCTTGTCGAAGGCCCGCTCGCCCATGACGTAGGTGCGGAGGGCGGAGTGGCCGAGATAGCCGGAATAGTTGATTCCCTTGGGCAGGGACTCGAGCGTGTCGAGGAACTGGGGGAAGGTGGTCCAGCGCCAGTCGATGCCGGCCTCCATGGCCTCCACCGAGATGTCTTCAGCCCTCTGGAGATTGCGGATGACCAGGTGCCGGTCTTCCTTGGCGCAGGGGGCGAGGGTGAAGCCACAGTTGCCCATGACGACGCTGGTGATCCCGTGCCAGCACGAGCAGGTGCCGAGAGGGTCCCAGAAGATCTGGGCGTCCATGTGCGTGTGCCCGTCCACGAAGCCGGGCGTGACAACCCGGCCCTCGGCGTCGATGACCTCGCGCGCAGACTCCCGGATGCGGCCGATGGCAGCGATCCGGCCGGCGATCACGCCGACGTCGCCCCGATACCGGGGCAGCCCGGATCCATCCACCACCCAGCCATTCTTGATCACGAGGTCATAGGACATCGCCTGCTCCTCTCCGCCCTCGAAGGGGCGACCAACAGGGTGGCCACATGGTACTCCAGCTCCTCGTCTCCCACCAGGGAGTGAGGCGGGTCTCCGGTGCGGCCTTCGTGAAATAGCAGGAAGTGCGGTGGGTTCCGTTAAGATGGCCTAGGCGCCCGGGCATCCCGGCGAATCGAACACGAACTCTTTGCGAGGAGGCGACACAGTGCGCACGACGGCGAGATCGGCTCCGGCCATTGTCCTGATGCTGGCCATCGCATTGTTGCTGACCGGATGCCCGAAGCGTCCCATGACCACCGGGGCCGCAGCCCCTCCGCCGACGGGTCCTACCGCGACGCCGACCCCGACCCCTGCACCTCCGCCCGCGGTCATGCCATCTCCGACTCCCGCTCCCGCCGCGAGGCCTGCGCAGTTCGAGGAGAGCGCGAACCTGAAGGACGTTTACTTCGACTTCGACAAGTCCGACATCCGCCCCCAGGATGCCAAGACCCTCGATGCCAATGCCGCCTGGCTGAAGACGCGGGGCAATGACCTCGTGCTCATCGAGGGGCACTGCGACGAGCGCGGCACGAACGAGTACAACCTGGCGCTGGGCGAGCGGCGCGCGCGGGCGACCATGAACTACCTGCTCGCGCAGGGATTGCCGGCCACCCGCATCACCATCATCTCCTACGGCAAGGAGCGGCCCGTCTGCACCGAGCACGCCGAGAGCTGCTGGGCTCGGAATCGTCGCGCACACTTCCTCGTCAAGGCCCAGTAGCCCGTCGCCGCT
Organism: Candidatus Rokuibacteriota bacterium; assembly: GCA_003220345.1. Lineage (GTDB taxonomy): Bacteria > Methylomirabilota > Methylomirabilia > Rokubacteriales > CSP1-6 > AR37. The sequence goes on along the minus strand of QHSC01000234.1, from coordinate 10,711 downwards.
CCCGACAGCCGTCTAATGGGCGCCAGAGGAGGAGCGCCATGGAGAGACGCAGCGAGCGGGAGAGTCGTCGGGTTTTTCTGATCGCCTCACTGTCCGTCGGGGTGGCCTGGGCCGCCGGCCGGGTCTCCGGAGCTCGAGCGGCCATGGCCTGTGGTGGGGACACGCCGCCCCAGACGGAAGGGCCGTACTTCAAGCCGAACTCCCCGGCAAGGGCCTCCCTCATCGAGCCCGGCATGCCCGGGACGAGGCTGGTCGTCGAGGGCTCCGTGCTCACGGCCGACTGCAAGCCGGTGCCCCGCGCGCTCCTGGACTTCTGGCAGGCGGATGCCGCCGGCCGCTATGACAATGAGGGCCAGCGCCTTCGCGGGCATCAGCTCACCGATGCCGCCGGGCACTACCGGCTCGAGACCGTCGTGCCCGCGCAGTATCCGGGCCGCACGCGACACATCCACGTCAAGGTGCAGGCGCCCGGTCGGCCCGCCCTCACCACCCAGCTCTATTTCCCGGGGGAGTCGGCCAATCAGCGTGACGGCATCTTCGATCCCAAGCTCGTGATGAAGGTCCGGGACGTCGAGGGCGGCAAGATCGGCGCGTTCGATTTCGTTCTCCGGGGAGGATGACGATCCGGAGCCTCGCCTCGAAGGCCCGAGGAGGTCGCTGACATGCTCGTCGTCATGTGGGCCGCTGCCGCTCTGGCCGGGATCATCCACGTCCTGTTCTTCTGCATGGAGAGTCTCTGGTGGACGAAGCCTGCCGTCTACCGGCGCTTTCGCAGCACCGCGGAGCAGGCGCAGACCACGAAGTCGCTCGCGCTCAATCAGGGCTTCTACAATCTCTTCCTGGCGGCCGGCGCGCTCGGCGGGCTCGCGCTCATCGCCTCGGGGCGCACGAGCCTCGGCCTGACGCTGGTGACCTGGAACTGCGCGTCCATGCTGGCCGCCGCCGTCGTGCTCGCCGCCTCCTCGCCCCAGATGATGCGTGGCGCCGTCATCCAGGGCCTGGCGCCCCTGATCTTCCTGATCGGCGTGCTCTATCTCCGCCTGAGCTGACACGGTAGTGGCAGAGTTCGTGATCGACGGACGGGCCCGACTGAAGGGACGGGTTCGCCCGAGTGGCAACAAGAACGCGGCCTTCCCCGCCGTGGCCGCCGCGCTCCTCACCAGCGAGCCCGTGACCCTGCGCAATCTGCCCGACATCGAGGACGTGCGAACCATGCTCGCCCTCGTCGAGGGCCTCGGCGTGTCGGTGACCCGACACGACCCTCATGCAGCCACCCTGCACGCCCGAGCCATCCAGACGACACGGCCGAACCCCGACCTTCTTCGAAAGATCCGCGGCGCGCTCGTTCTCATGGGCCCGCTTCTCGCCCGAGAGGGCCGGGCGGAGTTTGGACAATCCGGGGGGGACCGGATCGGGCGCCGGCGCATCGATTCGCACGTGATGGGCCTCGTGGGACTCGGGGCCGCGATGCAATCTGATGCCGACGGGTTGACCCTGTCGGCATCCCGCCTGCACGGGCAGGACATCCTGCTGGACGAGGCGAGCGTGACGGCGACCGAGAACGTGATCCTGGCCGCGGTGCTGGCCGAGGGGACCACGATCCTGCGCCACGCGGCGTCCGAGCCTCATGTGCAAGGGCTCTGCGTCCTGCTCCAGTCGATGGGAGCCCAGATCGAAGGCGTGGGATCCAATCTCCTCACCATCCGGGGCGGTCGGGCACTGACGGGGGCCGACTTCGTTCTCGGTCCGGACTTCATGGAGATCGGCAGCTTCGTCGTTCTCGGGGCGCTCGCGGGAGACGACGTCGTGATCGAGGACGTGCGGCCGGACGATCTTCGCATGACGCTCGCCGTGTTCGAGCGACTCGGGATCGTCACGAAGCTCCGCGGTCGCGATCTGGTGGTTCCGGGTGAGCAGCCCCTCGAGATCCGCGCCGACCTCGGCGACGCCATTCCGCGGGTGGAGGACGGCCCCTGGCCCGCCTTTCCGGCGGATCTCATGAGCGTCGCCCTCGTGGCCGCGACGCAATCGAAGGGATCCGTGCTCTTTCACGAGAAGATGTACGAGAGCCGGCTGTTCTTCCTGGATCGGCTCATCGGCATGGGGGCCAAGGTCGTGCTGTGCGATCCCCATCGTGCGCTGGTCCAGGGCCCGGCCCGACTTCGCGGTGAGCCGGCCGGAATTCCCAGCCCCGACATCCGGGCAGGCATCGCCCTGGTCATCGCGGCCCTCTGTGCCGAGGGCCGGACGGTCATTCGCAGCATCGAGCAGATCGATCGCGGCTACGAGAACATCGAGGGCAAGCTGCTGAGCCTGGGCGCCAAGATCCGCCGCGTGAACGACTGAGGCGGCGGCCTCAGATCACTCCGCGCTTCGCCAGGTCGGCGATCTGGTCCTTCGTGTAGCCGATCGACGTCAGGATCTCCTCGTTGTGCTGGCCCAGCTCCGGCGCGTTGCTGCGGATCGGAAGACGGCTCGCGCCGAACGAGACCGGGTGCCCCAGGATCGTGAGGTCGCCGAGGGCCGGGGAATGCACCGGCTGGGCCATGGCCAGGTGCTGCACCTGGGGATCCGCAAAGGATTCGTTGATCTTGTAGATGGGGCCGCAGGGCACACCCGCCTCGTTGAGTAGCGCGATCCATTCCGCGCTCGGCTTCTGCCGGGTCACCGGCATGAGCACCTCCATGATCACGTCGCGGTTCGTGGAGCGCGCCTTGGCCGTGGCGAAGCGCGGATCGGTGAGCAGGTCCGGGCGCTCGATGGCGCGGCAAAAGCGCGAGTAGATGTCGTCGCCGGCGGCGGCGATGTTGATGTGCCCGTCCTTGGTCTCGAAGACCCCGGTCGGAATGCCCGTGGGATGGTTGTTGCCCGCCTGCGGCGCCACCTCGCCGCTCATGAGCCAGCGCGAGGCCTGGAAGTCTAGCATCGAGAGCATGGCTTCCAGCAGGGAGGTGTGCACCCACTTGCCCTCGCCCGTGATCTCACGCTCGAGGAGGGCGACCAGGATGCCTTGCGCGAGCAGGATGCCCGAGCAGAGGTCGGCGATGGGGATGCCGACGCGCACCGGCCCCTGGCCGGGAATTCCCGTGATGCTCATCAACCCGCCCATGCCCTGCGCGATCTGGTCCACTCCGGGCCGATCCCGGTACGGGCCGCTCTGCCCGAAGCCCGAGATGCTCCCGTAGATCAGGCGCGGGTTGATCTGGCGCAGGCTCTCGTAGTCGATGCCCAGGCGCTTCTTCACGCCGGGGCGGTAATTCTCGACGACGATGTCCGTCTCCCTCGCGAGCTCCTTGAAGATCTTGACGCCCTCGGGATCCTGGAGGTTGAGCGTCATGCTCCGCTTGTTGCGGTGCAGGTTCTGGAAGTCGAAGCCATGGCGCGCGCCGCCCATGCCGTCGCCCGTGCGGCCGCCCGGCATCTCGATCTTGATGGCGTGCGCCCCCCAGTCCACGAGCTGGCGCACGCAGGTCGGGCCGGCGCGGGCGCGCGTCAGGTCGAGGACATTGAAGCGGGCCAGGGGCAGCGCGGTGTTCTTCGCCATGGGGTCAGGTCCTCACGTCTTCTCGATCGGTTCGCTCGTCACAGCATGCCGTTCGGCGCCACCAGGATCTTGCCGCTCCGCTCGCCCCGCTGCGCATGCGTCAAGGCCGTCTTGATCTCCTCGATCGGGTACACCTTCTCGACCGGCGCGTACAGGGTACCATCCATGATCTGCCCGCCGAGATCGGCATACATCGCGCGCACCTGCTCGAGGGAGCGCGTGGCCAGCCCGCGTCCGAGGATGAAGCCGACCAGGCTCTGGCCGCCCGCAATCAACGTGCTGCGCGACATCACCGGATCTTCGCCGCTCATCGAGCCGTAGTTGCACACGACCCCGCCCTCGCCGAGGCAGGCCGACAGCCGCGCCGTCGCCCGCCCGGACACCGCGTCGAGGCCGAGCCGGATCGCGGCGCCGCCCGTCTGCGCCTTCACCGCCTCGGCGAGATCGGGGCCGTCGACGACGCACGCGTCGGCGCCGAGGGTTTTCAGCTCGCTGAAGAGCGACTCGCGACGCACCACGTTCATGGTCTTCACGCCGCGCGCGCGGGCGAGCGGGATGAGCAGGCGCCCCACGGCGGAGTTGGCGACGTTCTGGATCACCCAGTCGCCCGGCTTTAGCGTCACGATGTCGGTGAGGAGGAGGAGCGCGGTGGGCGGGTTGATGCGCAGCATGGCCGCCTGGCGGAGATCCATGCGCGATGGCACGGGAATGACGTCCTCGCCCTTCACGCGCCGCCTCTGGGCCCAGTTCTCGCGCTGCAGGTTGATGACGAGATCGCCCGGCTTGACGTGGGAGACACCAGCGCCCACCGCCGTCACCCGACCGATGCACTCAGCCCCCGGCGTGGCGGGCAGCGGGGGCTTGAGACGATAGGTGCCCCGGCAGAACGACACGTCGGCCGGGTTGATTGGGAAGGCAAGGACATCGAAGACCACCTCGCCCGCGCCGGGCGCGCCGACGTCGGGCACCTCCGCGCACCGGGCGAACTCCTCGGGCTGCCCGTAGCCATCGATCAGGACCTGCTTCATGGCTCGTTCTCCCAGGCCGGGCTCATCAGTCGAAAGTCAGCACGGTGCGCGCGACTTCCCCGGCCTTCATGGCGCGGAACGCTTCGTTGATGTCTCCCAGCCGTCCCCGACGCGTGACCATCTCGTCGAGCAGCAGCCGACCCTGGCGGTAGAACTCGAGGTAGCGCGGGATGTCGACGCGGAAGCGGTTCGAGCCCATGCGCGAAGTCTGCACCCGGCACTCCGGACGGATGGCCATCCAGGGGAACTCGATCATCGCGTCGGGAGGCAGGACGCCGACGATCGTCGCGGTGCCCCGGATGGCGAGGCTCTCGATCGCCTGACGCACCAGCTTGGTGTTGCCCACGGCCTCGAACGCGTGATCCACCCCGGCGCCGCCCGTCAGCGCGCGAATCGCCTTGACGGGATCGTCCTTGGCGCTGTTCACGACGTGGGTCGCGCCCACGCGCCTGGCCATCTCGAGCTTCGAATCGAACACGTCGACGCCGATGATCTGGCGGGCGCCGCCGATGCGGGCGCCCTGGACGATGGCAAGGCCCACGCCGCCGCAGCCGAACACGGCCACGGTCTGCCCACCCTCGAGCCCCGAGGTGCGAAGCGCGGCGCCCACGCCGGTGAGGACACCGCATCCCACGAGGGCGGCCCGGTCCAGCGGCAGGTCGCGGTCGATCTTCACGATGGAGTTCTCGTGGAGCAGCATCCGCTCCGCGTAGCTCGAGATGCCGATGAACTGCCGGAGCGGCAGACCCTGCTGCGAGAGCCGCGGCGCCGCCGACTCCGCGCGGGTGACGGCGCCGCCCACGCAGAGGTTGGGATGGCCGCCGAGGCACTGCGCGCAGCTGCCGCAGAATCCGGAGAGGCAGGCAACCACGTGATCTCCGGGCTGCACCGTGGTCACCTCGGCGCCCACCGCCTCCACGACGCCCGCGCCCTCGTGACCCAGGACGATCGGCTTGTCCAGCGGGAACCGCCCGACGCCGTCGACGACGTGCAGATCGCTATGGCACACGCCGGTCGCCGCCGTGCGGACGAGGACCTCACGTCCCCAGGGCTTGTCGATCTCCACCGATTCGACCGTCAGGGGCTCGTTCACCTTCCGGAAGACGGCGGCCTGCATGTCCATGCTCATTTCCTCCAGTCGAGCCACGCGCAGACTGCGCGTCCCATCACGAGATCCCTGTCGCGGCCCGACAGCCACGGCAGCTCCTCCGTGAACATGGTCACGCACTGCCGCCACGAGCACGGCATGCGCGTGATGTCGGTGCCCCAGAACATCCGCTCGGGCCCGAAGGCATCGTAGATGCGGCGGAGGTGTCCGTGGATGTTCTTATAGGGATAGGGCTCGCTGGAGTAGCTGGGCGCCCCCGTGGCCTTGACGGCGACGTTGGGATGCTTCGCGAGCGCGAGCATTTCGGGCAGGGAAGCCCAGGCGGCGTCGTCCTTGGTGCCCGAGGGCCGGCCGAGGTGATCGATGATCAGCTTCAGCCGCGGGTGGCGCTCCGCGATCTGACCGACCGTGGGCATGAAGGTCGCCGCGAGGAGCGCGATGGGCAGCCCAGCCCGCTCGGCGGCGGGCCACAGCCAGTCCATCGTCCCGTCCGTCGGCCACGTCTTCATGTGCGGCTGCAGAAAGGTGAAGCGCAGGCCGACCATCCCCGGCCGCTTCTTCCAGCCGTCGACGAGGGCGCGGCTCTCGGGGCGGTCGAGGGGGAAGTTGCCCAGGATGGCGAACCGATCAGGATGCTGGCGCGCCGCCTCGACGGCCAGCTCGTTGGCGTTCGGATCCCATGAGGTCGGCGGATGGATGATGGCGGCGTCGACTCCAGCCTCCGCCATCTCCTTGAGCAGCTCGTCCTTGGTGAAGCTCGCCACCTGCCGGTGGTTCGGATTCCCCGGCTTGCCGCCGCTCCAGATGTGGACCTGCGCGTCGACGATCATTGCAGCACCTCGGCGCCCGGGGCCGCCTCCAGCTCGCAGGCGTTCACCGTCATCGACAGCATGCTGTAGTAGCCGATCGCTCCCGTGAGCTGGATGAATCCGTCATCGCCGAGCCGGGTCCGCAGCGCCTTGAACGTGGCGTCGCCGACGCGATGCTTGCGGATCAGCTCGCGCGTGAAGTCCACGATCTGGGCGTCTTCGGGCGAAATGCCGCGCGAGTGCTGCTCGCGGATGGCCGTGATGGTCGTCTCGGGCACGCCGAGCCGGCGGGCGCCACCCGTCTGGGCGCCCCACACGTAGACCGCGTCGAGCTCCCGCGCCACGGTCATGGCCGCGAGCACGCGCACCCGCATGTCGAGCGAGCCCTCGAAGCGGACGAAGGCGCCCAGGTGCGCGAGGCGGCCGCCCAGCTCCGGGCAGTGGAGGAACATCGTGAACGGCCCCTGAAGGGCGCCGCGGCTCTGCACGATGCCGTCGACGATGGCGTGATCCTTCGGAGCGACCTGGTCCTTGCTGGTGATGGACGGCAGCCTTGCCATGTGTGGTCTCCGTGAGCCCTAGCTCACCATCGCGTAGGTGCGCTCGATATTGAGAAGGAGCCCGGCTCGCCAGGGGCGATAGACGCCGTAGGCGGAGAAGGGCTTCTCGTAGGTGGGCGCCAGCGCCTCGGGGACGCGCCGCTGGGCTTCCTCGAGCGTGGCGCCCCGCATCACTTCCGCGCGCACGGCCTCGACCATGTCGTGCACATAGCCGCGGAAGGTGCGAAGCCAGTCGCGGCCCGCCACCTCGCCGTGCCCCATGATCATGTGGGTGAAGTCCAGCTCGGCCAGCCGATCGAGCGTGGTTGCCCAGTCCGCGGGATAGCCGTCGCCCATGAAGGGCGTCCAGCCGATCACGGCATCGCCCGTGATGACGACCTTCTCCTTGGGCAGGTAGACGAAGACGTCGCCCTCCGTGTGCGCCCGCCCCAGGTACAGCAGATGGATCTCCCGGTCGCGCCGGTAGAGCTTCATGGTGCGGTCGAAGGCCATGGTGGGCAGCGCCGGCTTGAGCGCCTTCACCTCGGCGTGGTATGCCTCCGCATGCTTCAGGTCATCGGCAAGCTGCGCGCGTCGCTCGCCGCTGCCCGCCGTCGCGAGGTTGGCCTTGATCTGCGCGATCTCGCCGGGCCCCTGGCGGATGTGATCCTGGATGCGCTTGAGCCCCTTGGTGGCCATGGCCTCACGCGTGATCTGGTTCGTGATGATCTCGGCGTTCGGGTAGGCGGCGGGATAGACCTCGTTGCCGTGCCAGTGATCCCAGTGGAAATGCGTGTTGACGACGTAGCGAACGGGCTTGGCCGTGAGGCCGCGCAGCTCCTGGACGATGAGGCGGGCGGCCGAGGGCTTGGAATGCGTGTCCACGATCACCACGCCGTCGTCGCTCTCGATGATGGCGGTGTTGCAGTTGACCTTGTAGGCGGGCGCGGCCACCGCCACGTGCACGCCGTCGGCCACCTTCTGGATGTCGAACTTGGCGTCGCCCTTCGAGGGACCCTCGTGGCTATCCCTCTCCCCCATCGGGGGAGAGGGCAGGGTGAGGGGGCAAGTCGCAGCCCGCCAAGAGGCCCTCGACGGGCGCGATGGGTCGAAGTATGCTTGGGCGTCGCCGCGAGCAAGCCAGCCCAGTCGACCACGAGAGGAGACGCACGCATGCCAGCCGGAAAGGGAAAGTTCAAGGTCGTCGTACAGCAGCCGTCGGGAGGCATCACGTTCGACCTCGCCGAGGGCGCCTATGCCATCGAGCGCGAGGCGCTGGATCCCATCGGGGCCGAGATCGTCGAGGTGCCGGCCAAGACGGAAGACGAGTTCATCGCCGCCGCCAAGGACGCCGACGCCGTCATCGCCCGCAATCGCCGCATTACCGCGGCCGTCATCAAGGGTCTCAAGAACTGCAAGGTGATCGGCCTCGGCAGCGTGGGCGCCGACACAGTGGACGTGGACGCGGCCACCGAGGCCGGCATCGTCGTCACCAACGTGCCCGACGTGTTCATCGATGAGGTGGCCGATCACACCATGGCCATGTTCCTGGCCGCGCACCGGCGGCTGCGCCTCATGCACCAGCTCACGGTGGACGCCAAGTGGACCGAGGGACGCCCGTACTTCAAGGACATCCCGCGGCTCTACGGCCAGACGCTCGGCCTGATCTCGTTCGGCAACGTGGCCAAGGCGGTGGCGCGACGCTCCCACGCGTTCGGACTGCACATCATCTCCTACGACCCGTACCTGGCCGAGCTCGAGATGACGGCGGTGGGCGTGGAGCCGGTGACGAGCCTCATCGAGCTCTGCCAGCGCTCCGACTTTCTGTCCATGCACGCCCCCCTCAACTCGGAGACGCACCACCTGATGAGCGAGAAGCAGTTCAAGGCCATGAAGAAGTCCGCGCTCTTCATCAACAACGGCCGCGGCCCCACGGTGGACGAGAAGGCGCTGATCGAGGCCCTCAAGCAGAAGTGGATCGCGGGGGCGGCGCTTGACGTGTTCGAGCAGGAGCCCGTGGACCCGCTCAACGAGCTCCTGCACATGGACAACGTCATCGTCACGCCGCACATCGCCTCGGCCACCGCGCGCATGGCCCCGGAGACGCGCCGCCGCCTTGGCCGCGAGATTGCCACCGTCCTCCAGGGCAAGTGGCCGCGCTCCGCCGTCAACCCCGGCGTGCTCCCGCGCACGAGCCTGATCCGCTGGCAGCCCTACCCGATGGGCCGCGGCCCCAACCGCTAGCAGTTTCAGAATCACCACCCAGCCTTGCATCCCTCTCCCCCATCGGGGGAGAGGGCAGGGTGAGGGGGCAAGCGCTCGCTGTATCCGTCCCGCGACCTCTTGAGACCAATCACCTGCAGGCGCTATGCTCCGCAGCGTGATTGTGCTTGGGCGAGCGGCCCCGCCGGGGTTCAGAGCCCCGCCGATCGGATGATGGATCCATGACGCCCAGCCCGCTTCACCGCCCCCTATACAGACCTCGCATATCGTTTATCGCAGGTCTGCAAAGCAAAACGCCCTCCCGTCTACACAGAAGCAATGCGTTGTCTTTCCGGCATGCTGGGCTTCGAGCCATATTCGCGGTCACCGTGCTACGCTCGATCCATCCTTGATATATGGCGCTACACAGACCAGCCGAATTCTAATTAGACAGACCTGAGGACTCTGGCGACGATGATAAAACTTGGCCGGCTCCTTCTCCGGATCCGCGCCCGGCTCGTTGGTGCGCTCTCACCCGGAAAGTTCGACGAAGTTCGACAGGCAGTTGACCGGGACGGCCGATGGGAAGAGCACGTCGAGTGGCGCATCTCGACCGTGACATCGACCCTCATTGAGCGAACAGGCGAGCGTGGCTACCGCAAATATCACGTCAGGGTAGAGTGCGACTACGTCTTCGAAGCGCACTGCCCGACCCTCGCTCGCGCGTGTGAGGTTGCACACATCTACGAATACCTAGTCCCACGCCTGTGGCAGGAGTTCGGCTGGCCCAGCTGGGCCAGCCGGAGCAAGCTTGACGCCGACAGTGATGCAGTCTAACAACGCAGTAGAGCAGACCGCTGGCTCGCACACGCTCGCCGCGGCTGCTCACCGCGAGCGCTAGGCGGCAGAAAGGCGCTGGCGGCATGACCTTACCGCGGCAACGCAACGCCCCGCTGTGGCTATGCGTGATCCTATTGATGGCGACAGCAGCGCTCCTCATTGGGCTCGTGGGCCTTGGGAGTGCAGCGATTGGCGGGCGATTCAAGCTGACAGAGAACGCGCGCCAACTGGTGGTGCCGCTAGCCCTGTTCCTGCTGGGTCTTCTGTCTTGGATGCTTGCGCTTCCGAGGCTTCGTCTGGGAAGTGGCGGGCTGATGGCGTCGAAACCGGTAAGCGGCTCTATTGCGTTGTGCGGCTTGTTCTTCGCCATGTTCGCCTTCGCAGAGCTCGTGACTGCCATTGCTGACGCCGGGCTCGTTGCCCTCCTCGACGTTTCACTCATGCTCGTGGCACTGCTGTCCATAGTGCTTGGTGCCTGGTGCGCTGTTGCCGGTACAGGAAACCTACTAAGGTTGAGTCGTGGCGTTCCCCGCTAGGCCGATCGTGCATCGTTGCAATCTCCGTCTCGCACACTCCGAGATCATGGTGCCGCCTAACCCTTCCATCGAGGGGACGTGCAACCGCTGGCTTCGCCAACTGTC
>QHSC01000126.1 GCA_003220345.1 Candidatus Rokuibacteriota bacterium | reverse complement strand
TGGGAAGTGCTCCGCGCCAGCCAGCCCCACGAGAAGGTGCAGGCCTTCACGGCCAAGTGGAACGTGGCGGTGCCCAGGGAGGCCGAGGCCAAGCTCAGCTATCGAATCCGGGTGCGCCTCTGATGCTCCTCGCGGCGGCGGGGCTGGCCATGCTTGGCCTCGTCGTCGCCCCCGCGCCGGCCCTCGCCCTCACCTGCATGTTCCGACCCTTCCAGGCGGCCGGCGAGCGCTTCGGGTCGGGAGAGCTGGTCGCGCACGTCGAGGTGCTCGAAGGGCCGGCGAACCGCACGATGGACGCGCGTGTCCTCCGCGTCCTGCACGGACGCGAGGGGCGCCCGATCATCTCGATCGACGCCGCCGGCTCGCTCGGCTGGAGCATGGCGCGCCAGTGGGGCTTC
>QHSC01000125.1 GCA_003220345.1 Candidatus Rokuibacteriota bacterium | reverse complement strand
AGCGAAACGAGGGGCGCTGTCAATCAACTTGACGATTGGCCGGGCCCTCGAAGCTAACTCCTCGCCGTTCTTCCCTCCGTGTTCTTGGCCCCGCGCTTGCTCCAGTACACGCCGAGGATGTTTCAATGCGCGCCCAGATTCTGGGCGTCACTCACTTGACGAGCGCGAGCGATTCGAAACGGACGATAGAGGAGAAGAGATCGATGCGGTCATTGCACTCGGGACTCATTGGCGCCTGCTTACTGGGCGTATGCCTCATGTTTTCGCCTGCGGCGTATGCGGAGCCACTCACCGCAACAGGCTTTTACCTCGGCTCCGCTCAGACCATTTCACTGACGGATCCGGCCAGGAACGGGAACGTGTCCGCTGGAGCCTTTTCCCTGAACCCGCCCGCGGGTGAGATCGCCTACTGCATCGACCTGGCGCAGACCATCAGCTTCGGTACTCCGTACGCCGACTACACGAAGTCATCGCTCGCGGCCGACGGTGTGCTCTCGCCCCTTCGCAAGGGCGAGATCGCGCAGCTCTTCCACGGCTTCTACACGACCTCCTTGCTGAACACGACGAACAGCGCGGCCTTCCAGCTCGCCCTGTGGGAGATCGTGTTCGAGACCGGGCCCAGCCTGGACGTGGATGGCGCGCATGCGGCCACGCGAGGAGTGAACTACGCGACGAATCCGGATACGCCGGGCAGCGTGATCGCGATCGCCGATTCCTGGCTCGCGGGCCTGGGCGCGTTCTCGACGGACACGACGGGCCTCTACACCTACCGGAGCCCGGAGCACCAGGATCAGATCGTGTACCATCGCACGCCGGAGCCCCCGACCTTGATCATCCTGGGCGCGGGTCTCGGGCTGATCGCGTTCCTGACTCGGCGGCGCGTGAACCCATAGACCGAGCAGCAACTTCACAGGGGCCGCTCGCGCGAGCGGCCCCTTTCTTTTTGTCTCGAATTCTCCATCCCCTCGCTTACTCCGGGGCGAGCCAGATCATGTCGAGCTGGGTGTTCAGGAAGTGGCTCGGCGTGATCGTCCAGCCGCGCACGCGGGCATTGTGCGGGACCACGCGATACCAGAAGAGCGTCGGGATGATGTGGGCCTGCTCGTCGAAGAGCCGCTTCTCGAACTCCCGGATGAGCTTCTTGCGCTCCTCCGGATCCCGCGAGCGGGCCTGGCGGTCGTACAGGCTGTCCAGGGTTCGGTCGACATAGCGACCATAGCTCGCATCCGTGCGGTCGGTGGAGAGGAACTTGTAGAGGTCGAGGTCGGGCTCCACGATGTAACCGCACTGGCCGTCGATGCTGACCTCGAAGTCGCCGTTCCGCAGCGCGCCGAACCAGGCCGCGCTCTCCAGCACCCGTTGCGTGGCGTTCAGGCCGATCTTTCGCCACTGGTCGATGAGCCAGATCGCCAGCGGCTCGTAAGGCTCGGGCAGCCCGCGGTTGGTGAGGACGAAGGAGAAGCCGTCGGGCACGCCCGCCTCCCTGAGGAGACGCCGGGCTTCCTTGCGCGATGCTTCGATGTCCTTCCCGAACCCGGCCACGCGCGTCATCTCGCCCTCGGACGCGGCGTAGGGGGTGCCGGGCACCTGCACGCCCCCCACGTCCCGGAGGATGGTGATCTTCGACAGGTACTTCGACCCCTCCCACCGGTCCGCGGCAAGGGTCAGCGCCCGTCGAACGCGCGGGTCATCAAATGGCTTCCGCTCGTGATTCGGCGTGGCGAACAGCTGGCAGTCCCACGCGCTTTCCTGCGCCGTGATCTTGGAGCCCATGGCTTTGAGGAGATCGTCCCGCCGCGCCGGGTTGAATCCGCGGAACTCGATCATGGCGCGCTCGCCGCGGACGGCGGCCACGCGGGCGCCCGTGTTCGGAATGAAGATGGCGCGGTAGCTGTCCAGGTAGGGCTTGCCCTTGTCCCAGTAGTCCGCGAACTTCTTTCCCACCCAGTGCGAGCCCTTGACGTGCTCGACGAAGGTGAAGGGGCCCGTGCCCATGATGTTCTTCTCGTACCAGCGCGGGTCCTTGGCCAGGATGTCGGCCTTGTAGACGAAGTTCCACGGCGAGGCCAGGCTGGAGAGAAGTCCGGCCGACGGATGCTTGAGGCGGAAGTGGAGAGTCTGATCATCCGCCGCCTCGACGGCCTCGACCACGGCGTACTGGCCCTTGCGCGGGCTCGCTCCCCCCGGCCCGGGGTTGATGATGTGATCGTAGGTCGCCTTGATGTCGCGTGCGGTGAGCAGGGAGCCGTCGTGGAACTTGACCCCGCGCCGGATCTTGAACGTGTAGGTCAGGCCGTCCTTGGATACTGTCCAGCTCTCCGCGAGGTCACCGATGATCCGCGTGCCGGTTGAATCGGCGGGATCGACGCGCAGGAGCGTGCTGTAGTGGGGGCCGGCCGGATGCATGAGCCCGAAGGTCTCCTCGCGGTGGCCGTCATAGCTCGGCATCTCCGACCCCACCACGAACACCAGCTCTCCCCCATACCGCGGGGTCTGCGCCACGGCCGCCGGCAACGGAGCAAGCCCCGACAGAATCCCCACCAGCAGCACGATCAGGGCACGCCGGGAAAGAATCTGTTGGCGCATGGTGCAGGTCCCTCCTCTTGCGGTCGCGGTGGAAGGGCCGGGTCATTGCCCCGACTGTCCTCCTCGGGGGCCCGATGGTGCGCCCTGGCCACGCCATCGTCAAGGAGTGAGCAGGCGCCTTCTCAGCGGTACGCGCATGGGGGCACCGGCGTGTTCCACACCACGGAGGGAAGGTGCCCCCCCGGCATGAAGAGGCGAAGCTGCTGGGCGGGCGCGCGAGGCGCCAGGCGCTTCCCCCCGAGGGCCATGAAGTGCCCGCCGCGCGTCACGTCGACACCGAGGCGGCGAAGATCGTCGGCGCCCCGCAGGACCGTGCCGCGGCGGGTCGCGATGAGCCTGTCCGCGGCGCGCGGGCCGATGCCCGGGACCCGGAGCAGCTCCTCGCGCGATGCCTTCAAGAGCTCCACCGGAAAGCGCTCGGGGTGGCCGACGGCCCAGGCCGTCTTCGGATCCTGATCGAGCTCGAGATTTCCGTTGGATCCGAACACCAGCTCTTCGAACCGAAACGCGTACTGGCGGAGGAGATGCTCGGCCTGGTAGAGCCGGAATTCGCGGGCGGCCGGCGTCGGGGGGAGCCCCTCCATCGGCGTGCCGGCCACGGGCTGGAAGGCGCTGAAGTGCGCATGGTGGAGGAGGCCTTTTCCTTCCAGCCGGCTGACGAGCCCGAGGAGATCGCGATCCGACTCTCCCTGGGAGCCCACCACGAACTGCGTCGTGGTGCCCGAGGGCGCCGCGAGCTCGGGCCGTCCTTCCAGACGGGCTTCCCGCGAGAGCCGGCCCGCGAGCTCGAGCTTCGGGAGCAGATCGCCGGAGAGATCCTTCTCTCGAGCGAGCCGCCTCACCACGGCGTCGCTCGGCCCTTCGAGGTTGACCGAGAGACGACTGGCGAGCTGAGCGGCCGCGCGCACTTGGCCCTCGTCGGCGCCGGGCAGCATCTTGAGGTGGACGTAGCCCCGGAATCCTTCGCGGCGCCTCAGGAGGTCGACGGTGGCGAGCATGCGATCCATGGCCCGTTGCGGTCGACCGGGCACCCCCGAGGTCAGAAAGAGTCCCTCGGCCATGCCGGCGCGATGGGCCTCCATGAAGGTGCGCGCCGTCTCTTCGGGCGAGAGCACGACCCGTCGCACCTTGCCCCCACAGAACGTCGGGCAGTATCCGCACGACAGCGAGCAGGCGTTGGTCTGCATGACGCGCATGAGCTTGGTGACTCCGCCGCCCGGCAGGCGAACCTTGCGGATTCCCACCGGCCCTTCGTTGAACCGCGGTCGCCCAGGTAGACCGTGCTCGCGGTCGCCCGTCGCCTCCTCGGTCAGCAACGCGAATCGCTGATGCCTGTCCATGTCGGTGCCTCCGTGACGGGTGGTTTACGGTTGAGTGCTCATACTATACACATGTTGAGTTAATCTACCAAGAGGAGATCCGAAAGAATCACGTACGAGTTTGTCGGCTAACGACCCGCGACCGGCTCCCTGCGGAGGGTCATGCAGGCCTCTCTAGATCTCTCGATGACATTCGACGAGATCCAGAGAGTAGCCGACGGCCTCCTGACAGCGCTTCCCAATCTCGGTGAAGGCCCGGCTTCGATAGAAGGCGCGCCCAATCACGTTGTCCCACTCCACGAGGACGCTGACGCGCCCCACTCCCCGCTTCCGACAAGCCGCGAAGCCCGCGTCTAGCCCACAGGGACAGCCCCGCTCACCGGGAGAGAGGGCCGACCACGACCAGGTATAGATCGAGCAGGTTGGTATTGGTGGGTCCGGTGACCACGAGATCGCCGAGGGCGGAGAAGAGGGGGTAGGAATCGTTGTCCGCGAGACGTGCGGCGGGGTCAAGGCTTCGAGCGCGGGCGCGGGCAATGCTCTGGCCGTCCGCGATCGCCCCGGCAGCGTCGGTGGGACCGTCGGTGCCGTCGGTGCCGGCGGCGAGGACGACGACGTCGTCCTCGCCGTCAATGGCCAGCGCCGCCGCGAGGGCGAACTCCTGGCAGCGGCCGCCCTTGCCCTTGCCCCTCACCGTCACGGTGGTCTCGCCTCCCGCGATCAGGCAGGCGGGCGGCGCAATCGGGCTCTTGCCCGCCTTGATCTCCCGCGCCGTCTTGACGAGTCTCCCGGCGGCCTCGCGCGCCTCTCCCTCCAGGGCCCGCGTCAGCATGTGGGCGTCAAGACGCAGTTCACGCGCCCGCGCTGCCGCGGCCTCCACGACCAGCGCATTGTTGCCGATGACCGTGTTCCGCACTCGCTCGAAGATCGGATCGCCGGGCTTGGGCGTCTCCGGAATTTCCCCCCGGGCGCCCCGCTCGAGCCGCTCCACGATGCCGCGCGGCGCTTTCTCGCGCAGGTGGAAGCGGTCGAGAATGGCGAGGGCCTCGGTGAAGGTCGAGACATCCGGCGTGGTGGGACCAGAAGCGATCACGTCGAGCGGATCGCCGATCACGTCGGAGAGGAGCAAGGCCTCCACGCGGGCCGGAGCCGCGGCGCGGGCGAGCTGTCCTCCCTTGAGCACAGAGCAGTGCTTCCTCACGGTGTTGAGCTGGTTGATGTTGGCGCCGGCGGCCAGGAGCAGTCGCGTCATCGCCTGCTTGTCGGCGAGCGTGATCGGCGGGGCGGGGGCAGGCGTCAGCGCCGAGCCGCCCCCCGAGACCAGCACGAGCAGGAGATCGTCGGCCGTGGCCGACTCGGCCAGCGCCCTGATCTCTCTCGCGGCTGCCGCGCCGCGCTCGTCGGGCACGGGATGGCCTGCTTCGAGCAGCCGGATGCGCTGCGTGGGGGCAAGGTGGCCGTCCTTGACGGCGACCACGCCGTCGGCGACGCGCGAGCCCCAGGCCTCCTCGACGGCCGCGGCCATGGCGCCCGACGCCTTGCCGGCTCCCACCACGAGGACACGCCCCTGCGCCGGCGGAACCATGAAAGAGAGCGCGCGCAGAACGAGCGGCCGCACATCACCGGCCTCGAGGGCAACGTCGAAGATGGAACGGGCGACTTCGCGAAGCGTCAACGACGAAGCTTCTGGAGCCGCCGTCCCGCCTCGATGAGCATGTCGTCGGTCTTGGGGAAGCAGAAGCGGATCTTCGTGCGGCCGAGCTCCTTGGTCGAGTAGAACGAGGAGCCGGGGACGGTCGCCACGCCGATGTCCTTCACGAGGAACATGGCGAACTCGTGGTCGTTGGCGCAGCCGTACTCGGGCAGCCAGTGCGCCACGTCCGTCAGGATGTAGTAGGCACCCGCGGGCTTGAAGGCCCGGAAGCCCGCCTCCTCCACCTTGCCGAACAGGAGATCGCGCCGCGCCTGGTAGCTCTCGCGGAGGTACACGTAGTAGGCGTCGGGAAAGTTCAGCGCGGTGACGGCGGCTTCCTGTAGCGGATGGGGCGCGCCCACCGTGATGAAGTCATGCGCCCGGCGTATGCCGACGGACAGCTCTGGATTGGCGATGGCGTAGCCGATGCGCCAGCCCGTGACCGAGTACGACTTCGAGATGCCCGAGATGGTGATGGTTCGCTCCGCCATGCCGGGCAGGGTGGCGATGGGGATGTGCTCCTCGCCGTCGTAGACGATGTGCTCGTAGATCTCGTCGGTGATGGCGAGCAGGTTGTGGGTGAGGCAGAGATCGGCGATCTGCTGCAGCTCCGCTCGCGAGAAGACCTTGCCCGAGGGATTGTTGGGGCTGTTGAAGACGATGGCCCGCGTGCGCGGGGAGACGGCCTTGCGCAGGCGGTCGGGATCGAAGGTGAAGCTCGGCGGCTCCAGGGGCACCCAGACGGGCTCCGCGCCGGCGATGATGCACCCCGGGCCGTAGTTCTCGTAGAAGGGCTCGAAGATGATGACCTCGTCGCCCGGATTGAGGAGGGCGAGGAGCGTGGCCAGCATGGTCTCCGTCGAGCCGCAGCACACGGTCACGTTCCGCTCCGGATCGATCTCCATGCCGTAGAACTTCCGGTACTTGTCCGCGATCGCCCGGCGCAGCCTGGGGGTGCCCCAGGTGATGGCGTACTGGTGAAAGTCGCCATCTATGGCGCTGTGAGCGGCGTCGAGGAGCTCCTTGGGCGGGGAGAAGTTGGGCATGCCCTGGGCCAGGTTGATGCCCTGGTGCTGGTTGTTGATCCGGGTCATCTCCCGGATGACCGATTCCGTGAACCCCTGGACGCGCTTGGAGATCACGGCAGCACCATGTCTCCCTCGATCGGGTCCACCTTGATGCCCTGCTGGCGAAGCCAGGCCACACCCTGTCCGAGCTTGTCGTCGGGGGCTTCGAGCTCGAGTACCATCCATCCGTGATCCGCGCGAACGTCGGCGCGCCGGATATTGGGAACGATGCCGAAGTCCGAGACGAGGCGGTAGATGATGGGCTGCTGCACCAGCTCGGAGGGGAAGGTCAGCCTCACCCGCGCGCGGGCCATGGGATCTGTCCCCGGCGCCCAGCCGCCCCGGCTCACCGCCCTCCCGCGATCGCGGGGACGATGGAGACGTGGTCGCCGGCCTTGAGCGTCGTCTTGTCGCCCTGGAGGAAGCGGATGTCCTCCTCGTTGACATAGACGTTGATGAAGCGGCGCATCTCGCCGCTCTCGTCCACGAGGCGCTCCTTGAGGCCGGGGAACTGCTTCTCCAGGCTCTCGATCAGGCCGGCGACGGTGTCGGCCTGGCCTTCGACCTCGGCCTGGCCCTTCGTCAGCGAGCGCAGTGGCGTGGGGATGCGGACGAGCACGGGCATGGGTTCTCTCCTTCGCGCCGGCTCAGCCGGCGGCCTTTGATTTGAGATCCGCCAGCGCCTGGTCGAAGACCTGGAGCGATGGGCGGATGGTCACGTCCACGGACAGGCGATCGTAGAACACGTCCGGCGTCTTGAGGCCATTGCCCGTGATGCAGATGACGATGGGCTCGTCCCGCGGAATGCGCCCCGCCTCGATGAGCTTCTTCGCCGCGGCCACCGTGACCCCGCCCGCCGTCTCCGTGAAGATGCCCTCGGTGCGGGCGAGGAGCTGCATCCCCTCGATGATCTCCTCGTCCTCGGCATGCTCGCCGTAGCCGCCCGAGTCCTTGGCCGCACGATAGGCGTAGTAGCCGTCGGCCGGATTGCCGATGGCCAGCGACTTGGCGATGGTGTTCGGGCGCACGGGCACGAGCACGTCCGTGTCCTTCTTAATCATGGTGACGATGGGTCCGCAGCCGAGGGCTTGGGCGGCGTACATCTTGGTCCTGCCCTCGGGGATGAGCTTGAGCAGCCGCAGCTCCTTGAAGGCCTTGGCGATCTTGGTGATGAGCGAGCCGCCCGCGCAGGGCACCACCACGTGCGCGGGCGCCCGCCAGCCGAGCTGCTCGGCGATCTCGTAACCGTACGTCTTCGAGCCCTCCGCATAGTACGGACGGATGTTGATGTTCACGAAGGCCCAGCGGTACTTGTCCCCGACCTCGGCGCAGAGCCGGTTGACCTCGTCATAGGTGCCTTCCACGGCAACGAGGGTCGGCGCGTATATGAGCGTGGTGATGATCTTGCCGCGCTCGAGGTCCGCGGGAATGAAGATGTAGGACTTGAGTCGAGCCTCGGCCGAGTGCGCGGCGACGGAGTTGGCCAGATTGCCCGTGGAGGCGCAGGCCACCGTGTCGAAGCCGAACTCCTTGGCCTTGCCGATGGCCACGGCGACCACGCGGTCCTTGAAGGACCAGGTGGGATGGCACACCGAGTCGTTCTTCACCCACAGCTCCTTGACGCCCAGCTCCTCGGCCAGGTTCCGCGCCCGCAGCAGCGGAGTGAAGCCCACCGCCTGGCCGACGTGGGTCTCACCTTCCGGGATGTTCAGCGGCAGGAGCGGCGCGTAGCGCCAGATGCTGGGCGGCCCCGCCTCGATCTTTGCGCGGCTGATCTGCGAGGCGATGACCTCGTAGTCGTAGTCGACCTCGAGGGGGCCGAAGCAGAACTCGCAGACGTGAATCGGGGAGGACGGGTAGTAGCGCCCGCACTCGCGACACTTGAGACCCTTCAATCGTTCCATGGCCTCTCCATCGGTAGGGGATTTGAGCCCCGGAAGTAACTGCACGGCCTGGAAGCCAGGCTCCCAGGCCACCGACCGAGCCAGCAATTTTCACTAATAGACACGTGAATATTCCAATTGTCAACGGAACTTCGAGGCCGGGCCGAGCGATGCCGTATGATCGTCCTCCGTGAGTCGCGCGCTTCCTGCCGCCCTCCTGCTCGTCTACGGCATCGCGTTTGGCCACGCCGCGCTCGGGGGCGGGCTGCTCGTCTACGACGATCATCCCGGTCAGCTCTATCGCCTGCACCACGCCCTCGCTTTCGGCCCGGCGCCGTGGCGCTTCGATCCCGGCTGGTGGGCCGGCTATGCCGAGCTGCAGTTCTATCCGCCCGGGCTCGCGTGGCTGGGGTGGCTCCTCCATCAGATTTCGTGGGGCGCCCTGGGCGCGGAGGCGGCGTACGAGGTGCTTCTCTGGCTGGCCTGGCTCCTTCCTGGCCTCACCACCTTCGCTCTACTCTCCCGCCTCCTCGGCAATGGCTGGCTGGCCCTTCCCGGCGCCTTCGTGGCCATGACGCTGTCGGCGGGATCGCGAAGCGGCGTCGAAGAGGGGCTGCGCTGGGGTCTCGTGGCCGCGCGTCTCGGCTGGAGCTTGCTGCCCCTCCTGGGACTTTCTCTCATCCGCTGGGTCGACGGCCGCTCGCGGCTTCCCCTTCTCGCCCCTCCCCTTCTGGCCGCGGTGATCCTGCTCCATCCAGCCCATGCGCCGGCAGCGATCCTTCTTCTCGTCATGGGCGCATGGCTCGGCGTCGGCGGGCGCCGGGCTCGCGTGCGCCAGGGCGCTCTCGTGGCGGCGCTGGGCCTGAGCTTGGCGGCGCTCTGGCTCCTCCCGCTACTCGCGCATCTCGGCATGGCGCTCCCCCTGGCCTGGGGTGACGCGTCTGTCCCCGCCCTCCTCCGCGTCCTTGTCCTCCAGCCGCTCGTCTGGCTCTTCGTGCTCGGGTGGCTTGCCGCCTGGGGTTTTTTAAGTCAGGGGGGAGCGGGCGCCGCTCCTCCCCCGACACCCCCCCACCGGCCACTCGCGAGGCCTGGTCCGAATTCAAACTCGCGCGAGCTTCTCACCCGCTGGATCCTTTGGTGGGCGCCGGCGATGGTGGCGGTGGTGGCTCTCGACGCGCTCGTCGCGGCGCCCCTCGGCCTTCTCTGGCTTCCCGCCGATCGGCTCTTGGACGGACTTCTCCTGGCGTTGCTCATGGGCGCGTCTCTCGCCATGTCGTCGCTGACCGCACGATTGTCCGGATTGCGTCCGCCTTTCGCGGCCGCGGCGATGGTCCTCGCCTGCATCGTTGTCTCGGGCGGATCTCTCGCTCCGGACGAGCCGTCGCTGTCGCTGTGGCCCCGGAGAGGCCAGTGGCCCAAGTACGAGGAGGTCGTGCGGGGCAGCCGTCTCGATGCGCTGTGGCAGGCGCTCCGCGAGGCCCCGCCCGGGCGCGTGCTCTTTCTCCGCTCAGGCCTCACGCTGGAGTATCGTCCCGAGTGGTGGCGGCCGCATACGCATCTCACCGCGCTCACGCCACTGCGCGCGGGCCGCGAGATCATCAATGGAACCTTCACCCATCCAGCCCCCGTCGCCGGCTTCTTCTACACGGGATCGGCCGCGTCAGGTCCCATCACGATGCTCGTGGAGCGGCGCGACGGCGTGACGCTCTTCGGGCAACCGCTCGAGGCCCTCTCCGCGGACGAATTCGCCGCTCATTGCGCGAGGCTCGAAGTCTCCGCCGTCGTCGCCACCGACGAGGATATCGGCCGGCTGGCGTTTCTCGAAGGACATCACGCATTCACGGCTCCCACTCTCATCGGACCCTTCAGGGTCTATCTCACGCGGGAGCCGCGGTCGCTGCCCGTGCCGGTCGGGCTTCAGGTCTGGCGCCTTCACGCTCCCGGATCTGGCGCGTTCACGCCGACGGGTTTCGCCTACTCCCCGCTGATGACGGCGACGGCGGGCGGAGCCGCGCTCCTCGCGCGTCGCGACGGCTTCGGAATGCTCGAGGTCGAGCGCCTGCCCGGCGGCGCGAGCGACATCACGCTCACGCATGTCCCCGGCTGGGCGGAATGGACGGGCGCCCTGCTCTCGGCGCTGTCGGCCGCGATGTTGACGGCCCGTGGCATTCTCCTTGTCAACCGCGGTCGGCATCCGCATGATGCGTCAGCATGAAGCCTGATCCGTCCGCGAAGCCCGCGCCCGAGCCGCCGCCGCACACGCACAATCCGCTCGTTCGCTACTTCCAGACCCTGGGCCCGGGCCTCGTCACGGGCGCGTCGGACGACGACCCGAGCGGCATTGCCACTTATTCCGTGGCGGGCGCCGCCTTTGGCGCGGGACTCCTCTGGACGGCTCTCTTCACGTTTCCTCTCATGGCCGCCATCCAGCTCGTCTGCGCCCGGATAGGTCTCGTCACGGGGCGAGGGCTGGCGGGCGCGGTGAGGCAGCACTATCCGCGATGGCTCCTGCTGGGGGCGTGCTTCATCCTCCTCGTGGCCAACGTCTTCAATATCGCGGCCGATCTGGGGGGCATGGCCGAGGCGGCCGCCATGCTCACAGGCCTTCCCGCCGTCCCTCTGCTCGTGCTCTTCGGGATCGGCATCACCCTGATCACCGTCTACACGAGCTACGCGACCTTTGCGCGCTACCTCAAGTGGCTGACCTCGGTGCTGTTCGCCTACATCATCGCGGCCTTCCTCGCTCATCCCGACTGGTCGGCGGTGCTGCGGGCCACCTTCGTCCCGTCGTTGAAGTGGAACAGCGCCGCCGTCGCCACCCTCGTGGGCATACTCGGAACCACGATCTCGCCGTATCTCTTCTTCTGGCAGGCCTCTCAGGAGGTCGAGGAGGAGAAGAGCCGGGGCAAGCGCACCCTCGCCGAGCGACGGGGGGCGACGCCGCACGAGCTGGCCGACGCGCGGCTGGACGTCAATACCGGCATGTTCTTCTCCAACCTCGTCATGTTCTTCATCATCCTCGCCACCGCCTCGACCCTCTACCGATCCGGACACCGCGATATCGAGACGGCGCGGCAGGCTGCCGAGGCTCTCCGGCCTCTGGCCGGAGATGCTGCTTACCTGCTGTTCGGGCTGGGATTGATCGGTACGGGGCTGCTCGCCATCCCCGTCCTTGCGGGCTCTGCCTCTTTCGCGGTGGCCGAGCTCTTTGGCTGGCGGGCAGGTCTGGATCTCAAGCCCCGTACCGCGCGCCGCTTCTATCTGGTGCTGGCCGGGGCCATCGTCTGCGGCATGGTGCTGAGCATGCTGCAGACGAATCCCATCCGCATCCTCTTCCTCTCCGCCGTGCTCAACGGGCTCCTGGCGCCGCCCCTGATGGTGATGGTCATGCTGGTGGGAAGCAATCGCAAGATCATGGGTGAGCACGTCAATGGTTTCTGGCTCAAGCTCCTCGGCTGGACCGCGACGGCCGTCATGATCATAGGAGCGATTGCTTTCTTCGCGACCCTCGGCTCCTGAGACGCTCCCAGGGGCTAGCGCTCGGGGGCGATGGTGTGAGTGCCGAGCTGTCGCCCCGTCCCGTCCAGGATGCGAACGGTCAGGGTCGCGGGCTCGATGCGGATCACTCCGAAGTTGTCGGTCTCGCCCACCGCGAAGAGGGTGCGCGACCCCAGCGCCTGATCGAGCGGGCGCGGCCGGCCCCGCCGGGCCGAGAGCGGGCCGGCGATGAACTCGTGAAACGACCACTCCGGCGTCGGATGATGACGGATCAGCTCCGCGTGGTGGACGTCGGCGGCCAGGAACACGAGGTTCTTCACGCCGCGCACCCGGAGCTCGCGCAAGACGGCGTCCCGCTCGACGGCGAAGCCGGTGCCGTGCTCGTCGGGAAAGCCCAGGACATTGGCGTTGCTCCACGAGTCGCGCTGCTCCCTGGTCCCCGTGGGGATGGCGAGGGAAACACTCGTCACCACGACCTTCCAGAGCGCGGAAGAGGTCGCCACCCCTTCCACGAGCCATCGGCGCTGGACGCGCCCGAGCATGGTCTTGCCGGGGCCGTCCGGCTGGGCGTTGGCGCTCCGGTACTGACGCGTGTCCAGGATGAAGACCTCGAGGAGCCGGCCCCAGCGGAAGCGGCGATACAGGCGGCCGGGCTCTTCGGGAGGCGGCAGGACAGGAAAGTAGTCGAGGAAGGCCTGTCGCCCCGCCGCCATGCGCGGCTCGGCGGGGCCGGAGAAGTTGTCGATCACGTCGTGGTCGTCCCAGATCGCGAAGACGCTCGTGCTCCTGAAGTAGTCCTGCACGGCGGGGTCGGCACGGTTGTACCGATGCTTGGCCTGATACTGCGGCAGCGTTCTCGCCACGAAATCGCCCCCCGGTGCGACGTCGGGCCCGTGGCACCTGAGGTCCGCGTATATCGTGTCGCCCACGAAGAGGAAGAAGTCGACGGGCGTCCGGGCCATGGCGCGGAAGATCGGATAGCCGCCCGCGAGGGGCCGACAGAACCCAGGTGAGCCGAGATCGCCGCTCCAGGCGAAGGTCACCGAGGCTGGCCCATCGGGCGCGGGGGCCGTGACGAACTCGCCGTCCAGGGTCGCGGGACCCTGGCTCAGTCGGTAGCGATAGCGCGTGGCCGGCTCGAGGCCCGTGAGGCGCAGCTTGCCCGTGTGATCGGCGGCGGGCGCCGGCGTCCCGCTCGCCCGCCGCTCCTCGCCGCCATCGATGCGCGCGTAGGCAAGGGAGACCACCGACGGTTCCCGCCCCCGGACCCACATCACCGCGCTACTCTCGGTCACCTCGCCCACGGTGACGAGGAGCGCCGACGAGTCGGCGCCCGCCCCCGCCACCCACACGCCGATGAGGGCAAGGGCGAAGACCCGGACTCTCATGTTTCTCTGTGGAGCTCAGAAACTCGCAGGTCGCTCAAAAAGGTCCAGATGCGAGGCGGCGCCCGAAGGTCGCACGCGAGGCGTACTCCCTGTACGTTGAGCGTGCGACCGAGGGCGCCAACGAAGCAGATGGGCCTTTTTCAGCGACCTGCCCTAGACGAGGGGGTCGTAGTTGAAGTACTGGCCCGACGTCTCCAGCGGGACGAGGTGATGCTTGAGTGTGCCCGGGAAGATCTCGGCGAGCCGCTCCGGTGTCCAGCCCTGGTCGTGATGGATGTTCCGGATGGGCCGCATGTGGCCGAAGAGCATGATCTCCTTGCCGCGGACGCCGAAGATCTGGCCCGAGACCTCCTTGGCCGCCTCGCTGGCAAGAAACACGGCCACGGGGGCGATGTGCTCGGGCCCCATCTTCTTGATCTTCTCCACGCGGGTCTTCTGCGCCTCCGTCTCGGTGGGAATGGTGCCGATCATGCGCGTCCATGCGAAGGGCGAGATGCAGTTTGCCGTGACGTTGTAGCGGGCCATGTCCAGCGCGGTCACCTTGGTCAGGCCCACGATCCCAAGCTTGGCCGCGGCGTAGTTGGCCTGGCCCACGTTGCCCACGAGGCCGGAGGTGGAGGTCATGTTGATGAGGCGCCCCCATTTCTTCTCGCGCATGTGTGGCACGGCGGCCCGGGTGACGGAGAAGCTGCCCTTGAGGTGCGTGTTGATGACGGCGTCCCACTCCTCTTCGGTCATGTTGAAGATCATGCGGTCACGGAGGATGCCGGCATTGTTCACCACGATGTCGATGCTGCCGAAGTGGTCGAGGGCCGTCTGCACGATGGCCTGCCCGCCCGCGACGGTTGCCACGGAGTCGTAGTTGGCCGCGGCCTGCCCACCGATGCCCTTGATCGCGCTGACCACCTCGTCGGCAGGGCCGTGGTCGCGGCCCGTGCCGTCGGAGCCGCCGCCATAGTCGTTGACCACCACCTTGGCGCCGTGCTGGGCCATGAGGAGCGCGATCTCGCGTCCGATTCCCCGGGCCGCGCCCGTCACCACCGCCACCTTGTCCTTCAGCATCGGAGTCGCCATCGGAACTCCTC
The DNA here is from genome assembly GCA_003220345.1 of Candidatus Rokuibacteriota bacterium. GTDB lineage: Bacteria > Methylomirabilota > Methylomirabilia > Rokubacteriales > CSP1-6 > AR37. The sequence goes on along the minus strand of QHSC01000125.1, from coordinate 27,131 downwards.
TCTCTCCGTTGAGTGTGTGCTCGTCAGATGATGCCGCGCGCCGCCAGGCCCTCGATCTCCGCCGCGTCGAGCCCGGCTTCTCCCAGGATATCCCGCGAGTGCTCGCCGAGGGTGGGCGCGCCCGAGCGGATCGTGCCCGGGGTTTCCGCGAGCTTGACGGGAGTGCCGATGGTCGTGAGGCGACCCGCGCGCGGGTGCTCCTGCTCGACGATCATCCCGCTCGCCACCACCGCGGGGTGCTTCACGAGGGCGGCATAGTCGTTGACGGGCGCGCAGAGCACGTCGATGGCCTCGAGAGCGGCCATCCACTCCTCCACGGTGCGGCGCGCGATCATCGTCTCGAGGAGAGGGATGAGCTCCTTCCGGTTGTTCCGGCGATCGGTGGGCGTGGCAAATCGCGGATCGTCGGCGAGCTCGGGCCGTCCGATGAGCTTGCAGAAGGGCCGCCACGTGTCGTCTTTCCACACCGCGACGAAGATCCAGGCGTCCTGGGCGTGGAAGGCCTGGTAGGGAACGATCTCCGGGTGGCCGCTGCCGTAGCGGGGAAGCGGCTGACCCGTCTCGTGAAAGACGGAGAGGCGGGCCGTGTGAGAGAGCAGGATGCCGTCGAGCAAGGACACGTCCACCCGCTGCCCTTCACCCGTGCGACCGCGGCTGATGAGCGCGGTCAGGATGCCCTGGATGGCGAGGAGGCCGCCCATGGTGTCGGCCACGGGCGCCCCCACGAGAGCCGGGCCGCCGTCGGCGTCTCCCGTGATGGCCATGAGCCCGCCTACCGCCTGCGCGAGCGCGTCCAGGCCGGGCTTCGATCGCCACGGCCCCGTTGGCCCGAAAGCCGAGAGCGAGCAATAGATCAGGCGCGGATTCATCGGCCTGAGCGTCGCGTAGTCGATGCCGAGCTTCTCGGCCACGCCATTCCGGAAGGCCTCGATGACCACGTCGGCGGTGGTGGCCACACGGTGAAAGGCTCCACGGCCCTCGGGGGTGGCGAGATCGAGGCACAGGCTGCGCTTGTTGCGATTGACGGTGAGGTGAAGAATGCCCTCGCCGCCTCGCGAGATCCCGTACACGGTGCGTCCGGCATCCGGCGCCGCGCGCGATTCCACCTTGACGACGTCGGCGCCCATGTCCGCCAGATACATGCCGCAGATGGGGCCCGCGATCAGATGAGCCAGCTCGAGCACGCGGATTCCTTCGAGCGGCGCGGTCGCTGGAGTGCTCATGGCCGCATCAACCTACCACACGGCCTGTCCCTGTGCGACGCCCGGCAACCTGCTAAGCGCGGTATTGGCGGATGGTCAGGGCCGCGACAAACTCGGCGCCGAGGATGAAGACGACGCCCGTGTAGTAGGAGAACATGGCGATGCCCACGAGCGCGCCCAGGGGTCCGTAGATCCGGTCGTACACGCCCATGCGAAGGATGTACCAGCGAAAGAGCTGCTTGGCGGCTTCGAAGAGCACGGCTGCCAGGAGCGCCCCCGCCAGAGCCGCTCCCGCGGGGATCTTGCGATGGGGAAAGTAGCGGTAGGCGATGAAGAAGAACGTCGAGCTGAAGGCAAGGGCGAGGGCCAGGCTGAGTGATCTGATCCACTCGGCGCGGATCTGGAGGGGCGCGAGGAGGAGAATCCTGATCCACCCGAAGATGTCGAAGACGAGAATGCTCGCGAGGAACATCACTCCCATGAGGAAGAGGAGAATGATGTCCTTGAGGGCACCGCGCAGGAATCCCGTGCCCTTGGTGAACCCGAAGATGTCGTTGAGCACGAGACGGATGGAGGCGAAGAGCTGGCTTGCGAAGACGAGCAGGATCCCCGTCCCGAGGAGGCCGGAGAGTCGGCGCCGGCGGATGATCTCACCGAGCGCCTCGTGGAGCTCGTTCTTGTAGACGGGCACGACCTCCGCGAGCTGGTTGAGCACGGCGTCGGCGGCCGCCCGGCGGCTCAGCACGAAGCCCGCCAGGGACACGACGAAGAAGAGGATGGGCACGAGGCAGGTCAGAAAGCTGAACGCGAGACCCGCCGCCATGAAGAAGCCGCGGTGTCGCCTGAACTGGGCGATGGTCGACCGGAGGACCAGCATGCTCCGCTAGACGTTGCTCTTGATGAGGCCGCCGTCCACCTGGGCGACCGTGCCCGTGATGTAGGACGCGCGCTCCGAGGCGAGAAAGACCACCATGCTCGCGAACTCCTCGGGCGTGCCGATCCGGCCCATCGGGATGTCGGCGGTGGAGCGCTCGGCGATCCACGCCTCCAGAGTCTTGCCCGCGCGCTCGGCCAGGTCCTTCTGATGGCCCATGAACCGGTCCGTCATGATGCGCCCGGGCAGCACGAGGTTCACGGTCACGCCGTCCTTGGCCACCTCACCGGCAAGGGTCTTGAACATTCCCGCGATGGCGGGACGGATGCCGTTGGAGAGAACGAGGCCTTCCACGGGCTGCTTGACCGAGCTCGACTGGATGGCGAGGATGCGCCCCCACTTCTTCCGCTTCATGTCCGGCAGCACGGCGCGGATGAAGCGCACCGTGGACAGGTGCACCTGCTCGAAGGCCGCCTTCCACTGCTCGTCGGTCATCTGGTCGAACGGCCCCGGCGGCGGCCCGCCGACGTTGGCGACGAGGACGTCCACGCCGCCCCACTTCCCCTTCACCTCCCCGACGACCCGCGTGATGTCCTCGAGCTTGCTCGCGTCGGCGGGAACGGCCAGGACCTCGGCGCCCGTCTTCTGGCGCACCTCCTCGGCCGCCGCCTTGAGATCGGCCTCTCCCCGCGCGCACATGGCCACGCGCGCGCCCTCCTGGGCCAGGCCCATGGCCGACGCCTTGCCCATGCCCTTGCTCGCCGCCACCACGAGCGCCGTCTTGCCCTTCAATCCGAGGTCCACGGTGTCCTCCGGTCAGGGAATCTGCTTGTAGAAATCGGCCCGGTCACCGCCCGTGACGTCCAGGCGCTTGAGCTCGTTGTCCCGCATCACCTCGAGCGCGATGCGCTCGCCGGGGCCGCGCCGCCAGAGCGAGAGGTAGAGATCCCTTTGTGTGGGAACCTGGCGGGCATCGAGGGAGACGATGACATCCCCTTCCTGGATGCCCGAGCGCGCGCCCGGGCCGTTGGGCACGAGGCCCGCCACCACCACGCCTTCGTCGAGGGGATGGGCGAAGACCCCGAGCCACGCCCGCTGCGGGCGGCTGATCGCGCGGCCGTAACGCAGATACTCGGCCCGGTTCTGCTCGAAGCACTCGCCGGGAATGGCGAGCGAGCAACGACCGATCTCGGAGAGATTGAGGGAAACGACCCCGACCATGCGTCCCGCCACCGTGAAGAGCGGCCCCCCGCCGAAGCCGGGGTTCGAAGCGCTGCAGACGAGGCTCCGCTCGAGCAGGTATTCCCAGTAGGCCACGAACTCGCCGAGATAGGTCAGGAGGCCGCCCGCCACTCGCCGCTCCCGCGGGCCCGTTGATCCCAGGGCGAAGACGGACTGGCCGCGCTCGAGCCGCTCCGAGGAGGCAACGGGGACCGAGGCCAGGCCCGTCCGCTTCACTTTCAGGAGCGCCAGGCCCAGCTCGAAGTCCTGGGCGACGATCTCCGCCCGCTGGGTCCGCCCCTTGGCGAAGCTGACCTGTATCGTTTCTGCGCCCATGACGACGTAGTTGACGGTGAGGATGAGCCCGGACGGATCGATGACCGTTCCCGTGCCCATACGCTCATCACCCAGGATGCGCGTGGACGGGTGCGCGGCGGGCACCTCGGCGTGGATGTAGACCACCGAAGAAAGGCACTGCTTGACGAGCTCGACCGAGGCATCCATGAATCAGTCGCTCACGCTAGCACGTTGCCCCACGCGAGAGCAACGCCGGGCGCGCCCTGCCTAGCGCGCGGGTGTGGCCTTGAGGGTGCGTGTCAGGAAGTCCTCGAGACGGCGTGAGGCGTCGGCGGCGGCCGCGGGGTCGTAGGCGACGGTGACGCCGAAGGTGCCGGGCGTGTAGGGCTGCTCGATATCCTTGAGCACTTCCTTCTTCTGACCGACGACGTCGAAGTAGTGATAGGCGCCCGGGTACTCGACCAGCGTCACGTCCGCGCCCCGCGCCTTCATGGCCGCGGCCATCTCGCGGCAGTACTGCGGCGGCGTCCAGTTGTCGGCGCCCCCGATCAGCAAGAGCAGCGGACGGATGACCAGCTCCTTCACGTACGCCTCGCATCCCCCCGGGTACATGGCGATGGCGGCGGCGTAGCCTGCGCGTGGCAGGGTGACCCCGCGGGCGCGCGCCCGCTCGAGCGTGGGCCCGTTGATGACGGACATCGCGAACAGACCGCCCTGGGACCATCCGAAGGACGCCACGCGGTCGGGAATGACGAAGGGCTGCGCCTGCAGGTAGCGGAGCGCGCCGATCGCGTCGTCGAAGCGCGCGGTGCTCGGACCGCTGTCGTCCCCGCCCTTGCAGTCGGCCGGGTCGTTGCGGGGGCCGAAGCTATCCGTCACCAGGGCGACGTAGCCTCGCTCGCGGAGCCAGTGCGCCCAGGTCTGGGTTTGCCGGACGACACCCTGACAGCCGTGGAGCAGCACGAGAGCGGGGAAGGGACCGCGACCGTCTGGCTTGTAGAGTTTTCCCTCGATGCGCTGGGGCGTGCCGGGCGTGACATTGTCGAAAGCGATTTTCCCGGCGCACCCGGCCATGACGGCCGTCGCCACGACGGCGACGAGGGCGAGTCGGCGGCCGTTCATGCGCGGAAGTATAGCGCAGTCCGGAAGCACCTCACGCGCGCCCTGCGGTACAATCACTACGTGTCTATGACTCCTCAGGTTTGTTCAGCAGGCTGATCACGTGGCTGAGCCGGAGTGGCAGGCGGAGGCCCGCGAGCATTTCGAGCACGGCTATCAGGCCCAGATGGCGGGCCGGCTCGAGGACGCCCTGGAGTGTTACCGCCGCTCCCTCGCCATCCAGGAGACGGCGGAGGCCCACACCTTTCTCGGCTGGGCCATGGCGCACCAGGGGAAGCACGAAGAGGCCATCGAGGAGTGCAAGCGCGCCATCGCGGTGGACCCGACCTTCGGCAATCCCTACAACGACATCGGGTCGTATCTCATCGCTCTTGGCCGCGACGAGGAGGCCATTGCCTGGCTCGAGCGGGCGAAGCGGGCGCCGCGCTACGAGCCGCGCCATTTCCCCTATGTCAATCTCGCCACCGTCTACGCGCGGCGGCACAAGGTGCATGAGGCGATCCGCGAGCTCCAGCACGCCCTCGCCATCGAGCCCCGCCACGTGGCCGCGCGCCGCGAGCTGCATCGATTGATCGGCCTGCTCAATTGAGCGGGCTCCCGCTGCCCTTCTACGACAACCGACTCCTCTTCGGCCATGCCGCCCGCCCCGGGCTCCTCGCCTTCGAGGCGGGCGAGGACACCGTCAAGATCTGGTCGCGCGCGGGCGACGAGACGCGCGTCCTGGAGGAGCCGTTCCGCCCCTTCCTGCTCCTCGCGGACGCGGATCTCTTGAAGGACTTCAAGGGTGACGTCGTGGTCACCCCGCTGGACGGCGCCGGCACCTATCGCTGGCTGGCCGAGCTCGGCTCCTGGAGCCAGGGCCTCAAGGCGCGCGATCACAGCCAGAAGATCTCCCAGTGCGCCCCCGGCGCCCCCGACGCGCCGTATCGCTTTCTCCCGGATTCCACGCAGCAGTTCTTGCTGAGGAGCGGCTGCACGTCCTTCCTCGGGATGGGGTTCGAGAGCCTGCGCCGCATGGCCGTGGACATCGAGGTGACCACCGCCCCCGGCTTCGAGTTCCCGAATGCCGCGCGGGAGTCCGACCGGATCATCGCCATCGCCATCGCGGATTCGACGGGCTTCACCACCGTGCTCTCCGGCGCCCTCATGGACGAGGCCGACCTCCTGCGCGAATGCACGCGGATCATCCGCGAGCGCGATCCCGACGTGATCGAGGGGCACAACATCTTTCGCTTCGACCTCGAGTACATGGAAGCGCGGGCCCGGCGCCACAAGGTGGCCCTGGCCTGGGGACGCGACGGCTCCACCCTCGGCAGCTATCCCTCGCGCATGCAGATCGCCGAGCGGACCATCGGCTACCGGCGCTACCGGATCCGCGGCCGGCACATCGTGGACACCTGGATCCTCGCCCAGCTCTACGACGTGGGCGCGCGCGACCTCGAGTCCTATGGCCTCAAGGACGTGGCGCGCCACTTCGGCATCGCCGCCCCGAACCGCACCTATCTGCCCCCGGAAGACATCCCGCGCGTCTTCCGGGAGGAGCCCGCGCGGCTCATGGCCTACGCGCGAGACGATGTTCTGGAGACGCTCGGGCTCTCGGCCATCCTTTCCCCGCCGTACTTCGTCCAGGCCCAGTCCCTGCCCCTGAGTTATGAGGCCGTGGTCCTGCGTGGCAACGCGACGAAGATCGATGCCTTGCTCATGCGGGAATACCTGCACCGCGGCCGCGCCGTGCCGTCGCCGTCGGCGGGGCGGGCGGTGGCGGGCGGGCACACGGCGATGCTCCTGACCGGCGTGGCCAAGGGCGTGCTCCACGTGGACGTCACGTCCCTCTATCCCTCGCTCATGCTCACGCAGGAGATCGCGCCGGGCGGCGATGCCCTCGGCGTCTTCCCCACCCTGCTCCGCGATCTCCGCGAGTTCCGAGTGGCGGCCAAGCGTCTCGCCCGCGAGGCGGCCGCCCCCGCCGAGCGGACCCTGGCGGGGGCGCTCCAGCAGACCTTCAAGATCCTCATCAACTCCTTCTACGGCTACCTCGCCTTCTCCCAGGGGCACTGGAACGACTACGACGCCGCCAACCGCGTGACGGGCGAAGGCCGCGCCCTCGTCCAGAATCTGGTCGCCCGGCTGGACGAGCTGGGGGCCGCCGTCATCGAGGTGGACACCGACGGCATCTACTTCGTGCCGCCCGCGGGAGGCGATGAAACCGCGCTCGTGGCCGCGCTCGAGAGCGTGCTGCCCCCGGGAATACAGCTCGAGCTCGACGGACGGTACGACGCAATGCTCTCGTACAAGATGAAGAACTACGTGCTCCTGGATGCGCGCGGCAAGCTCCTCGTCAAGGGCTCGGGCCTGCGCTCGCGTGGCATCGAGCTCTTCCAGCGACGGTGGATGGAGGAGATGTTCCGCCTGCTCCTCACGGGCCAGGCCGCGGACATCCCGGCTCTCCATCAGCGGTGGCAGGCGGATTTCCAGGCTCATCGCGTGCCCGTCCGCCACTTCATGAAGACGGAGACGCTCCAGGAATCGCCCGCGGGCTACCAGGACAAGGTTCGCGAGGGCACGCGGAACCCCTCCGCGGCGTACGAGCTCGCCCTCCGGTCGCAGCGTCCGTACCAGCCGGGCGACCAGGTGTCGTACTACGTCACCGGCGTGGGGGCGCGCGTCAAGGTCAACGAGGCGGCCAAGCTGGCGGTGTCCTGGGATGAGGCGGCCCCGGATGAGAACACGGCGTACTATCTCGCCAAGCTCGACGATCTCTACGACAAGTTCCGTCCCCTCATCGAGCAGGACGGCCTGCGCCCGGCGGGCGAGACCGAAGCGCCGGCCGAGCCATCGCAAGCGACGCTCGAGTTCTAGCCCTCGACAGCTACCACGTCAGCTCGAGCTGCTGTCTCCGGGCGGGGCGCTCCGCCGCGATCCGGTCATCACGACTACGGCCCGGGAATCCCGCTCGGAGAGCCAGCCGCTCCGCCATCTCTCCGATGCGCGCCCGATAGGCCGACTCCGCGGAGGCCCCGCCCGCGTAGAGCTCGCGATACCGCGCGAGGAGACGCGGAAACTCCCGACCGATGAACTCCAGAAAGAAGCCGTGGGTCTCGCCGCGCAGGAACAGCACGTTCCAGATCGCCTCGCGCGCCCCCGCCTCCCGCGCGGCGTGGAACAGCGCCTCCAGCTCCGCTTCGCCATCCGTGAGGTAGGGCAGCACGGGCATGGCGAAGAGCCGGGTGGCGACACCCGCCGCCGTCAGCTCGGCCATGGCGGCCAGGCGGAGATCGGGGCGCGGCGCCCGGGGCTCGATGCGGCGAAGCAGCGCCGCATCCTTGGAGGCGATCGATACATTGACCATGACCTCGCCCGACGCCGCGATCTCTCGGAGAAGCTCGAGGTCTCGCGTCACGGCGGGCGACTTGGTCGTGATGCCCACGCGGAGCCCTGGCACTCGCCGGACGGCCTCGAGCACGCTCCGCGTGACACCGAAGCGCCCTTCCGCCGGCTGATAGGGATCCGTGGCCGTGCCGATGGCCACTTCCTCACCGCTCTCCCTTGCCTTGCGCAGCCGGGCCACGAGCCGGCCGTCATCGGCCCGCTTGACGTAGATGCGCTGCTCGAACTCCTCCGGATTCGCGTGACCCAGATAGCCGTGGGTGGGGCGAGCGTAGCAATACCGGCATCCGAACTCGCAGCCCCGATAGGGATTGACCGTCCATCCGAACGGCATTCGGGCATCCGTCAAGCGGTTCACCAGCTCGGCGCTGTCAAGGCTTCGAAACTCGGTGCATCTCCGCTCATCGACGATCGCGCCGATGCGCTTGACGAAGCCCGGCGCGGGCACTCCTGGCTTGATCATGGAACTCCTCATATGTTGAGTATACCATGCACTGAAAAAGCCCCGAGGATTTGTCCCCGGGGCCTCTCAGCTACGTATCTATATATCTAGATATCTAGCGCCGCCAGCCGCCGCCGCCCCCTCCGCCGCCTCCCCCGCGCGGCCCGCCGGGACCGCCGCCGCGAGGGCCACCGCCCCCGCCCGCGCCGCGCTGCGGCTGGGGCCGTGCTTCGTCCACGACGAGATTGCGGTCGCGGAACAGACGGCCGTTGAGCATCTCGATGGCCTTGGCCGATTCCTCCTTGGTCGCCATCTCCACGAAGCCGAAGCCTCGTGGCCGACCCGTGAACTGGTCGGTGACGATCCGCACCGACTCGACCGTACCGGCTTGCTGGAAGAGCTCGCGGAGATCCTCTTCCGTTGCCTGGAAGGAGAGGTTGCCGACGAACAGCTTTGCGGGCATCGCTGGCCTCCTGCCGCGATCAGGACCGAAGGTACACTCTCCCCGGCTCACCGGCGGCGCATGGGGATCGCTCCCCGTAAAACGCGTCCGCGCCACGAACCTGCGCTCCAGGCCCGTTTTGCGTGCGCATACCCTACTGATGCGCCCAGCGGGTGTCAAGGACAAGTTCGCATAGTCGAACGTGGGATGTTCTTTGTTTCACGAGCCCTTATGAGCTTGGCTGGCCGAAAATACCCGGATTGGCGCCCTCCCGGCTAGAGGTACACCCCCCGGCTTATGCCGCTGTCGATGGTGATCGCGATGCCGCTCAGGAAGGACGCCCGCGCCGAGGCCAGGAAGCAGATGAGGTCGGCGCATTCCTCGGCCGTGGCGATGCGGCCGAGGGGATAGTTCTTGTTCAGCTCGGCCATATGGGTCTCGAGATCCTTGCCGGCCGCCTGCGCCTGCTGACGCTGGAGGGTGTCCCAGCGCTCCGTCTTCACCGGTCCCGGCGAGACGGCGGTGACGAGGATATTGGAGCGCGCCCCGAGATCGGCGAGGGCCTTGGTGAAATTGATGAGGGCGGCATTCGCGGTGCCGCCCATCATGTAGGTCGTGGCGGGATTACGCGCCGCCGCCCCCACCACGTTGACGATGCGTCCCCCGCCCTGCTTCTGCATCACCGGAAAGATCGCCCGCGCCATGCGGATGTACCCCAGGAGCTTGAGGCTCCAGCCGCGCATCCACTCGTCGTCCGGAGTCGTCAGGAAGTCGCCTCCCTTGATCGCCCCGGCATTGTTGACGAGGATATCGAGCCGCCCGAGACGCGTGAGGGCCTCGGAGGCCGTGCGCTCCACGCCGGCCAGCTCGGAGAGATCGACGGCCAGCGTCTCCACCGTCTGTCCCGTCTCGCGCTTGATGGTGCCCGCGGCATCGCCGAGGGCATCCGCGCTCCGCGAGCAGATCATGACGCGCGCGCCTTCCGCGGCCATGGTCCTCGCCGTCGCCAGCCCTATGCCCTTGCTGCCGCCCGTGATGAGCGCCGTCTTGCCCTTGAGCTCGAGATCCATGGCTCGTGTACCTCTTTCTGGTAGTCAGTCGTACTGCGTGACTGGTGGTCAGTCGTACTGCGTGGCGTAGCGCGTGAGCATATCCTCCCAGTTGGCCGCGGGCAGATGTTCCGCCCACTGTCGCCCGTCCGGGTCCCTGCCGAAATACTCGGTCATGTACACCTGCGCCTCGCGGCGGCTCTGGAAGAGCCGCCACACGTGGGCGGCGCGGCCGCCGGGCCGCCGGAGATAGAAGACGGGATCCGCTGGCCCCTGCGGCTCGTACTGCGTGCGCTCCCCCAGCTGGTTCACGGTGATCCAGGCGACCGCGATGCCGTGCGCGGAGAGGACGCGCGTCTGGAGCGACTCCGCGTCCGGCAGGGACTCGTGGTCGGCCAGGCGCGGGCCATAGTAGACCGGCACCGCCGAGTCTTCCACCGCGAGCTTGGCGGGGAGGGGCGGGCCCGCCTCGTCCAGGAGCGCCTTGGAGCGCTCCCCCATCCAGAACTCGCCCCGGACGAAGAGATCCGGCCACGCCTCCACGAGCTGACCGCGGGCCATCCTGGGCCGGCGGCGGCCGATCTCCCCCTGGTCGGCGACCAGATAGAGCTTACTCATCATCGGACACGCGGACGGGGAAGCGGGGCACCTCGTTCCAGTCGAAGGCCGTGGGCGCCTCGTCCCCCAGCGCGTCGATGCGCGCCATGCAGCGCTGCAACGCCCGGCCGAAGGGATCGAGGGGCACCCCTTCGAGCTGACGCTCGAGCACCTTGCTGCAGCCGTCGTGGAGGAGGGAGAGCGCGCCGCTGACATTGCGATTGGCCAGATGCTGGAAGCCGACGGCGACCTGGATGAGCCCCTGCAGGGCGATGCGCGCGCTTCCCTCGGCCCGCATCCAGTACGGCTCGAGCAGCTCGTGCACCTCGAAGTAGAGATGCGCGTGGAAGAGCAGGGCGGCGGAGACGAGCGCGGTGGCGAGCGGCGGGTCGGCGGGGTCGAAGGGGCGCCGGCGCAGCATCCGCCGGGCGCGCTCCGCGCGCTCGGCGAACTCGACCTCATAGGCCTTCCACGCGCCCTTGAGGCGCCACACGCCCTCACGATGCTCGAAGAGATCCGCGGGAAAGGCGTTGGGGATCGGCTGGGCTGCCGGCACACCGCCGGACTCGACGCACACGGCCACGACCACCTCGAGGGCCTGGCGCGCCTGCGGGTCGTGCAGCGCGTCCAGGATCAGGTCGGCCAGACGATTGCGCAGCGGCAGGGGCAGCGCCATATCCGGCGCGCGCGCCTAGCAGGCTGCTGAAAAAGGCCCATCTGCTTCGTTGGCGCCCTCGGCCGCACGCTCAACGTACAGAGAGTACGCCTCGCGTGCGGCCGTCGGGCGCCGCCTCGCATCTGGACCTTTTTGAGCAGCCTGCAGTTCGATCAACACCCTGCTACAAGCGCTCGACGCGTGTGCCGGCGAGGAGATCGTGGAGCGCCCGCTTGTCGCGGCGCAGGCCGGCCATGATGAAACCGATGGAGAGAATGATCGCCGAGAGATAGGTGGCGAAGTACCGGCCTGTCGACTGGCCGAGCGTCAGTGGGCCTCCGTCCATCCGAACGACGCGGATCTGCATGAGCATCTTGCCGAAGGTCTGCCCCCAGCGGTAGTGGAAGGCGATGAAGTAGACGGCGCCGATGAGCCAGTTGAAGAGATGCGTGGCTGCTCCCACGGCTCTCCAGCCGCCTCCACCCACCGACATCCAGCCCACACCCCAGAGGACGGCCTGGACCACGAGAAGGAAGAATCCGTCGATGATGTACGCGACAAAGCGTATCCAGAATCCCGCCGGGCGGGCGGACGCTTCCACGCGCGGCGCGTAGGAGGCGACGACAGGGGCGGTCGCGTACGGAGCGGAAGGAGCAGCCGGCCGTGAGAAGACCGAGCCGGGGGCGGCGGCCTCGAGGGTGGCGCCGCAGCGCGCGCAATAGTGAGCTTGCTCTCCCTGCCATCCGCACCGCGGGCATGTCACCGGCATCGCGGCGTATCGTAGCATAGGTGACTGGTCGTGCCCTTTTCGCCCACGGTATAATGCGCGCATGATCTCGGTCCGCGACGCGCAGGCTCAGGTCTTGGCCCGGATCACCACCATCGCGTCCCCCGAGATCGTTCCTCTTGCCGCCGCTCTCGGTCGCGTTCTCGCCGAAGACGTTCGAGCCGAGATGGACGTGCCCCCCACGGACAATTCCGCGGTGGACGGTTATGCCGTCGCCTCCGCCGATATTCCCGCGACGGGCACCCGCGTCTTCGACGTGGCCGCGGAGCTTGCCGCGGGAGCGGTTTTCTCCGGGACCCTGCGCTCGGGTCAGACCCTGCGCATCATGACGGGGGCGCCCATGCCGGCCGGCGCTGACAGCGTCTATCCCCAGGAAGTGGTGGCGCGCGAGGGGGCGCGCATCACGGTAGGCTCCATCGCGCCGGGAGCGAATCGGCGTCTGCGCGGCGAAGACGTCCGTGCCGGCCAGATCGTGCTCCCCGCGGGGAGCGTCCTGCGGCCCCAGGAGATCGGAGTGGCGGCCTCCCTCGGTTTGGCTCAGATCTACGTCCGACAGAAGCCGCGCGTGGCCGTGCTCTCGACGGGCGACGAGGTCGCCGAGCCTGGATCGTCCCGCAAGCCGGGGCAGATCTACGACTCCAATCGATTCTCCCTGTGCGGTCTCCTCGAGGCGAGCGGCGCCGAGATGGTGGATGACGGCATCGTGCCGGACCAGTTCGACGAGCTGCAGGCGCGCCTCCTCCGGGCCTCGGAGCACGCGGACATCGTGCTCACCTCGGGCGGCGTGTCGGTCGGCGACCACGATCTCGTGAAGGCCGTCCTCCAGCAGGCGGGGGGCATCGATTTCTGGCAGGTCGCCATGCAGCCCGGGCGGCCGATGGCCGTGGGCAGCATCGGCCGCGCCCACTTCTTCGGCCTGCCCGGCAATCCCGTCGCCTCCATGCTCACCTTTCACCTCTTCGTGCGGCCCGCTCTCTGGAAGCTTGCCGGGCGGCGCGAGCTCTTCGTGACGCCCTTCCGCGCGGTGGCCACGGAGCGCATGAGCAAGAAGACGGGACGCCGCGAGTTCAAGCGCGGCATCCTCACCTTTGGCCCTGGCGGCTGGGAAGTGCGCACCACCGGCCCGCAGGGCTCGGGCATCCTGACCTCCATGACGGCGGCCAACTGCTTCGTCGTGATCGAGGAGGAGCGCGGGGACGTGGGCGCGGGCGAGCCGGTCTGGGTCGAGCCCTTCACGCCGTGGTGAGCGCGCCCCGCATGCCTTCGGCAATCCGCACCGAGCTGATCGACGGCCTGAGGCCGCTCGTGGGCGAGCTCGTCATGGGCTACGCGCGGAGGCTTCCGCATCTTCAGTACGCCGACATCCGTCTCGAGATCGGGGAGGGCAAGTACGCCTCGTCCGAGAACGGCTCGTCCAAGGGCTCGGGAGAAGACACGGCGCTGGCCTTCGGCATCCGCGTGCTCGCGGGCAACCGCTCGATCGCCCCGGGCTATTTCGGCCGCGGGCTGGGCGAGGCCGACCTGCCTCGCCTGGAGGCCGTGCTCAGGGAGGGCCTGGAGGCGGCGTATCGGCGCGCTCTCGCCAACGCCGACGGCAAGGCCGAGACGCGCGGCAAGTTCGGCCCCCTGGGCGAGTCGCTCGCCGATACGCGCCTGCATCCGATTCGCGTCTGCCAGGACACCGTGCCCGCCGTCTACGAGATCGATCCCCGCACGGTTGACCTGGGCGCCATGGTTCGATTCACGGAGGAGATCTCCCGGCGCATCAAGGCGACCGAGGCCGCCGTCGGCTTCAACTACGTCTCGACCATGACGCAGCTCTCGCGTGAGCTCTTCGCCTCCTCCGAGGGCGCCCTCATCGACCAGGCCTTCGCGCTCACCCAGGGCATGGCCTACGTCGTTGCCAACGGCGCCGACAACAGTCAGGAGATCTACGACGTCGTCGGACATCAGCGGGGCTGGGAGATCCTGGAGCGGGGCGTGGACGACCCGCTCATGGTCTTCCCTCCCTTCCCCGACTTCGCCCTCGCCCTGGCCCGCGAGGCTTGCGAGCTGGCGGCGGCGCCGGCCCTGCCCACGCTCGAGGACGAGGTGACCGTGGTCACGGACCCGCACTACAACACGCTCGTCTCCCACGAGATCATCGGGCATCCCGTCGAGCTCGATCGCGGGCTCAAGATGGAGACGGCCTATGCGGGGCGCTCGTGGCTGCTCAGGAGCCTCGACGATACCCAGGTCGGTCGCCAGATCGCCTCCCCGCTCGTCTCGGCGTTCTCGGATCCGTCGCTCCCCGGGTACGGCCACTACAAGTACGATCACGAGGGCACGCCGGCCCGGCGCGTGGCCCACATCGAGCGGGGCATCTTCAAAGGCTTCATGAACAGCCGCCAGACGGCGGCGATCTTCGGCGGCGAGCCCAACGGCCACTGGAAAGCGACGGAGGCGCCGCTCATCCCGCTCATCCGCATGTCCAATACGGTGTTCGAGGGAGGCGACCGCGACCCCGCGGCCATCATCAGCGAAGTCGATCACGGCTTCTACCTGGTCGGCCACAAGACGCCGTCCATCGCGGAGAGCCGCGAGAACTTCCGGATCTCGGCCCGCAAGGTCTACGAGATCCGCCACGGCCAGCTCGGCCGCCTCTACCGGGACGGCGGGATCATGGCGGACAGCCGCGACTACCTCATGAACGTGGACGCCGTGGGCCGCGACTTCCGTCTCTATCCGATCCCGAACTGCGGCAAGGGTCAGCCCATGCAGACCAAGAAACTCGGCAACGGCGGGCCGACGATGCGCAGCCGGGCCATCATCACGGGCGGCCAGGGCTGATGCGACGTCCCCTCGCGCTTCTGCTGCTGGCCTCCGCGGTGGCCTGGGCGGCGCCGGCGCCCGCCGACGATCCCGAGGTGCCGGAGAAGTACATCTCCGTCGACGAGGCCAAGGCCCTCGTGGACAAACGGCAGGCGGTCGTCTTCATCGACGTGAGAGAGAAGCCGCAGTACGACGATCTGCACATCAAGGGCGCCCGCAACATCCCCCTCGACTCCTTGCGGGGACGCCTGCACGACGTTCCTCGCAAAGATCTCCTCGTCCTCTACTGAGCCTGCCCGCATGCCCTGGCCCGTGCGGCCTACCGGACGCTCTATCAGGCGGGCTACCGCAACATGATGATTCTCGACGAAGGCATTCCCGGCTGGACGGAGAAGCGGTATCCGACGGCCGTGACGGCGGCCCGGCGGCCTTAGTGCCCGCTCTCTCCGAGCTTGCGCGCGCCGCGCGTGACGGTCTCGCCTTCCTGCGGGCCCAGCCCGGCGTACGCGAGGTCGAGGTCTTCGTGTCCGAGAACCGGACGCTCCTGACCCGGCTCAACTACACGTCGCACATTCCCTGCAACGGCGTGGAGGAGCCCAAGAGCGCCGAGATGTACGGTGTGGGGATCCAGGTCGCCTTCGACTCGCCGGAGGGTGTGCTCATCGGGTTCGGCTCCGAGCCCAGCGATCTCTCGACGGCGGGGATGCGCCGCGCCTTCGACAAGGCGCGCCAGGGCGCGGTGCGTGATCCCGAGTTCCGCTCCCTGCCCCGACCGGGAGGGGCGGCGCGCGCGCTCTTCGACTACCACGATCCCGCGCTCCTCACCATCAGCGACGCTCAGCTCGTCGAGTCGGGGTGGAAGGTGCTGCAAGGCGGCCTCCGGGCCTTCCTCGCCTCCGGGAGCCTGGCCGACCTCGCGGGCTCGGAGGCCGAGCTTCGCGGGCTGGGCCTGATCCTGGGCGGCGACGTCACCATCGTCCAGGAGTCCATGGCCATCGCCTCGAGCCAGATGCCCGAGCCCCAGACCGATGTGTCCACGCCCATGATGGGCTTCGTGACGGCCATGGTGGAATCGCGCGAGGCCAAGGGCTCGGGCTGGTCCACGGGCACGCGGCTCGATCATTTCACCGACGAGGCGGGGGTGGAGGCGGCGCAGCGGGCCATCGAGGCCATCGGCGGCGAACGCATTCCCTCGGGCGACTACACGGTGATCTTCGGCCGGCAGCCCGTGGCGGATCTCATGAACAACCTCGTGGTCCCCTCCTGCCAGGCCGGCTCCTTCTATGCTTCGAGCACGCCCTTTCTGGGCAAGCTCGGCAAGCCCGTCGCGTCGCCGCGCCTCTCCATCTACGACCACGGCGCCATGCCGGGGTTCATGGGCTCCAAGGGGATCACCTGCGAAGGGCTGCCCACGGGACGGACCGACCTGATCCGCGACGGCGTCCTCACGGGAGCGCTCACCAACTGGTACGACGCGCAGCGCCTGCTGCACGATCCCGGGCTCGCGGAGAAGCTGGGCGTGGACGCGATGGCCGCCGCGCCCGCCCTGGTGGCCCGCAACGGCTTTCGTTACACGGGCGCGGGCGGGCGCGCCTTCGACACTTCCCCGGAGACCGCGGCCTCCAATGTCATCGTGGAAGGCAGCGACCCCGTGGCCCTCGATGAGCTGATCAAGAGCGTGCGCGACGGGCTCTACGTCGGCCGCATCTGGTACACCTACCCCATCAACGGGCTTCGCGCGGGAGACTTCACTTGCACCGTGGTGGGAGACTCCTTTACCATTCGCGACGGACGCATCGCGTCGCCCCTCAAGGCCAACAGCGTGCGGATCAACGACAACATCACGAGGCTGCTCACGCACATCGCCGGCATCACCAAGGATCAGCGGGGTACCCTGGTGTGGGGCGTGGACGAAGTCGTGTACACCCCCGAGATCGCCGTCACGGGCGTTCACGTCGATGCCATCGCCGGCTTCATGGAGGCAACTGACTGATGGCCAATCCCGATCTCGCCAAGCTCGAAGCCATTGCCCGCGACGGGCGCGTGCAGATTCTCCGCATGCTGACGCATGCGGGCTCGGGTCATCCGGGCGGCTCGCTCTCCGTCATCGACATCCTGACCGTGCTCTACTTCGGCCGGATGAAGTACGATCCCAAGAAGCCGACGTGGGAAGATCGCGACCGCTTCATCCTCTCCAAAGGGCATTGCGTGCCCGCCCAGTACTACTGCATGGCCCGGGCGGGCTTCTTCCCGGAAAGCCTCCTCCTCACCCTGCGCAAGCTGGGCAGCCCGCTCCAGGGGCATCCCGATCGCGTGGCCCTGCCGGGCATCGAGGCGGCCACCGGCTCGCTCGGCCAGGGACTCTCGGTCGCGGCGGGCATGGCGCTCGGGCTCAAGCTGGCCGGCAAGAGCTCGCGCGTGTACTGCGTGCTGGGGGACGGCGAGAGCCAGGAGGGGCAAGTCTGGGAAAGCCTCATGTCCGTCCCCAAGCTCGGCGCTCCCGACCATCACCTGGACAACCTGTGCGTCATCCTGGACTACAACGGCATCCAGCTCGACAACTTCGTGAAGAAGATCCTCGACCTCGAGCCCATCATCGACAAGGTCAAGAGCTTCGGCTGGCCCGTCCTCGACATCAATGGCCACGACCTCGCCCAGATCGACAAGGCCCTCGACCAGGCGGAGGCGACCAAGGGGTCGCCCACCTACATCGTGGCCCACACCGTCAAGGGCAAGGGCGTCTCGTTCATGGAGAACGACCCCGAGTGGCACGGCAAGGCCCCCAAGCCCAACGAGGCCATCGAGGCCATCCGCGAGGTGGTCGGCGAGCCCGTGCCCGCCTCGGTGCAGCCCATCCTCGACGAGCTGAAAGCTCTGGAGAAAAAGTGATGCCTGCCAAAGCCTCTCGCGCCGCGTTCGGAGAAGCGCTCGTCGATCTCGGAGCCAAGGACGATCGCATCGTGACGGTGGACGCCGACCTGTCGAAGTCCACCATGACGGCCAAGTTCGCCAAGACCTACCCGAGCCGCGCCTTCAATGTCGGCATCGCGGAGTCGGGGATGATCGGCCTCGCCGCGGGCCTGGCCCTGGCCGGGCGCGTGCCTTTCGCCTGCTCCTTTGCCTGCTTCGTGGTGGGGCGCTTCGAGACCATTCGCGTCTCCGTCGCCTACAGCAATGCCCCCGTCATCCTCGTGGGCACGCACGTGGGCGTGGCCATCGGCGAGGACGGGTACACGCAGATGGGGCTGGAGGACATGGCCTGCCTGCGCTCGCTGCCCAACATTCCCATCATCCAGCCCGCCGACGAGATCGAGACCAAGCAGGTCGTGGCCTACGCCGTCGAGCACCGCAACCCGCTCTACTTGCGGCTCACGCGCCAGAACCTCGAGCCCGTGCACGACGACAAGTACCAGTTCCGCTTCGGCAAGGCCGACGTCCTGCGCGCGGGCACGGACGTGTCCATCCTGGCCACGGGCGGCACGGTCTGGAATTCTCTGGAGGCGGCCAAGAAGCTCGCCACCGACGGCGTCAACGCCGAGGTCGTCAATGTCGCCACCGTCAAGCCGCTCGACGAGGAGGCCCTCCTGCTCTCGGCGGGCAAGACCGGGCGCGTGGTCACCGTCGAGGACCATTCCATCCACGGCGGGCTCGGGGGCGCGGTGAGCGAGCTCCTGAGCGAGGTCATGCCCACGCCGGTCAAGCGCCTGGGCGTGGTGGGCTTCGGCGAGTCCGGCGACGCCAAGGGGCTCTACGCCAAGCACGGCCTCGACCCCGACGGCATCGCCAAGAGCGTGCTGAAGTTCCTGAATCGCTAGGCGAGCCGAGCTCGCCCAACCCACCCGCCGGCCGGTGCCGCCATGTTGTCGCGTGCCGCGCGGACGCTTTCACCATCCCGGAGGAATTCATGATCGAGATGACGCTCGAGATCGCGGAGAAGGCCCTGCGCGCCGCGCAGGGGAAGGCCAAGGTCCTGAACTCGCCCATGAGCGTGACCGTCGTCGACGAGGCGGGCCGGCTCGTGCTCGCGGCCCGCGGCGACGGCACGGGCTTCTTCAGCACGGACACGTCGCGGGCCAAGGCCATGGCGGCGGCCGCCTTCAAGAAGCCGAACTCGGAGCTGGCCCCGATGGTAGCCAAAGGCGGGTTCTGGGCGATCGTCCCGACCGTCCTGAAGGGAGAAATCCTGCCGACGCTCGGGGGGGCGCCCATCGTCCGCGGCGGCAGGGTGATCGGCGCCATCGGCTGCGGCGGCGGCACCGCCGAGCACGATCAGGAATGCGCCGACGCCGGGGCGGCGGCCGCGGGCTAGTCGCAGAACGCCGACTAGCCCCCGGCCATGGCGCCCACGACGAGGAAGGGCTCGGCGCCCATCGCGACCGCGTCGGGCAGCGGCGCGTCCGGCGGCTCGTGGGACAGATCCTCCGCGCAGGCGAAGAACCTCACGAAGGCCCGGCGCTGCTGGGTGACCTGGTCCCGGATGGTCCCGCGCAGCATCGGATAGCAGGTCTCCAGCGCGTCGAGGACCGAGCGCTGCGTCACCTGACCGTCGACGGCGAGCTTGACCTCGCCGTCGACGCGCGCGAGCGTCCGCAGATGGGACGGAAGCACGACGCGGATCATGGCAGCGCCTGCACCTCGACGGAGACCACGGACGGGAGATCCTGCACGATGGGCGCCCAGCTGTCCCCCGCATCCGCCGATGCGTACACCTGCCCACCGGTGGTCCCGAAGTACACGCCGCACGGATCGAGCGAGTCGACGGCCATCGCGTCGCGCAACACGTTGACGTAGCAGTGCTGCTGGGGCAGACCCTTGGTGAGGGCCTCCCACTCGTTTCCGCCCGTCCGGCTGCGATACACGCGCAGCTTTCCCTCGGGCACGTAGTGCTCCGCGTCGCTCTTGATGGGGACGACGTACACGGTGTCGGGCTCGTGGGCGTGCACGTCGATGGGGAATCCGAAGTCCGTCGGCAGGTTGCCGCTGACCTCCCGCCACGACTCGCCGGCGTCGTCGCTCCGCATCACGTCCCAGTGCTTCTGCATGAAGAGCACGTTCGGCCGCGACCGGTGCATGGCGACGCGGTGCACGCAGTGGCCGACCTCGGCCGTCGGATCGGGGATGCCCTCGGACTTGAGCCCGCGATTCATCGGCCGCCACGTCTTGCCCCCATCGTCTGAGCGGAACACCCCCGCCGCCGAGATGGCGACGAAGATCCGCCCGGGATGGCTCGGATCCAGCAGGATCGTGTGCAGGCACATCCCCCCCGCCCCCGGCTGCCAGAAGGGCGCGGACTTGTGCGTTCGCAGGCCGGGCAGCTCCTGCCAGCTCTGCCCGCCGTCGCTCGAGCGGTACAGGGCCGCGTCCTGGATCCCCGCGTAAACCGTGTCCGGATCGTCCAGCGAGGGCTCCAGATGCCAGACCCGCACGAACTCGAAGGGCCGCGGCGTGCCGTCGTACCACAGATGCGTGCCGGGCTCGCCCTCGTAGACGAACTTGTTCCCCATCGCCTCCCACGTCTTGCCCCCGTCATCGGAGCGCTGGATCAGCTGCCCGTGCCAGCTTGTGTGCTGCGCGGCATACAGGCGATTCGGATCAACGGGCGAGCCCTTGAGGTGATAGAGCTCCCAGCCCCCGAAGAAGGGGCCGCTCACGTCCCACCGGTCGCGCTTGCCATCCGCCGTCAGGACGAACGCGCCCTTCCGCGTCCCAACCAGTACCCGTACCCTGCTCATCCGCTGCTCCTTTCTGAAATTCGCGAAGATGCTCGTAAGAAGAAGCGCTTCCCTCTTGTAGTCGAACGGGCGGCTCCGAAATCGACAGTACACCCCTGCGCAAGCAAAACTTGTGTCGGCTCTTCCCGACGCGCTAGCGGCCGACCAGCCTCCGCGGCTCCCACCGCTCGCTCCGGTGCGCCATCACGTCGCCGGGGCGGGCGAACAGCTTGATCAGGACGAGGCCCGCGACGAATCCGCCCGTGTGCGCCCAGAAGGCCACCCCACCCTGCTCGCTGGCGAGGAGCCCGAACAGGCCGCTCACGAACTGGATGGCTGCCCAGTAGAGGAGCATCGTCCAGGCCGGCAGAGCGATCGATGTGACGAAGAAGCCGAGTATGAGCAGCGCGAACACGCGCACGCGCGGGTACAGGACCAGATAGCCGCCCATGACCCCGCTGATGGCGCCCGAGGCGCCCACCATCGGGATGCCGGACGCCGGGCTGACGAACACCTGAAGGAGGGCCGCCGCGACACCGCAGGTCAGGTAGAAGATCGCATAGCGGACATGACCCATCGAATCCTCGATGTTGTCGCCGAAGACCCACAGGAACCACATGTTGCCGATCAGGTGCATCCAGGAGCCGTGCAGGAACATCGACGTGAAGACGTGGGAGATCTGCCGGCCGGGGTCGGTGAGGCAGACGAGACCCTCGCCCATGGGGAACCGCGTGCCGGGCGGCACCATGCCGGTCAGCTCGCCGGGGATCAGCCCGAGGTCGCAGACCGCCCGCGCCACCGCCCCCGAGGCGCCGGCCCCCTCCACGAGGAGCCACACGAGGACGTTCAGGACGATGATGGCGATATTGACGAAAGGAGTCCGCTGAGTTTCGTTCTCGTCGCGATACGGGAACATCGCGGGCACAGCATACCGCGCCGGGATCTGCTACGGAGGCCGGACCTCCTGAGCGTTTCGGGCGATGGCCGGGGCTTCTTTCACGAGCCCTGAGGCCGACGGCACTCGGGCATGACCTTCTCGGCGATGGCCACCATCAGCGAAGTGATGCGCGCCAGCTCGCCCGAGTTCAAGGCCAGCACGATGTGCTCCACGCCCGCGCCCTGGTACGCTCGGATGCCGGCGATCATCGCCTGAACGTCCTCGCCGACGAGACGCGCGCGGCTCGCCGCTCGCGGGCTCGACGCCCGACCGCCCACTTCCACTTCCACCCGGATGGACATTGCCAGGGAGTCCGGGTCGCGGCCCGCCGCGGCGGCGAGCCTCCGCACTTCCTTCCGTCCCGCGGCGAACTCGTCCGGGGACATGCCGCTGGGATGCCATCCGTCACCCATCGTGGCGGCGCGTCGCAACGCCCCCGGACTCGACCCGCCGACCCACAGAGGGATCGCGGGCTTCTGGGCGGGCTTGGGGGCGAACTTGAAGCCGCTCAGGTTCCAGCGCTCGCTCTTGTAGTGGGGATCGGGGCTGGTCCACAGCTCTCGCATGATCGCCATGCTCTCGTTCGTGAGGGCGCCGCGCTGGTTGAAGGGGACTCCCAGAGACTCGAACTCCTCCGTCATGGCCCCGACGCCCACGCCCAGGACCACCCGGCCGCCTGACATCTGGTCCAGGCTCGCGGCGTACTTCGCGAGCTCGACGGGATTGTGGTAGGGCAGGACCAGCACGGAGGTGCCCAGCGAGACACGCCGCGTGGTCGCCGCCAGGTACGAGAGCGTGGCCAGCGGATGATAGTACGGCCTGTCGTCGAGGCGTTCCCGGATGTATCCGCTGTTCAGCAGATGGTCCATGACCCACACGGAGTCGTAGCCGAGTGCCTCGGCGAGTGGCCCCATGGCGAGGACCTGTCGCGGGTCGGCGATGCCCCAGTTGTTCGGGATGGTCACCCCGAACCGAAGCACTAGCTCAGCACCTCGCGGAAGGAGCGGATCGCGTCGATGTGGGCCTTGGGCGAGGTGAACCCGGCGCGCATCGTGTCCACCGCAACGTGGCTGGCGCCCAGGGCACGCCACGCCTCGACACGCCGGCGCCACTCGTCCTTGCCGAGCCCCTGGATGCTGATCCAGGGGTCGATGCCGAACTGCTTGCGATCGCGACCGGCCGCCGCCAGATAGCCCTGGAGCTGGTCGACGTAGCCCTTCATGCGATCGTCGGGAGGCCTGCCCGCCGGCATCCAGCCGTCTCCGATGCGCGCGGCCCGCCTGAGCACGGGCTCGGCGGCGCCGCCGAACCAGATCGGGATGGGTCGTCGGACGGGCAGCGGGTTGATCCCGGCGTTGTCGATGACGTGCTCCGCGCTCTTGTGGGTGACGAGCGGCTGCGTCCAGAGCTTGCGCAGCACCTCGATCTGCTCCTCGACGCGGCGGCCCCGCGTCCGGAAATCCTTTCCGAGCGCGTCGTACTCGACGTAGTTCCAGCCGATGCCGATCCCGAGGCGCAGGCGCCCGCCGCTCAGGACGTCGACCTCCGCGGTCTGCTTGGCCACCAGAGCGGTCTGACGCTGGGGAAGGATGAGGATGCCGGTGACCAGCTCGAGCCTCGTTGTGATCGCGGCGAGGAATCCGAAGAACACCATGGGCTCGTGAAAGGGGTGCTCGTACGTGTAGGGCCCCGTCAGCTTCGGCTCACGATTGGGATGCGCCCCCAGCACGTGGTCGTAGACGAGCAGGTAGTCATAGCCGAGCCCCTCGGCCGTCTGCGCGTAGTCCTTGATGGCCTGGACGTCGTTGCCGAACTCGATCTGCGGAAACACGACTCCGTACTGCATGGCAAATGTCTCCTCGTGGCTCGGGTGACCCTTCGGTTACGTGGCAGCGTCGGGCGACATCCTACCACTGGAGCGCGTGCTATCGTGGGGGCCGAGGAGGAGGCCATGGACAGGACCCTGATCACCAACGCGATGATTCTCGACGGGAGCGGGGCGGCGCCATTTGCCGGCGACGTGCTCGTGGAGGGACAGCGCATCGCCTCCGTGCAGCGGGGTGGAGGGCTGCCGCGGGGCGGCGCGCGGGTCATCGACGGCGCCGGCGCGACGCTGATGCCCGGGCTCGTGGAGCCGCACGGCCACGTCAGCTACCCCGACGCCGCCTCGAACGCGGACTTCACGCGCCTGCCGCCCGAGGAGCACGTCCTCGTGACCATGCGCAACGCCCGGACCATGCTCGACTGTGGCTACACGAGCGTGCTGTCGGGGGCGGCCGCCAAGCCGCGGCTCGACATCGTGATCCGGAACGAGATCGACGCCGGCCGTATCCCCGGCCCGCGCTACCTCGCCAACGGCCCGGAGATCACGGTCACGGGCGGGCTCGGCGACGACAACGCCCTCCATCTCCCCCACCTCGAGACGCCGACCTTCGCCTGGGTCGCCGACGGGCCCGACGAGATCCGCAAGGCCTGCCGCCTGCTCGTCCGCGAGCGGACGGATCTGCTGAAGCTGAACGTGTCGGGCGACACGGGGCCGCGCAACAGCCGCTCCCAGCGCGCGGTCATGACCGACGCCGAGATGGCGGCGGCCATGGAGATCGCCCGCGCCGCCGGCGTGCGCGTCTGCGCCCATGCTCGGAGCGCGGAGTCCGTCAAGATGTGCGTGCGGCACGGCCTCGGCATCATCTATCACGCCAACTTCGCGGACGAGGAGGCGCTCGACCTGCTCGAGGCCAACCGCGAGTGGTGCTTCGTCGTCCCTGCCCTGGGCCTCACCTACCAGGCCTGCTACGCGGCCAGCGAGTGGGGCTTCACCCCCGAGAAGGCCCGTGAGCATGGCCTCCTGCACGAGCTGGAGGTCTCCGTGGACACCATGGGCCAGATGCGGAAGCGGGGCATCCGCGTCCTCCCTGGAGGCGACTACGGCTTCGCGTGGAATCCACACGGCACGTACGCGCGCGACCTCCTCCTCTTCGTCGACGTGCTCGGCTTCACGCCCATGGAGACGCTCGTGGCGGCCACCCGGCTGGGCGGCGAGATCATGGGTCGCCCCGACGAGCTGGGCCAGGTCAAGCCCGGCTATCTCGCCGACCTGTTGCTCGTGGACGGTGATCCTCTCGCCGACATCAAGCGGCTGCAGAGCCAGGACGCGCTCCTTGCGATCATGAAGGACGGGTACC
Organism: Candidatus Rokuibacteriota bacterium; assembly: GCA_003220345.1. GTDB lineage: Bacteria > Methylomirabilota > Methylomirabilia > Rokubacteriales > CSP1-6 > AR37. The sequence goes on along the minus strand of QHSC01000125.1, from coordinate 2,418 downwards.
TGCACAAGGCTCCGGCAACCGCGGCCGTGGGATCCCCGGCCTAACGTGCCGAACTCACTCTGAAAAATCTCAGTGGATTTCTGGGGATAAGTGGATAACTTCTCGGTTGACAGCGTCGCCGTCTGGGACTACCAAGCGGACGGATGGGCAACACCGGCACACGTGCTCGTGAGATCCGTGCCCTTGCGGGTGCCGCAGGCCACCTCGCTTCCGCACTCGATGTGCTCTTGCTCAGCGGATGCGACTGGTTCACGGGCGACATCCTCGAGATGCTGGCGGTCATCAACGAGCAGATCGCGGTGCTGGAAGAGTTTGGCCACGAGGATTCTTCCTCGAGCCTCAGCACGTAGCCATCCGCTGACTACCGGCGCAGCCCGGTTCCCGTGAGCACGCGCGCGGATGTCGTGGTGATCGGCGCCGGCATCATGGGCGTCAGCACGGCCTATCACCTCGCCCGGCGCCGGGCCGGCCGGATCGTCGTGCTCGAGCGCGACGACGTCTGTTCCGGGTCGACGGCCCTGGCGAGCGGGGGGATCCGGCACCAGTACGCCAACCGGGTCGGCATCGAGCTCACGCTGGCCGGGATCGAGACCTTCGAGCGCTTCGAGAGCGAGTTCGGCGTCGATCCGTCGTTTCGCCAGCACGGCTACTTGATCCTGGTCACGACCGAAGGGCAGCTCGCGCAGGCCGAGCGCAACGTCTCCCTGCAGCGCAGCCTGGGCGTGGAGGTCGACCTCCTGTCCCCGGGGGAGGTGGCGCGCCGCTTCCCGTATCTGCACACCGAAGACCTGCGTGGCGCGACCTGGTCGCCGCGCGACGGCTATGCCGATCCCTACCTCGTGACGACGGCGATTGCCGCGCGGGCCCGTGCGCGGGGAGTCGAGATCCACACCGGCCACGAGGTCATTGCCATCGAGCGCACGGCCGGTCGCGTGTCGGGTGTGGCCACGCGCGACGCACGCTTCGAGGCCCCCGTCGTGGTGATCGCTACCGGCGCGTGGTCCGCCGCCGTCGGTCGGCTCGCCGGAGTGGATATTCCCGTCGCCCCGCTTCGTCGCTCGAAGTTCATCACCGCGCCCTTCCCCTTCGACCGGATCCCCGAGACCACTCCCTTCATCATCGATCCGCACCAGGGGATCTCCGTGCGGCGCGAGGGGGCAGGGCTGCTCCTCGGCATCGGGCGCAAGGAGGAGGCGGGATCGTTTCGCACCGACGTGGACTGGAGCCTGACCACGCCGCTGGTCGAGCGCGTGGTGCATCGCGTGCCGCCCCTCGCCGATGCCTCCCTTCTGCGGGGCTGGGCGGGCCTCTACGAGATGACGCCGGACCAGACCGGGATCATCGGCGCCGCGCCGGAGGTGGCCGGCCTGCACGTGATCGCGGGCTTCAGCGGCCACGGCTTCATGCACGGCCTCGTCGCGGGCCAGCTCATGTCAGAGGTGATCCTGGACGGGCGGGCGTCCACCGTGGACATCGCGCCCCTCGCCCTGGAGCGGTTCGCCCGCGGCGAGCTCTCTGTCGAGCCCCTCACCTTCACCTGAGGGCGCTGGGCCAATTTGCTTCGCCATACTGACTCAGCCCTCGCCTCGCAGCTGCGTTGCTCAGCTCGAAAGGCCACGTTGCGAGCGAGCCGGCAGCCCTCAACGTACGTTCAACTCAGCCCTCGCCTCGGGGCTGCGCCCCTCAGCTCGAACGGCCACGTACGCCTCGGGCTGCCGGCTCGCTCGCGCCTCGTCTGGCTCGCAACTTGTCCCAGCGCCTGCCGCGTGGGCCATGATGTGTGTGATAGGCTGCGGCGTCATGAGCAGCGCTCCGCCCCCCGCGACGCCAACGGAGGAGCCCATGAACACTCGCCGGGAGTTCGTCCAGGATGCCGCCGGCGCCGCCGCCGGCATCGCCTTCGTTGGATGCGGGCTGCTGGGCACGGCCCCCGCCCAGGCGCAGGCGCGCCGTCGTGAGGTGGTGGTCAACGGCCGCCGTGTGAAGGTGGTCGACGTGCACGCGCACTGCGCGGTGCCCGAAGCGATGGCCCTGATGGGCTTGAAGATCGGGGCGCCGGGTTCGTCGCTGCCGCCCCTCTTGCACGTGGCCCAGAACGCCTCGGATCGCCTCCGCGCGATGGACGAGCAGGGCATCGACGTGGAGGCGCTCAGCATCAATCCCTACTGGTACAGGGCGGACCGGGATCTCGCGCGCCAGCTCATCCGGACCCAGAACGAGAAGCTCGCCGAGGCGTGCGCGGCGAACCCCGAGCGCTTCGTGGCCTTCGCTTCGGTCGCTCTCCAGCACCCGGACCTCGCGGCCGAGCAGCTGGAGGAAGGAGTCAAGAAGTACGGGCTGCGCGGGGCTGCCATCGGCGGGAGCGTCAACGAGGAGGAGCTGAGCGACCCGAAGTTTCACCCGTTCTGGGCCAAGGCC